>JAFYFI010000201.1 GCA_017543785.1 Alloprevotella sp.
GGTCTGAATTTCAAGTGGATACAAAAATTTGGCTCGGATTTTCGTTTGATGTTTGAAAAACCGAGCCATTTTTTCGCGATTTTTCGCCTCAGAAACATGAAAATTTCTTTGAGGAATTTCAGAATTTCTTTGAGGAATTTTGAAATTACTTTGAGTAATCCGAAAATTTCCTTATTGGATTTTCCGAGAGTCAAAATCTTTGCAAAAATTCCTCAAAACCGCGTTCTATTTTGACGAAAAATGCGTGTCAAAACTTTTCACTTTTTCGTCAAGATTCTTTACCTTCGGCATGCCGGGCAGTGGGCAAATAGGGGAGACATTGTCGGGTGCGCTTGTGGCTTAATGTATAAAGCAAAGGTGCCTGGCAAGAAAATTGCCAGGCACCTTTGTTAGTATTTCTTTCAGCTCAGAGATCGCTTAGTTGGCAGCCTCTTCGAGTTCTTTCTTAGCGTCTTCGCCAATCTTGTCGAGTTCTTTCTTAGCATCTTCGCCAATCTTGTTCAAATCCTCGGTAGCAGAGTTGAACATCTTGTCGATGACAGCGCTGGAGAGGCGTTTGGTAGCTTCTTCTACCTTAGCTTTGCCTGCATCGTCAAGGCGGATGTTGTCGATGAAGCTAGCATTCTCGGCAAACTTCTGGAGCTCGTCCAACACTTCGCTCTGGATTTTCTCAGCTTCTTCGCCGTTGGCGGCCTTTTCGATGCGAGCAGTGCCGTCGTCGAGAATTTTGCACATCTTGTCGGCGGGATTTTCGCCGCAACTTACCATGAACAATGCAGTAGCTGCAATAAGAAATAATTTCTTCATAATTGTTGTTGGGTTAATTAGTTAATAAATTGTTTTTGAATTTTTTACCGGTCCAAAGATATGCATTCCTTTTGGGACAGACAAGTTTTTTCTCCGTTTTGTTCATTTTCATGGTCTTTGGGGCTGGTTTGCCGTGTGAGTCAAAAAATCTTCGGTTTTACTTTGCTCTTCAAGGTCTATGCAGTAACTTTGCCACGTTCCTCGGCGGAGTAGTTGCCTGTAAAGGCATGAGACGCACGAACAGAATTACACACATAACATAACAAAAATTTCAAAAAATCTAAAGAATTATGGCTTACGTTATCAGCGACGACTGCGTGGCTTGCGGAACCTGCCAGCCCGAGTGCCCTACAGAATCCATTAGCGAGGGCGACATCTACAGCATCAACCCCGACACATGCATCGACTGCGGCACATGCGCAGACGTTTGCCCCTCTGGCGCTATCTCGCCCGAGGCATAACGGGACAGAAAACCTAGAACCCACAAATGCCGGCGGCTCTCTGAACGAAGACGAGCCGTCGGCGTCTTTTTTGCATTTTCTCAGCCTCGCACACAATAATAAGGGGATTTTTTTGTTTTAAAAATATACATGGAGTGACTGCTGAGGCGAGAGAAAAGCTCGGCAGCACATTTTCTACGCATATATGAGCCTACTACGCACCACCATCACTACGCTCTTGCTGCTGCTGGCAGTGGCATGCATGGCGCAGGAAAGAAAAATCCAGAACAAGCCCTTCATCGACGAGAGGCGCTTCCACTATGGGTTTTTCGTGGGCGTGCACGACCAGGAACTGAAACTGAAGAACAACGGACTGCTCAACGAAAGCACCGGCGACCAGTGGGTAGGCGAGAACGACACGCAAAACTTTGGCTTCAGCGTGGGAATACTCGGCGAATGGAAAATCACCAAGTGGCTTGCGCTACGCATAACGCCATCGCTCCACTTCGGCAGCAAGCACCTGAAGTTCAGAAACCTAAACACAGGCGAGACACAGTCGCAAAACCTGAAGTCAACCTACATCGGTCTGCCCATAGCCCTGAAGATGGCAGCGCCGCGCTTCAACAACTTCCGCCCATACGTCGTTGCCGGCGTACAGCCCATGGTGGACCTCACCAGCGGCAAGCACGGGATGATACAGACGAAACCCTTTGGAGTGAACCTTGAGGCAGGACTGGGATGCGACATCTACCTGCCCTTCTTCAAACTCATACCCGAACTCAAGTTTAGCTTCGGGCTGGCAGACATACTCAACCGCAAGCGCACCGACCTCACCGACGAACGCCTGCGGGTATATACCGAGAGCACCCTCTCTGCCCACTCCAACATGGTGGTGCTCTCCTTCTACTTCGAATAACCCCAGCTACATACATATAAAAAATAGAAGTGCGTTTTTCTACTTTTTATTATTAACTTTGCACGCAGACAATAACGAAAGGCGGCGAAGCGCTGCCACATGACATAAAAAGAATATGGCACAGGAAGATACTTTTAAGAAAATCGTTTCGCACTGCAAGGAGTATGGCTTCGTGTTTCCGAGCAGCGATATCTACGATGGTTTGGCTGCCGTGTATGACTACGGGCAGAACGGTGTAGAACTGAAAAACAATATCAAGCAATACTGGTGGCAGAGCATGGTGCTGCTCCACGAGAACATCGTGGGCATAGACAGCGCCATATTTATGCACCCCACCATATGGAAAGCCAGCGGACACGTTGACGCTTTCAACGACCCTCTCATCGACAACCGCGACTCGAAGAAACGCTACCGCGCCGACGTGCTGATAGAGGACCAGCTGGCTAAGTACGACGAGAAGATAGACAAGGAGGTGGCAAAGGCAAGGAAACGCTTCGGCGAGAGCTTCGACGAGGCTATGTTCCGCCAGACAAACCCCCGAGTGCTGGAGAACGTGCAGAAGCGCGACGCCCTGCATGCTCGCTTCGAGAAGGCGCTCAACGACAACGACCTGGCAGAGATAAAGCAGATTATCCTCGACGAAGGCATCGTATGCCCCATTAGCGGCACGCGCAACTGGACCGACGTGCGCCAGTTCAACCTCATGTTCAAGACCGAGATGGGAAGCACTGCCGAGGGAGCATCGACGATATACCTGCGTCCCGAAACGGCTCAGGGAATCTTCGTGAACTACCTGAACGTGCAGAAGACGGGACGCATGAAGATACCTTTCGGCATAGCCCAGATAGGCAAGGCGTTCCGCAACGAGATTGTGGCACGTCAGTTCATCTTCCGCATGAGGGAGTTTGAGCAGATGGAGATGCAGTTCTTCGTTCGCCCTGGCACAGAACTCGAATGGTTCAAGCGCTGGAAAGAGACGCGCATGGCGTGGCACCTGGCTCTGGGCTTCGGGGCAGAGAACTACAGATTCCACGACCACGAGAAACTGGCACACTATGCCAACGCTGCCAGCGACGTGGAGTTCCGCATGCCCTTCGGATTCAAAGAGGTGGAGGGAATACACTCGCGCACAAACTTCGACCTCTCGCAGCATGAGAAATACTCCGGACGCCAGATAAAATACTTCGACCCGGAGACCAACGAAAGCTACACGCCGTACGTCATCGAGACGAGTATAGGCGTGGACAGAATGTTCCTCAGCGTGATGTGCCACAGCTATCAGGAAGAACAGCTTGAGAATGGCGAGACACGCGTGGTTCTGCGTCTGCCGGCAGCTCTGGCTCCCGTGAAACTGGCTGTGCTGCCACTGGTGAAGAAAGACGGACTGCCCGAGAAGGCTCGTGAGATTATGGACGAGCTGAAGTTCCACTTCAACTGCAAATATGAAGAAAAGGACACCATAGGCAAGCGCTACCGCCGCATGGATGCCATAGGCACGCCATATTGCATCACCGTGGACCACGACACCCTGACCGACAAATGCGTCACCCTGCGCGACCGCGACACCATGCAGCAGCAGCGCGTAGCAATAAGCGACCTGCGTGGGCTTATAGAAGATAAGGTAAGTATCACCTCTCTCTTGAAAAAACTACAATGAAAAAACTTCTCTTCCTGCTGTTGCCCCTACTGACACTTGTGTCATGTCAGGAAAACATTAATGACGGGGATTCGGAATTTGACAACTGGGAGGCTCGCAACACAGCCTTTTTCCTCCAGAAGACCGCAGAGGGCCGAGCTGCCATAGCTGAGGCAAAGGAAAACTATGGCGACGACTGGGCTCAGCACTGCAATTATCGTTTCTTCAGGAAATATCTGCCTTCATCGACAGCACAGCCTACGGCTTACGACTCCATTTGCGTAGAAATTCTGGAGCAAGGCACGGGAAGCGGCTGTCCGCTGGCTACAGACTATGTCACCTACAACTTCCTGAAGCGCCTAATACCTTCTGACTCCTATGCCGAAGGGAAGGTGGTGGACCACAGCGGACTGACAGTGTTGTGGGACGACATCTTCAAGTCTTCGCACAGCGCAGCTGTGACTCGCCTTGCCAACAACAATACCGTTGGCGAAACAACGGCTTTCATGTATATGCACATCGGAGATTTGTGGAGGGTGTATGTTCCCGCTGCGTTGGCATACGGTGCCACAGCGACATCTACCATTCCGGCATATTCAGTGCTCGTCGTTGACATGAAACTCAACAGCTATAATCATCCATAAACGTAGGCTTACAGATACAAAAATCCCCTGCAGGGCTCAATGCCGTGCAGGGGATTTCTTTTTGGGGGGTTCAGAATTCCAGCGTTCTACTTTCGTCGTCGGCTACGATTATCTTCACGCGGACGGCGTCTTCGGGCAGAAGCTCCTCTATGAGCTCGGGCCACTCTATAAGGCACAAATTGCCGCTGTAGAAATAGTCCTCATAGCCCATGTCATAGACTTCCTCCAAACGACGTATGCGGTAGAAGTCGAAGTGGAAGATGCTAGCCTCGAGCACGGGACTAAAGTACTCGTTGACTATGGAGAATGTGGGAGAGTTGACTGTCTCGCTGACGCCAAGGTGCTCGCAGAGGGCACGGATGAAGGTGGTCTTGCCTGCACCCATGGAGCCGTAGAAGGCGAAGATGCGCCTGCTGCCTATGTTCTCGGCAAAGAGTCGGGCAGCCTCGGCAAGAGAGGCTTCGTTGGGAATATGTATTTTCATGTTCTCTTGTCCTATTCTTTACTCCCAGCCGGCAGCTTTCATCATGCGCAGCGGTATCTGCGTGTTGTCGAAACGCCCAGTGAACTGCTCGGCACCTACGCCGATGGCATAGACACCTACATATCCGTTGCTGTGTCCGCCACTTTGCCAGCCTATCATGGTATGCTCGTCAACGCATTTTGCACAAGCATAGGTCAGGTCGCTTATCTCCCTGCCGAGCTTTGGATTTTTGTCAGCGAGGAAAGCGGAAGCCAGGCGGTCGTAGGCACGACGGATGCGCTCCACCTGATGCTCTGTGGGCTGTATCTGGTCGCCGATGCCGAAGTTCCGGCGAATGTCGTCGCAGATGGCGTCCCACGTCAGGACTTCCATGCCTTTCTCCTTGATGAGGCGCTTCAGGTGGCGCTCATATCGTGGCAGGCTTGTCTTTTGTGCGTCAAGCAGGTCAAGGTGAAGCTCATACTTGCCACGCCCGAGGGAGAGTCCGCCAGTTTCGTGGTCGGCAGTGATGACGATGAGAGTCTCGTCGGGATGTTTCTGGTAGAACTCGTAGGCTATGCGCACACAGCTGTCCATGGCAATGAGCTCTTTTACGTATGCGGCGCCGTCGTTGGCATGGCAAGCCTTGTCTATCATGCCACCTTCCACCATAAGGAAGAAACCGTCCTTCTTTTGCTTCGTGAGGAACTCGATGCCTGCGCGAGTGATGTCCTGTAGTTTCAGATTGCCTGGCTTTTGATCGACGACATAGGGGATGTTTTCCCTATATTCCTTGCTGTCGGCTTCGGGCTGCAGGAGGACCATCTTCTTGGCTTTCCTGTATTTGCTGCGAAACTCGTCGTAGCCGCGCACAATGGTGTAGCCAGCCTGGCGAGTGCGTTGATAGAGGTCAACCTTGTCGGTAGTATCTACAGGGTTTAGGGGAGTCATGAAGTCAGACCCGGCAAAAAAGTCGAAGTCCGAGGGACCAAGTTGCTTACCTATATCATAATATTTGTGGCGCGAGTCTTGGTGAGCGTAGAATACGGCAGGCGTTGCGTGGTCAACAGTAACACTGGTCGTCACTCCTACTGCAGCGCCATGTTCCTTTGCTTTGTGGGCAATGGAGGGAACTGCCGTAACAAGATCTTTTAGCACGCCTATGGCTCCGTTCTTTGTCTTCACGCCTGAGGCGAGCGCTGTTCCGGCTGCGGCAGAATCGGTGACGCCGTTTGTGGCAGACTGGGTGGTTATAAGACCTATATATGGAAAGCTGGGGAAGAGCAGGGGAGACGTTCCGATGATGCCTTCGCGGGCGGCAAGGTAAGTCTCGGCACCATTGACTTGATTTACGCCCATTCCGTCGCCAATAAAGTAGAATACATACTTAGCACGTTTCTGCGCATAGGCATCATTGCCTACAAGAAATGTCAGAATGAATAAAAAATAGAATATGCGTTTCATTGCTTTAATTTATGGTTTTGTGTGTTTTTTTGTTGAGGTTTCCTGTTCGGAGAGCTCGTCTTGGTTTTTGTAATTATGATATCCTTAATTATTTTTCTTCTCTATATACTTCCTCCAGCGATTCAATCTTTAGTAGCGACTGGCAGATTTGTTTCACCTCTTCGGTATCGTGAACAAGGCAATGTATAGCTCCCTCAAATATGCCGTCGTGGGCTTCAAAGTCTATGCGATTCAGATTTACCGATTTCTGGTTGTGCAGCATGTCGGCTATGGCATAGAGCGTTCCCTTTGTATCTACGCCCTTGATGTGAATGGCAGTCTCAAAGTCTTGTGTGTAGTGATCTGCCCACTTAGTTGCTATAATGTTGTTGCCATAGCGTGTCTTCAGCTTTGTTGCCACAGGGCATTGCCGCTTATGTATCTCAAGCTTGTTCTCGGGCGTTATATATCCCAGTGCGTCGTCGCCGGGAATGGGATGGCAGCAGGTGGAAATGGTGCAGTGCTCCAGGGCGGCTTCGTCGAGAAGGAGAGTCTTCTTCTTGTTGAGCGAAGCCATGAAGTCGGATGCTACGGGCGCTGCGGGGACTACTTTTTTCTTTCCGATGAAAGGCACGTATTTGCGCCATCCTTTGTTGCGTCGGTTTCCGTAGATTGCGTCAATGTCGTCGTCGTTCATCTTCAGTTCTCCGCGCCCAATGGCAAGGTAGAGCTCGTCGCGCGAGTTGAAGCCGTGGAACTTGCGGAGCTTGTCGATGTTGGCGAAGTTTATTTCAGCATTTTTCTCTGTGAGGAAATCGTTGAGCATCTTCTCACCTTCCTTCATCTTTTCCCTGTTCTGATGGCGCAGAGCCACTTCTATCTTGCTGCGTGCCTTGGCTGTCTTTACGAAGTTCAGCCATTCAGGGTTTACGTGTTGTGTCTTCGACGTAAGTATCTCTACCTGGTCGCCGCTTTTGAGTCGGTAGTTCAGAGGTTCGAGTTTCTGATTCACCTTGGCTCCAAAGCAGTGCGTCCCCAGGAAAGAGTGTATGGAGAATGCAAAGTCGAGGATGGTGGAATCCTGCGGCATGCGCTTGAATTCGCCTTTAGGTGTGATGACAAGTATTTCCTTGCTGAAGAGGTTCAGCTTGATGCGGTCAAGCAAATCCAGCGTGTCTGGCTGTGGGTCGTCCAGGATTTCCTTTATGGAGTCGAGCCACGTGTCAAACTGACTTTCTTCATGGCTCAGGTCTTTGTCCTTGTACTTCCAATGTGCAGCAAATCCACGCTCGGCGATGTCGTTCATGCGCTCAGAGCGTATCTGGACTTCTATCCATTTGCCTTGCGCCGACATGAAGGTGTTGTGCAGGGCTTGGTAGCCGTTTGCCTTGGGAGAAGACAGCCAATCGCGAAATCTGCGCGGATGAGGACTGTAGATTTTTGTAAGTTCGCTGTAGATGTTGAAACAGTTGTTCACTTCCTTTGCCTTGCTCTCAGGAGTGAAGATGATTCTTATGGCAAGGATGTCGTAAATCTCTTCGAAGGCAACGTGCTTTTCCTGCATCTTTCTCCAGATGGAGTAGGGCGTCTTTACACGCTGGATGATGCGATATTTCAGTCCCATCTCCTCCATAATCTTGCGTATGGGCGGCACAAAGTTGTCGAAGCTGTCGGAGCGTTCCTGCTGAGTAGTGGAGAGCAGCTGCTCTATGTTATGGTATTCCTGAGGATGTTCGTATCTGAAGCTCAGGTCTTCAAGTTCCGATTTTATTTTATTCAGTCCCAGCCTGTCGGCGAGGGGTGCATATATGTAGAGCGTTTCTCCTGCAATTTTATACTGCTTGCTAGGCTGCATTGACGAAAGCGTGCGCATGTTGTGCAGGCGGTCGCACATTTTTATGAGTATGACTCTTATGTCATCGCTCATCGTGAGAAGAAGTTTCTTGAATGTCTCGGCTTGTAGCGAGGCTCTGTCGCCAAAGATGCCGCCGGAGATTTTTGTCAGTCCTTCAACGATGTTGGCTATCTTCGGACCGAAGAGGTTCTTCAGGTCGTCGTTAGTATATTCGGTGTCTTCTTCTACGTCGTGAAGCAGGGCTGCGCATATAGACGTAGAACCGAGACCTATCTCCTCAACGGCTATCTGGGCTACAGCAATGGGGTGCAGGATGTAGGGTTCTCCCGAACGGCGCCGCACACCTTCATGAGCTTTCTTTGCAAGGTTGAAGGCTCGTGTGATGATATCTACCTTCTTCCGATGGTTTGTGGCTAGGTAGGTGTCAAGTAATTTCTGAAACGCAGCACTTATCATCTGCTCGTCCTGTTCCTTTTGACTGATGTTGGTGTTAGCTTCTTCTGTCATGTTTGGCTACGTTTTTGTTTTGGGGCTAATTGTTCATTTCTCTCATACCCTGTCGGGTGCTATAGCTCACTTAGCGCCTTTTACCTTTCTTTGCTGAGGCTTTAGAGCTTTTGCCTTTGGCTGAAGAGGCTTTTTCCTTGCTGCCGCCTTTTGCCTTTGACTTTGCCGAGGCTTTTTCTTTGGTCTTTTTGCTGGCTTTCGAACCTCTGTCTTTCTGCTTTTGGTCCTCTCTTGCCGCTCTGGAGTGGCGCGAGTCTCTGTCTCTTCTTCCCTTTTGTGCTTTGGAGCTGTGGCGTTGGCTCGACTGTCCTTTGCTATGCCTTGCCTGACGGGGCGCAGCCTCGTGGCGAGTGGACATCTGTGGCGACTTTTCCGTTGCGGCAGGCTTGTGTTCGGGATGTTGCCCAGCTGCGCTTATTGGGTCGATGGCCTGCTCGTTTGCAAGTCGAAGCATCTCGGCAGCCTGGTCGGAGTAGATGGAGTCCTGCTGCGTGATGAAGCGCGCTACAGCTTCGCGTGGAAGACGTAGCGACTGCGGAGCCCAGCTGCCGGGGATTACGTTAGTTTTATACTGAGGGTTGAGAGCCTTGATGACGTCTTCGCCAACCTCGCAGAGGTTTGCCACGCGGCGCATGTCAACGTTGCGCGAAACCATAATTGTATCTGTTGCCATGGGATACTTTGAGCGCATGGGGCAGATGTTGTGGTCGCAGTAGTAGTTCATCACATAGTTGGCAGCGATGAATGCCGGCACGTATCCGCGTGTTTCCTTGGGCAGGTAGGGATATATCTCCCAGTAGTCGCGTGCTCCGTCGGCACGGTGTATGGCTTTGTTCACGTTGCCCGGACCGCAGTTGTAGGCAGCCAGCACTAAGTGCCAGTCGCCGTATATTTTGAACAGGTCGCGCAGGAAGCGTGCCGCTGCCCATGTGGACTTTATCGGGTCGCGTCTTTCGTCAACTCGGCTGTTCGATTCCAGGTTGTAGCGCTTGCCGGTGGCTAGCATGAACTGCCACAAGCCTGTTGCCCCGGCAGGACTCACAGCAGTGGGCTTGAGCGCCGACTCTATCACGGGCAGGTATTTCAGTTCCAGAGGTAGCCCGTAGTAGTCGAGGGCTTCCTCAAACATGGGGACGTAGAAGTTTGCCGCTCCGAGCATGGCAGAGACGTGGCGACGCAGGCGGTTGGTGTATTGGTCAATAAACTTCTGTACAATTTCGTTGTAGGTCATGTCGATGATTGTCGGCAGTCGCTGCAGTCGTTCACGATAGACCTCCGGGCCGTAGGTGGGGTTGTAGTTAGGATTCTCGCAGGTGGTGTCGGGCACCAGGTAGTTTTGGTTCTGCCATTCTCCGAGGAGCGAGTCTTCGCTAATGGTCATACCCTCGGGCAGTTCGAAGGTTTCGTCTTGGCCAAAGGTGGGGTCGTGAATGATGATTTCTTCTTGCGCCATACCCATTTGTGGCAGGGCAGCAAAGATAGATACGGAAAGTAGTAGCTGAAGTTTTTTCATATTTTTCATTTGAAGTTCAGGCTGCACCCTATGCCGTAGGAGTGCTCTGGGCGCAAGCCATTGTTGCTTATCACCGCTGGTCGGAGGCGCAGGCTGAGGTCTGGCGAAATGTCGAATACCGAAAGTTGTGCATCGACATAGGCGTCAATGACGCTGAGTATGTAAACTCCCACGAAGCAGAAGGCGCTCAGGTCGCGATAGCGGCGATAGTAGTTTTTCTTGTTTTTGAATATAGTCTTGAAGCGTTCCTCGCGCCCGGTGATGTCGTAGCGCGGGGGCAGCATGTCCATGTAGCTCTTTGTGTTTGGGTCGTTGTCCATGATGTCCTGATATGCCTGCGAATAGTCTTTATACATTTGCTGGTTCCACATCAGGGCATACGTGCATCCCAGAAATCCTCCGTAGAAGATGGGTAGCTTCCAATATTTTCGGTTGTATATCTGCCCTGCTCCAGGGAAGATGAGCGCGAGCCAAAGGGCACGTTTCGGGTCGGGAGTGAACACCTTGCGTGGCAGGGCCTTGTCGGGCGCAATGCGCAGCGAGTCGGCTACGCGCCCCAGCTGCAGAGTGTCGATAGGCGCCTCGGCTCTGGCTGTGGCCACCGAGTCGAGGTGTATGGTGTCGGCTCCCAGACTGTCAGCCCTCTCTACGATGAGCCTGGCCTGAGCCCTTGCGCCGTGGGGGAGGAATGAAGCAACGACGACTAGCAAAATCAGATATGTCAGAAACTTTTTAGTCACGCAAGTCTTGGCTATCTCATTTTGTCCAGTGATATGATGATGTGTTCCAGTTCTTCTTCGTTGGCAAAGGGAATGGTGATGCGGCCTTTGCCCTTGGGGTTGCACGTCATCTGTACTTTTGTCTTGAATATGTTTTCCAGTTTTTTGCGCAGTATGTCATATTCTTTTGGCAGGCGGCTCGATTTGCTGGTGAGCTGGTGCTTGCCGCTCTTCACGGTTTCGCCGCTCAGGATGTCTTTCACCATTTCCTCAACTTTTCTCACGGAGTATCCGTTTTTCTGTATCTCCTGAAAAAGTCGCAGCTGCAGGCTGGGCTCTGGCACGCCGAGGATGGCGCGTGCATGGCCCTGGTCTATCTGTTTGTTGCGCAATGCCAGCTGCACGGGTGCGGGCAGTTTGAGCAGTCGCAGCGAGTTGGCCACGGTGGCGCGTTTCTTTCCCACCTTCTCCGAGAGTTCTTCCTGCGTGAGGTGGTATTGTTCTATCAGTTTCTGGTACGCCAGTGCCACCTCTATGGCGTTGAGGTCTTCGCGCTGGATGTTTTCTACCAGCGCCATCTGCATCATGGCTTCGTCGTCGGCGGTGCGCACGTATGCAGGTATGGTTTGCAGTCCGGCTTTCTTCGATGCCCTCCAGCGACGTTCGCCGGCTATTATCTGGTAAGTGCCGTCTTCCATCTTGCGTAGGGTGATGGGCTGCACTATGCCCAGCTGGCGTATGCTCTCTGCAAGTTCTTCTAGGGCAACTTCGTCAAACTCATGGCGGGGCTGGTCGGGGTTTGCCTGTATGCGGTCCACGGGCACCTCGTTGATGCTGCCCGAGCCGCTTGTGCGCACTTCGTCATGAGTGTCTATAAGGGCGTCAATGCCTCTGCCAAGGGCTGGAAATTTCTTTTTTACTGCCATATTCTTCTGTCTTTTTTTTATTTTTTCTCCCTCTGCACTATTTCGCGCGCCAGCGCCATGTAGCTCTTCGCTCCCACCGAGGTGGCGTCGTAGAGTATCACGGGCAGTCCGTGGCTGGGAGCTTCCGAGAGTTTCACGTTTCGCTGAATGACGGTGTTGAACACAAGTTCCTGGAAGTGGCGCTTCATCTCGTCGTACACCTGCTTTGCCAGGTTCAGCCTGCGGTCGTACATGGTGAGCAGGAAGCCTTCAATCTCCAGTGCGGGATTGGTCTTTTTCTTCACTATCTTTATGGTGTTCAGGAGTTTGCTGATACCTTCGAGTGCAAAGTATTCGCACTGCACGGGTATGATGACGCTGTCGGCAGCCGTGAGGCAGTTCACGGTGATGAGCCCCAGGTTGGGGCTGCAGTCTATGAGGATGTAGTCATAGTCGGCCTCTACGGGTTCTATGAGTTTCTTGATGACGAGCTCTCTCTTCTGAAACGCCAGCATTTCTACTTCTGCGCCCACGAGGTCTATGCTCGACGGCACAATGTCGAGGTTGTCGATGTCGGTGGTGTATATTGCTTCGCGCAGGTCGCCGCGACTAATGATACATTCGTATAGCGAGGCGTCTATCTCGCTGAGGTTCACACCCATTCCGCTGGATGCGTTTGCCTGCGAGTCGGCGTCGATGAGCAGCACTTTCTTCTCCATTGCCGCCAGCGAGGCAGCAAGGTTCATGGCGGTAGTGGTTTTGCCCACGCCGCCTTTTTGATTGGCTAGTGCGATGATTTTTCCCATGATTAAGATTACTGGTATTGTTTTTCCTTGCACTTGCCGGGTTCTCACATACATGCGTATGTACGCCCGCGCGTGCTTATATAATAGGTCGCAAAGATACGTTTTTATCAGCGCACCGACAAGGGCTAAATGTTATTTAACTTTAATTTCAGCGGTTTTGGGCTTTCGGGATTATTGCCCGACTGAATAGTGCAGAGAATTTTCTGAAAGGAAAAACGGACCCGAAAACTGACAAAATGTCAGACAAAATCGCAAATTTTACCCGTAAATCTGACAAAATGACATAAATTCCACGATTTTTCCCTCTGGCACGGTGGTTGTTCTATATTCAGGTGAACGCGCAAAGCTGCAGGCGCTGCTCCCTGAGAGAGCCGGAAACAGCCGAGGCGCACAAAAGAAAATAAGTTTAACAAAAAAAATAGGAGGAACAGATTATGTTACCAATCAGACGTTACAATCAGAGTTGGATGCCAAGCATCTTCGACGACTTGTTCGCTAACGATTATGCAAACCGCACAAATGCCACCGCACCGGCAATCAATGTCCTTGAGGACGAGAAGGCCTACCACGTAGAACTCGCCGCTCCGGGCATGTCAAAGGAGAATTTCAACATCCATGTTGACGACGACAACAACCTGGTCATCAAGATGGAGAAGAAACAGGAACAAGAAGAGGATGATAAGAAAGCACAGCGCTACCTGCGTCGTGAGTTCAGCTACACCAAGTTCCAGCAGACCTTGATACTGCCAGAGGACGTTGACAAGAAAGGCATTTCTGCCTCTGTGGAGAACGGAGTGCTCAACGTGGTACTTCCCAAAATCGCTCCCGAGCAGAAGCAGAAGACACTGCAGCACATCGAAGTGCTCTGAAGCCTCGCACAAGGGTGCCTTAGCATCAAAAAGTCAAAAAAACTGTCCGCAGGGTTTTACTCTGCGGACAGTTTGCGTTATCTTCGCCATCAGATATGAAAACTGAAAAGATGAAAAAGAACGTTTCCGAGGGTCCCGACAAGTGGCTTATAGGCTCGCTCGTGACCTTGGGAATAGCACTTGTGGTGCTATTTTCCGTGCTTATATATACCACTCCCGACGAGCTCTATCGAGAGCCTGCCGGCGTGAATGCCGCCAATTTCGACGCCCGGCTGAACAGTGAAGACCCCGAGGCAAACTATTTTGGCAAATATGCACCTCCCGAGGAGCGCGTAGCACCGGCGCCTGCCAACGCCGACTCTGTGGCTGCTGCCACTGGCACTTCCACTGAGACAGCCTCGGAGACAACACCTGCAGAGACTGAAAAGCCTAAGCTCGAATCTCCCTCCCAAGCCACTCCAGCGCCTGCAGCGCCAAAGGCAGAACAGCCCAGGAAGACACAGCAGCCGTCGGGAGAATCACTCTTCGACTGACGACTACTCTTCAGAGACGTCAGCTACAGCTACCGCTTCGTGCGCCCCGTTGCCGCACCTCAGACAGAAGGACAAGAATACATAAAGCAACCTATACTCATCCTCGCCGCGAAGACCACCCTTCGCGGCTTTTTTCATTGATTAGGTAAAGAATCTTGACGAAAAAGTAAAAAGTTTTGACA
>JAFYFI010000025.1 GCA_017543785.1 Alloprevotella sp.
ACGGCAAGATTATCTACGACGACGACTTCTTCGGCGAGCAGACGAGTCTCACCGTGAGCGGACAGCTCGAAGGCGAACTGGGGGCAACGGCTCTTGGGGCCATCTATACGTTCGGTCCCACGTTCCGTGCCGAAAACAGCAACACGCCGCGCCACCTTGCCGAGTTTTGGATGATAGAACCCGAAGTGGCTTTCATCGACCTTGAAGAACTTGAAGACATCGAAGAAGACTTCATCAAGTATTGCGTGCGTTGGGCTTTAGACCATTGCCAGGACGACCTCGAGTTCCTCAACAAGATGATTGACAAGTCGCTTATCGAACGACTGCGCAGCGTTTGCGACACAGAGTTTGTGCGCCTCGACTACACCGAAGGTATTCGCATCCTTGAAGAGGCTGTTGCTAAAGGCGAGAAGTTTGAATTCCCCGTCAGTTGGGGTATGGACCTTGCCAGCGAGCACGAGCGTTACCTCGTTGAGCGCCACTTCAACAAGCCCGTCATCATGAGCGGCTATCCTAAAGAGATTAAGGCCTTCTACATGAAGATGAATGCCGACGGCAAGACCGTGCAAGGCACCGACGTGCTCTTCCCCCAAATTGGCGAAATCATTGGCGGCAGTGTCCGCGAAGAAGATTATGACAAGCTGATGGAGCAAATCAAGGAGCGCGACATTCCTATGAAAGATATGTGGTGGTATCTCGACACGCGTCGCTTCGGTTCATGCCCCCACGGAGGTTTCGGCCTCGGCTTCGAACGCTTGATGCTCTTCGTGACGGGTATGCAGAACATTCGCGATGTCATCCCCTTCCCCCGCACACCTAAGACAGCTGAATTCTAAAGCACATAAAAGAGCCCACCCCCTTCCCTCCAAAAGGGATGAAGGTGGGCTTCTTTTGAAGTATTTCAAGCCTATAGGTTACGCTCATGAAGCAATGTAAAGTTTATTGTTTCTTGTTTAACGTTTAATGTCAATGTTCCCCCCTTCCGACCCTCGCACCTTGCGCATTGAAGACTTCGACTATCCCCTGCCCGATGAGCGCATTGCTAAATACCCCATGGCCGAGCGCGATGCCTCGCGCCTTTTGCACTACGATGCTGGCCACATCGCCGACAGGACTTTCTGCGACCTGCCCTCCCTTCTTCCAGCCGACAGCCTGATGGTGTTCAACGACACCCGCGTCATCTATGCCCGCCTGCATTTTCGTAAACAAACGGGAGCACTCATTGAAGTGTTTTGCCTCGAGCCGCTACGACCTACCGACTACCAACTCTCGTTTGCAGCCAAAGGCGAAGTGACATGGACCTGCCTTGTTGGCAACCTGAAGCGTTGGCGCGAAGGCCTCCTGTCAAGAGACATTGACGTGGCAGGCCACACCGTTCATCTCACCGCAGAGCGGGGCGAAGCCGTTGGCAGCGGACATGCCGTCACATTGCGTTGGGACGATCATGCGCTGACGTTCGCGGAAATCCTTGAAGCGGTAGGCGAACTGCCTATTCCGCCCTACCTCAACCGCGCAACGGAGCAGAGCGACCTGAAAACCTACCAAACCGTATATAGCCGTGTGAAAGGGAGCGTGGCTGCACCAACAGCTGGTCTGCACTTCACACCGCGCGTTTTGGAAGCCCTCGATACGAGCGGAATCAAGCGCCTCAGTGTCACCCTGCACGTTGGAGCTGGTACGTTTCGCCCCGTGAAGTCCAAACAGATGGAAGGCCACGAAATGCATGCCGAATGGTTCAGCGTCAGTCGTGAAGTGATTAGTCTGCTAATCGACAACGAAGCACAAGGCGTTACAGCCGTTGGCACCACCAGCGTGCGTACCCTCGAAAGCCTATTCTACGCTGGTCTTATCGTCAAAGATAACCCGCAGATCAGTCCAGACGAAATACAAGTAGGCCAGTGGACACCCTACGAAGTTGCCAACGACCTCCTGCCCTCAACCCGCGAAAGTTTGCAAGCTATAGTCGATTATCTTGATGCCCTCCACCTGCCAGCCCTCACCGCCAGCACGCGCATCATCATCTGCCCCGGTTTCCGCTTTCGCCTTGTGCGCCGTATGGTGACGAACTTCCACCAGCCCCACAGCACGTTGCTCCTCCTCGTGAGTGCCTTCGTCGGCGAAGATTGGCGGCGCATTTATCGCCACGCCCTTGAGAGCGGCTACCGCTTCCTCAGCTACGGCGACTCCTCCCTGCTCCTTCCGCAAAGCACGAAATAAGGTCAACATAAGAAAAAGGGTCTATGTTGATTTGAGTGGGTAATAAGTTTTACTTCGTATAGAAAGTAGTACATTTGCGTATGGATACAAACATGCTATTTTCTATTGGTTTGAACCTAACTTCCCCCTGGAAGGGGGTAAAGAGTGAGTTTCGTGTGCTTAAAGGCAGCCACGTTCGTGAGCTTCATATATGAATAGATTTTGAACGCGGTTCAAAGTTTATGTCTTCAAAAGGCACCTTCTTACCTGCCCATAATACAGTAGATTAAGAATGGCGTCATCTTAACTTTTTTGAATACCCTTGCTATCTTCATGCCCGTGTGCCTAGATTAAAGACGGATGCTTCTTTCATAGAGTTGGTACAAGTTCCGTGGGCACGTCTTGGCTCTTGCTTTACAATGCTTTTTGAAGCATTTGCAATGGCACTAATAGAAGAGGAGACGCCTGTAAATTCCGTAGCCAAGACAGTAGAGGAATATCCTAATCGTATATGGACGATTTTCCGTCATTGGGTAGGACAGGCAAGCAAAGGCTTGATCTGTCAGGATTGCGGCGCATAGGTGTGGATGAGACATCCCGCCGAAAAGGCCATTCATACATCACTCAGTTTGTAGACTTAGACACGCGAAAGACTGTTTTCGTCTGTCCAGGGAAGGATGCCGATACTTTCAAGAAGTTTACGGAAGGGCTTACTATCCGACACTGGGAAAAGCATATAGCCTTAAAGAGGGACTTGTGGACATTCTCAATGCGGCAACAGCAGGAGTTAAGGAAGCTTGGGATGATTTCCTTGGATGGATAGATATGGCTGAGCATTCCTCCTTAGAACCTTTTAGAAAACTTGCTATAACTTTCAAAACGCATCTCTTTGGTATTAAGACCTTCTTTGAACAAGGAACAATCACAAATGGTATCTTGGAGAGCCTCAACTCAAAAGTTCAG
>JAFYFI010000026.1 GCA_017543785.1 Alloprevotella sp.
AAACGGGCATTTTTCGGACCAAATTTTTCGGAGATGATTTTGATGCCCGTTTTTTGAGTTCAAAAACAGGGGGTCGCGGATAAAGGTTTTTGACAAATATAGGTGCCCGAAAAGTCCCCATTAGATGGAAAAACTTTTCAGGCACCTATAGTGTGATGTTTTTATTCCAGCCGGTGATGTAGTTGCTAAACTTATTCTACGCCGTCGATGCGCATTTTGAATGTGGAGACGGGCAGTCCTGTCTTGCCCACGAGGTTTGCCCGAGTATAGGGCTGCCAGGCATAGCGTACAAAGCGCGGCACATTGACTGTTGAGGGTATGCGCAGTATTATCTTATCGCCGCTGACGGTGGCTTGGGTTGGATAGTACATGCCGTCTTCTTCGGCAACCTCAAAGGTACGCGGGGCGCGTCCGTCGGAGGTGCGGAGCTGGCTGGCTGGGGGGAACTGGACCACTATGTCCTTGCCTTGGGTTTCTGCCTTGCAAGGCTCGGGGGATACTCCTACTACATTGTGCCCATAGTCGCAAGAGAGTGCCATGAGTGCCAAGCGCTCTCCTACGGGGCGTTTGTCGCGATAGTGCACGTCGGAGGGGTCGCCGAGGTCGGAGGTAACCACTGCTCCGGTGTGGGGCAGTTCTGCTGCGAGGCGGCGCTGCGAGTTGCGGAAAGCGGGCCAGGAGGGACGGTTGAGGCTGGAGAGCTGCACGAAGTGGAAAGGCATTGCGGCATTGTCCCAGTATTGACGCCACGACTGAACGAGGAGACGGAACAGCTGTTCATGGGCTTCTACATTGTGAGCGTTTGACTCACCCTGATACCACAGGACTCCCTTAACGGGGAACTTTTCAAGTGGCAGGATGCCTGCTTCGAAGAGGTAGCAAGGCTCATAGGGGTGGCGGTGGTTGAAGTCGTCGGCAACGTCCTTGCCTTCCAGCCCGAGGTTTTTCTTAGCCCTTCCGCGAGCCCAGTCCTGCACGAAATCGTTGTGCAGCCATTTTTCCAAAATCTTAGGGAACTGTGTTTCGAGCGTGTTGCGGTCTATCCAGCTCTCGGTGGTGGACCCGCCTACGGCATTGCAGATGAGTCCGACGGGAACATTGAGGGAGTCGCGTAGCATCTTGCCAAACGAATATGCCACGGCAGAGAAGGCTTTGGCATTGTCTAGAGTGGACCGTTTCCATGTGGCAGGGCGAAAATACTGAAGATGTTTTACGGAGTCGATGGCGGTGGAGTCCCACACAACATTGTCGGTGAGCCAGTTTTCCTTCATGTCGAAGAGCCGCAGCCCGGCATCTTCTCTTGCTTCGACTGCTCCAAGTGACTGTTCCAAGCGCCATGCCATGTTGCATTGCCCTGAGCAGAGCCACACCTCGCCGATGGCTATGTCCTGATACACCCGTTTCTGGGATTCTCCTGACTTAAGCAGGCTGGTAGCTAGCACCGTCAGCTCCAGGCCCTCGTCGGCTAGCAGCTGTGGGAGAGTTACCTGCCAGGTGCCTCGGTTGTCGCTGCGGGTCTTTTGGGAAATATCTAATTTATGCTTCCCGCCTTTCAGCCTTACGGCTATCTCCCAGCCGGCATCAGCCCGTCCGCGTATGGTCAGAGGCATGTCGCGCTGCAGAACCATATGGTCGGAATATACATCGGGCAGCCAAAGACCGCCGTAGTTGCCTGTTATGGCTCCATATACTGTCTTTGCCAGTATGGAGGCTCCTTCGGCATTAGGATGCAGTCCGTCGTGGAGCATCCAGGGATAAGGATAGAGGGGGTCGTGAAAATCTATCAGCTCTGCTCCGCTGAGGCGAGCCACCGACTCCACGGCACTCTGTATCTGCACAAGCCATTCCTTAGTGCCGCTCTGGAAACGTGGATGACGGTCGGCGATGGGCGCGGGGCGAGCTATGATGAAGCGTGCCTTGGGGTTGTTGGTACGCAGGGAGTCCATGAGTGCCAGATAGTCGGCAATGAACTCATCGCCATAGTTGGGCCAGTTGCGTGGATCGGTGTCATTGGTGCCAAGGTGTATGACGACAATATCGCCGCCGAAGGCTACGGCTTGCTTGAATTCGTCTTGCTCCATATATGGGCGATGACCATGGCGAAGGAGTGTAGCTCCGTTCTTACCAAAATTGCCTACTTCGTAGCGGTTGCCCAACATGCGCTGAAGCTGGAAGGGGTAGGCATCGCGCTCGCGGTTGGCAAGCTTCATTCCGTAGGTTATGCTGTTGCCTACGCAGGACATCTTGATTTTCTGAGCAGCCACGTCGAGAGGCAGCATCACCAGCAGCATGCTTAGCATGCAGATGTAGGAAAAGGGCTTTCGTATGTTCATGTTGTATATCTTGTTTTTACTTTTCAAAATGCTGATAGTCTTTCAGCGAGGTCCATTTTCCACCCCAGCCAAAACCTTCTGCCGTGAATATCTTGTAGCAAAGGTCCTGCTTGTCTATCTTGCCTGCAAATTGCCTTTTTCTGTTTACGTATTCGCCGGCAGTAGATGGCTGGACTATCGTCTTGCCGTTGGCTCCTGGGCGCACACAGGGATTGATGAGTGGATTGACGTCAATCGCCAAGCCTCGCGCATGCTTGGAGAGGGTTTTCTTGCCTGCCACAGTCCTGAAGCAGAAGCACGAGGTGTTGTTGGCTTGCATGGAGCGTTCGGCGTCGGCATCGAAATCGTCGATGAGACGAATGCTCTGTATGGGATATTTTTGCTTGAAGAGTTCTTTGAAAATCTTTGTCAGGCTCTTGGCTATGGACTTATGGCATATCAATTCGCCTCGCAGCACTTTTCCCTTGAAGTCGTAGTGAAGCAACTGCAGATAGCGCAAATCGCTGCGCGGCACCGTGCAGGTGGAAGGAAAACTCTTTCCCTTCATGCGTAGGAAGATAGCATCGGGAATGGGCAGAGAGCTGAAGGAGCCTTTGGGTAGTCCGCAGCGCAGGTCTGCAGCTGGAACTTCCTCGCCTGCACACCAGGAATGAACAGCTTGGGGAGATGCGCTGCAACTCTTCTGCCCACACATTGGCAGAATACCGATAATTGCAAAAAGGAGAAATATTAGTGCTTTGTATTTCATGCTAAGTTGTTTTTTTTGTAATTCTGGTTTCGGGGGGATAGGCGCTTTGTACAAGCTACTTTGCAAAGGTATGGAGAAGGTACGTTCAGGACAAATTATTTAGGTGTTTTTTGATTTTTTGACTAAATTCGCAGTCGTATGGAGACAGCAGACATCATATTCAAGTATTTTCCCGACTTGACGGAGAAGCAAAAGAGCAGATTTTGCATGCTAGAAACCTTGTATGCAGACTGGAACTCGAAAATCAACGTCATTTCGCGCAAAGACATCGGAAACCTCTACGAACATCATGTGCTCCACTCTTTGGGCATAGCCAAGATGATAAGGTTCAGAGAGGGAACGACAATTCTGGATGTAGGAACAGGGGGAGGCTTTCCCGGAATACCTCTTGCCATACTCTTTCCCGAATGTAGGTTCACACTCGAGGACAGCATAGGAAAGAAGGTAAAGGTTGCCACTGCCGTAGCCGAGGCTTTGGAACTGGAGAACGTGGAGGCACTACACAAAAACGTCCTGGAGGAAAAGCGTAAGTTTGACTTCGTAGTAAGTCGCGCAGTGATGCGTACCGACGAGCTCGTAAAGCTTGTGAGAAAAAACATCACCCGAGGCGGGAAGAACTCACTGCCCAACGGACTCATATGCCTGAAGGGGGGAGAGCTGGGCGGCGAACTCGCTCAGTTCCGCCACACGTCGGAAGTAGTGAATCTCAGCACCTATTTCAAGGAAGAGTTTTTCGAGACAAAAAAGGTGGTCTATGTTCAGCTATGAGAAACTTTTAGCATAGACAGCCCTATACGGAGTATATGATATAAAAAGAAAAAAGCCTTTCAACGGAGAGTTTCCGATGGAAGGCTTTTTTGTGGGCGCTGAGGGATTCGAACCCCCGACCCTCTGCTTGTAAGGCAGACGCTCTGAACCAACTGAGCTAAGCGCCCTAAGGCTGTGTGTCTTTTTGCGCTTCTTCAAAGAAAGCTTTGGGATGTGGGCGCTGAGGGATTCGAACCCCCGACCCTCTGCTTGTAAGGCAGACGCTCTGAACCAACTGAGCTAAGCGCCCTAAAGCTTGCCGTGAAGAAAGCGGTGCAAAAGTAGCGCAATTTTTGATTACGGCAAAATAAAAATCATTTTTTTTCTTTTTTGTGTCGCTTTTTATGAAAATCCCATATTTTCCTGCTTCCGCAAAAATGGGTAAATATTGAAACAATATGTAAACAAGGACTATCTTGTATGGAAAATTTTCCTATTTTTGCAAGATAAAACATTTTAGCACCACTACACACACATGAGCAACTTTTACCATACTATATTAAATAAGTACCTTGGCTGGAGTCTGGACATAAGCGTTGAAATGCCCGAAAAGTGTATCTTCTGCGTAGCTCCACATACCAGCAACTGGGACTTTATCATGGGCGAGCTATACATCCGCAGCATTGGGAAAACGGCAAATTTCCTGATGAAACGCGAATGGTTCTTCTGGCCGCTGGGAATACTGCTGAAGAGAATTGGCGGCGTTCCCGTAGTAAGGGACCACAAAACCAGCCTCACCGACCAGTTGGCTGAGCGCGCCAAAGAAAGAGAGACCTTTCGGCTGGCTGTGACTCCGGAAGGAACGCGCTCCAAGGTCACCACATGGAAAAGAGGATTCTACTTCATTGCCCTGAAGGCAAACATTCCCATACTACTCTACTCCATCGACTACCAGCACAAGCGCATTGTGTGCCATAAGAGCATGATGCCAAGTGGCGACATAGAGGCTGACATGAAAATCATTATGGACTACTACAAGCCTCTTGCAGGCAATGCCCGCTTCCCTGAGAAGTTTGCCGTAGAAGAGCTCTGAGATTATACGAAAAAACAGAAACGCTCCATTGTGAAAATCTTAAAATTACATATTCTCCCTCTGTTGCTTGTACTCCTATCTTTGCCCGCGGCTTCGGCACAAGTGACCGACAGTATTGAGGCAGGCTTGGACATTAATGGCATCAGGCAGGCGCTGACGACTTTTGAGAGCAAATATCGTCCCGAAGCATATCGCCCCATGAAACCCATGCTTTGCGACAGCATAAAGATAGACGAGGAACTGAAACGTATCAATATATTTTTCAACGAGGCGTTCTCAGCACAGACATTCACTCCAGAAATGATTGGGAACATTCGTTCTGACATTTCGGAGTTGATGCCTGCAGATGCCCGCCCATACTCTATCGGACTTTTTGGCTTTGACGGGCGCAGGCTGGAGGACTTCGTGCCCAACTATGTCAGGCAAACGGGCATAGACTCGTTGAGGCTTTGGAGAGACTTGTCCTACGACGGTGAGCCATGGGTGAGAAACATCTCACACAAAGTGCAACCAACAAAAGGGCTCGCGGGCAAGCATCTCTTTGTGACTCCAAGTCATGGGCGATACTACAAAAATGCAAAAAACGACTGGTACTGGCAGCGCCCTTACCTCTTCTGCACAACGGAGGACCTCTTCACACAGTCGGTAGTGAACCCTTTCCTCATTCCTATGCTCGAAAAGGCTGGCGCCATTGTTTTCTCTGCACGCGAACGCGATTACCAGACGGAAGAAGCCATAGTAGACAACGACACGACAGGCAGCGCCGGTACATACACCGAGACTTTCACAGAGGGGCAGCCTTGGCAGTCTATGGGCGAAGGTTCTGGTTTTGCCATCCCGACAGCATGGCTCGTGGATTCCGACCAGCCCTTCAAAGCAGGTACGGCTCGTTTCTGCGCTACCACGACAACAAGCATGCCTACAGCCTCAGCCTCCTGGCGGCCAGAAATACCAAAGAGTGGCGACTATGCTGTTTATGTATCTTACTCCAAACACCCCGACAATATCCCCGACGCCCATTATACGATTTTCCACTCTGGCGGAAAGACGGAATTTTGCGTTAACCAGCAGATGGGAGCCGGAACGTGGGTTTACCTCGGCACTTTCCACTTTGCCAAAGGCAGCAGCGCCGAGGGCGAAGTAGTGCTGGACAACCTCTCTACCCAAGAGGGAGTTGTAAGTGCCGACGCCGTGCGTTTCGGTGGCGGCAGAGGGCGGAACGTACGCGGCACCTTGCCACCGACGGGTATGCCGCGCCACCTTGAAGGTGCCAGATGCTACACTCAATGGGCAGGACTACCCGACAGCCTATATAACGAATACAAGGGCGAGAACGACTACAACGACGACATACGCTGTCGCTCAAATATGCTCAACTGGCTCGGAGGAGGCAGCGTGTTTATGCCTGGGAAGGAAGGCGGAAAGGTGCCCTTCGAACTCTCTCTTGCCGTGCATAGCGATGCAGGTTTCAGACACGACAACTCAATCTATGGCACCATGGGGCTGTGTACCACCATGAGTGGAGACGGACAGAGATTCTATCCTGCAGGTATTTCCCGACAGGCATCTGCCGACCTGGCTCGAATAATGGTCTCCACAGTACAAAGAGACCTCAGCGCCAAGTTCGGAACGACGTGGATACGCCGCGAGGTTTGGGACAGGAACTATGGCGAAAGCCGTATGCCTGACGTGCCTTCGATGATACTTGAAACTCTCTCTCACCAAAACTTCACCGACCTGCGCATGGGGCACGACCCCAACTTCAAGTTTACCCTTGCGCGTGCCATATACAAGGGATTGCTGCGCTTTGCCAACAACATGCACGACAATAAAGACGTCGTTGTTCAACCTCTTCCCGTAAACAGTTTCTCGGCTCTTCTGAACGACACTGCGAGCAAGGCTGTACTTACATGGAAGCCTACAAACGACGAACTGGAGCCCACAGCAACACCCACACATTACATAATATATACGCGCAAGGACAACGGAGGATTTGACAATGGAACAAAATCCATCACTCCTTCTGCCGAGATAAGCATAAAGCCGGGAGTGCGCTATGCTTTCCGCATCTCTGCCGTCAACAGCGGCGGAGAGAGTTTGCCCAGCGAAGAGCTATCAGTCTATCTGGCGGAGAACAGTCGTGGCAAGGTACTCATAGTGAATGGCTTCAACAGAGTCAGTGGACCGGCATACACTCTTAATGACGAAAAGGCTGGTTTTCTGCTCAAAGAAGACTGGGGCGTAGCCTGGGGGACAAATTCTTCGTATTGTGGCATGCAGAAATGCTTCGACCGCAAGCAGGAAGGCAAGGAAGGTCCTGGTGCGCTCGGACATAGCGGAATGGAACTCATGGGCAAATATATCCAAGGAAACACTTTCGACTATACCTCTGTACACGGCGAGGCTATCGCTGCTGAAGGAAACGTGTCGTACGTCTCTGCAAGCAAACTAGCTGCAAAGGAACTCGACTGGAGTGCATTCGACGCCATCGATTACATCTGCGGACTTGAGCGCGACGTCAAGTGGAACCTCTTGCCCTACAAGACCTTCGACAAGGATATTCGTAAAAAAATGTCAGCCTACCATGGCGGCATCCTTGTAAGCGGTGCTTTCATAGGCTCCGATATGCAAAGCAAGGAGGAAAAAGAGTTTACCCACAAAATTCTGAAATATGATTTCCACAAATCCATACCCTACGACAAAGGTTGCATAGAGGGACTCAGACTTATGTTGCCACTGGAAGGCGAGATAGACCATGACTCCTACGCACTGCAATACTGCGACGTCATCACTCCTGCAAACGACGATGCCTTTGCAGCTTTCGCCTATTCCGACCTACTTCCGGCAGGAGTTGCATACGCAGGGAAAAACAGAAGAACTATAAGCATGGGGTTCCCCTTTGAGACAATTAAAGAAGCAGGACTCCGCGCCAAGGCTATGCATGCCATACTGAACTTTCTTATAACGAAATAAAAACTAAAGACCATGCCTAAAATACAACTCAACGCAAGCGGCAGCCGCATGCTTGAAATCACAGAGGACAATCTTCAGACAATTAGAAAGTACGACCTTTTCCGCGACCTTGTGGACAGCCACGGATACATTGACGAAGACGTGCTGGAAAAGCTACGCCTAAACATCCGCTCGCTTATAGCCCACAGCACGGAAGACACCAAAGACTTGCTCGACCTGTGCATAGACGTGATATATCACGACTCGATGAAAGCATATGGCTTGCAAAATCTCATGAAACTGTATGCCGAAACCTTTGCCGAGTGAACATACAAGCCGTACTAACAGGGTCGCAGGGACGGGCAATGACCTGAAAGCTTTTTTGCCTACTACAAAGAAGGAGCTCGAACTGCGCGGCTGGGACTATGTTGACGTCATTCTTTTCAGTGGTGATGCCTACATAGACCACCCCTCGTTTGGGGCTGCTGTCTTGGGGCGCGTTCTCGAAGCCGAAGGCTACCGCGTGGCTATAGTTCCTCAGCCCGACTGGCATGGCGACTTTCGCGACTTCAAAAAACTGGGACGCCCACGCCTGTTCTTCGGCGTTTCTCCTGGAGCAATGGACTCCATGGTGAACAAATACACCGCCAACCGAAGGCTGCGTTCCGAAGATGCCTACAGCCCCGATGGCCGCCACGACATGCGACCCGAATATCCCTCGATAGTATATACAAAAATCCTCAAACAACTTTTTCCCGACGTACCCGTGGTGCTCGGAGGCATTGAGGCTTCCCTGCGACGCCTCACTCACTACGACTACTGGCAGGACCGCCTGCGCCCCAGCATCTTGCTCGACAGTGGCGCCGACATGATTATATATGGTATGGGCGAGCTACCCATAGTGGAACTGGCACAACGCATCAAGAACGGACAACCGCTCAAGGACATCAAACAAACTGTGTGGCTCCTAAAGGAAAAAGACATTCCCGGAGGCATCACTCAAGATGACATAGTCCTCAACAGCCACGAGCTATGCCTGCAAGACCGCAAAGCCTACACACAAAACTTTCGGCACATTGAGGAGCAGAGCAACATGCTGGAGCCCCACCGCATACTACAGCCCATAGGAAAATCCTACGTGGTAGTAAATGTTCCCTATCCTCCCATGACAACCGAGCAGCTGGACCGTTCCTATGACCTGCCCTATACACGCCTGCCTCACCCCAAATATCGCGGAAAACGCATACCTGCCTACGAGATGATAAAATTCTCCGTATGCCTCCACCGCGGATGCTTCGGAGGATGTGCCTTCTGCACCATATCGGCGCATCAGGGCAAATTTATAGCAAACCGCTCAAAGGAAAGCATACTGCGCGAAGTGAGGCAAATAACCCAGATGCCCGACTTTCGCGGGTATCTGAGTGACCTCGGCGGACCTTCTGCAAACATGTATGGGATGCACGGACGCGACCAAGCAATATGCAAAAAATGCAAAAAGCCCAGTTGCATCCATCCTCGCGTCTGCCCAAATCTCAACCATGATCATGGACCGCTACTCGACATCTATCATGCTGTAGATGCTCTTCCCGGAATCAAAAAAAGTTTCATAGGCAGCGGAGTGCGCTACGACTTGTTGCTACACCGCTCCAACGACCAGGTTGCCAACGCCAACGCCGAGCGCTACACGCGCGAACTCATAGAGCACCACGTCAGCGGCAGGCTGAAAGTGGCGCCTGAGCACACTAGCGACCGCGTACTCTCTGTGATGCGAAAGCCTTCGTTCAAACAATTCTATGAGTTTAAGCGCATCTTCGACAAGATAAACCGCGAAGTAGGACTGAAGCAACAAATCATTCCATATTTCATAAGTTCGCACCCTGGCTGCACCGAAGAGGACATGGCTGAGCTTGCCGTACTCACCAAAGACCTCAATTTCCAGTTGGAACAAGTGCAAGATTTCACCCCAACTCCTATGACGGTAGCAACGGAAATCTTCTATAGCGGCTTTCACCCCTACACTCTGGAGCCACTCTTCACGGCAAAGAGCCCGGCAGAGAAACTCCGACAACGTATGTTCTTCTTCTGGTACAAGCCAGAGGAGCGCGGTCGGATTCTCTCGGCACTACGACGCATGGGACGCGAAGACCTCATACAAAAGCTCTACCCTTCAGGTATTGGGCAAAAGAATAAAAAGCCAAGAGCTCAAAAACATAAATTCAGAAATAATTGATGAGAATACACGATACGGAGGTAAAACCGCATACCATAGAGCTTTAGATATGAACAAAAGATTTTTCTTCATACTCGGTATATTGTTGTTTTGCTGCACCTGCGCTCAGAAGGCAAGTGCACAGGGGCTGTTGCGTAAATTGAAGCAACTAGACAGCATACTTACCGTCCGCTATCATGGCAGCAATATCGACACGACATACATCACCCGTCCGCAAACGAAATGGACTCTGAAGGGGCGACTCAATGTTTCGGGCTCGGAATTAGAGATGGATGGGCAGCGCAAGGTTTCGCCATTCCATTCTAAAATAAAATCGGTAGAAAAGACCACTATCAGTTTTGGGGTAAACTACCTTGGCATAGCTGTCGGCATTGCACTCAATCCTGCTAAGCTGGCTGGTAAATACAAGGACTTTGAACTAAACATCAATGCTTACGGCAACCGCTGGGGCTTCGACGTGATATACCAGGATGCGCGCAACTTCAAGGGATGGTATGAAGAAAATGGCTCAGAGCGCATTGACCTGCCTGCCGACATTTTGCGCATAAGGTCGCTCAACGTCAATGCCTACTATGCCTTCAACTACCGCCGTTTTTCCTATCCAGCAGCCTTTTCGCAGAGCTACATTCAGCGCCGCTCGGCAGGTTCGTTCATGGCGGCAGCGTCGGCACAAGTGCAGAACGTAAAGACTGAGGGTGACTTCCGTTCTACGCTGAAAGCCACAAACATAGGCATAGGAGGCGGCTATGGCTATAACTGGGTGCCTGGGCGCAATTGGCTTCTCCATATTTCGGCATTGCCCACCATCATTGTATATAGCCACACTTCACTCAAAGTCAACGATGTGCGAACTCCTATGTCCTACAGATTTCCAGAATTCATCATTACTACTAGGGGAGCCGTAGTGCGACATTTTAAACGCTGGTTTGTAGGCGCCTCGATGATTTATAACTTTACAAACATTGGCAACCACGACCAATTGCAGGTTTTCAACGACAAGTGGCGCACACGTGTATTTGTGGGATTCAGACTGTAGGAGTCATTAGCCAGCTCCTCGCTGTACTACCCTTCCAATTGCTGGAGGGAATCTACACTGTAGAAACTTTTTGTATATCAAAAAAGGCTGAAATCTTTTGCAAAGAATTTCTTCATGGCTTGAAGAAATTTGTGGTGAGTTGCAAAACGGGAAAAGTTGCCTGACGGTCTTGCTTCAAAACGAAAGAAAAGAGTTAGAGCCCTAGCCCATAACTACGTCGAGAACCATCATCAGGACAAAGCCTACGGCGAAGCCTATTGTGCTGAGGTTGCTGTGCTTGCCGCTGGAGGCTTCGGGGATGAGCTCTTCCACAACGACGTAGAACATGGCACCGGCGGCAAAAGCTAGCATATATGGCAGAACGGGGGTGAGCAAGGACGCAAGCAATACTACGGCAAGTCCTCCTACGGGTTCTACGGCGCCGCTCAGACTGCCAATGAGAAAGGAACGCCAGCGCGAATTGCCCTCTGCACGCATGGGCATAGAAATGATAGCTCCCTCGGGCACATTTTGTATGGCAATACCCAGAGACACTGCCACTGCCGAAGCCAAGGACAAACCGCCCACGCCTTGCTCTGCGCCGGCAAACACCACTCCCACAGCCATGCCCTCGGGGAGGTTGTGAATGGTTACGGCAAGCGCAAGCATAGCTGTTCGCGAAAGACGAGAACGCGGTCCCTCGGGAGAACTGCTGCCAAGGTGAAGGTGTGGAGTAAGTTCGTCAAGCAAGAGCAGGAAGCCTATTCCGAGAAAGAAACCTACCGCAGCAGGAAGGACAGCCCAAGCGCCACTACTCTTCTCCATCTCCATCGCCGGAATGAGCAACGACCACACAGAGGCTGCCACCATGACGCCTGAGGCAAAGCCAAGCAGCGTTTTTTGTATGCGCTCGGGCATCTCGTCTTTCATGAAAAACACGAAAGCGGAACCTAACATGGTGCCTAGGAATGGGATGAGAAGACCTAAAAGAAGTGACATAGACTATGGAAGGTTGTGGGGGAATGAGGTTGAGAAATAGAACCTAAGAAGCAGATTCTATTCCAGTCCAGCCAGGAAATTCTTGGGAATGGGCGTTTCAAATCGTAGTAGTTCCCTTGTAATTGGATGATAGAAACAAAGACGATATGCATGGAGTGCCAGGCGACCTATAGGGTCGTCGCCATTTCCGTATTTTATGTCTCCACAAACGGGAGTTCCTATATCTTGCAGATGAACACGAATCTGATTCTTGCGTCCCGTCTCCAGTTTCATCTCCAAAATGCTACGTTTCTGGGCATGCTTCAGCGTACGATAGTGGGTAATGGCTAGCTTTCCGCCATTATCCACAGGCGAGCTATAGGTAACGTATGCTGAGTTGTCCTTAAGCCAACTGCGTATTGTGCCATGCAGCGGCGTTGGTGTGCCTGATACGAGTGCCACATAGCGCCGGTCGGTGACTATGTCGTGCCAATTCTCTTCCAAAATGCGCTCTGCCTCCATTGTCTTGGCATAGACCAGCAGCCCAGAAGTATCGCGGTCGAGACGGTGCACCACGTGAGCTCTGCAAGACTGATGCGAAGAGAGAAAGTATTGGTCGAGGATAGATTTCACGCAAAGGGAGCGTGTAGATGTAGCCATCGACAATATGCCTACAGCTTTCTCTATCACGATAATCTGATTGTCTTCGTAAACAATCCTGACGAAACGATTTTGGAAAGTGTGCTTGGGTTTCTGACGGCTTATCTCAACCACGTCGCGCGGTTTTAGTTTATAGTCGAACTGCTTTGTGATAGTCCGGTTCACCCGCATTCCACCCCCTGAGAGTATGGCCTTCGCGCGGGTGCGGCTGATACCGTCAAGAGCAGACATTATAAACGGGAGCAACTCAGAAGCCTCCGTCACCTTAAAGGTCAGAAATCCTGTTTTCCTTTGCATAAGAGAATAAATTATCGGCGTACTACTAAATTCCCCGCAAAATTAAGCAAAAATCCTCAATGTCTGAAGGCTGCAGAGGGGTTATCCTCATCCACTATATAATATATAATAATGTGTGATAGGGAAGTGCCGAGATAAAGGAATAACGCAGCTATTTGGCTGAGAAAGTTTCGTATGTCCCGTCATCGAAGAACACGCGTATCTCAGTAATCTTTCTACGTATAGGCTCATGGCTCTCGGACTGTTTCTCCAATAATTTCTGCAAAAGTTTCTCCTGGAGCTTTTCCTGTTTGGCGGAGGATGATTCTACAGAAGTACCCTCAGAAACAGCTCCTGACATGTCGAAAACAGTTTTATCGGAGGAGGCAGAAGGGTCACTTGCAGATAATTCAGAAGGGATTTGTCCGTCAGTAGTAAGATAGGGCTCACCTTCGCCAAAGAGCAACCAGTTCACATTTACCTCTGGAAATGCTTTGTGAATTGCCGTCACGTGATTGTTTGTAGGGTTGCTTCTTCCTGAGAAAATACTTGACAAACTGGAGGCAGAAATTCCTGTCTTATTACAAAATTCCTGTTGAGATAATTTTGTATGCTCCATGATGGATTTTATTCGCTCTCTCATATAGATTATTGAATTTTATGGGGTTGATGTAAGAAAATTTTGAAAATTTCGAAGTCCTGAATTTTGGAGGCGCGAAAAAATCACCTCAAAAATTGTGTTTGCAAAGATAAAATAAATTTTCAAAACGTGAATACAAAAATCAAAATTTAAATTTTCCCCAAAATTTTAAGTTTATAAATTAAAAGTGTGAGGTTTTATCATAATTAAATTAAACTTTAGAACCCAGCAGTTAAAAAGCACCTTTACACACAAGCATTTTCAGTTTTGCAAAATAACGTAACTTATTGGGTTTTTGCGCCATACTTCCCGTATTAATATAATATTGGAGCCCAGCGCTAATGTAAGGGCTATTTGAGAGCTCGGCAACAATATCATTTATTTAATTTAAGGGTGTAATTAGTATGGTTTTCAGTCATTTACACGAAATACTATATCTGCAAATATTTATAAATGTAGGTTTTTATTTTCAAAAGTTTACGTTTTTAAAGTCGGACATCAGCGAGTTTACAAACAGGAAGTGCGCTCTAGTTTAGGTTCTAAAATTTAAAAACTCAAACTTACGGGCGTAGGGAGTTTTGTTTTATAAACGTTAATGCTTGTTAAT
>JAFYFI010000027.1 GCA_017543785.1 Alloprevotella sp.
CGCGTGTCAAAACTTTTTACTTTTTCGTCAAGATTCTTTACCCTTTCCGAGAAAAAGCAGCCTGACGGCATTCTGCTGAGCGAAGCGAAAAAAGGTTAGCAAGCCGGCTGCGCCGAGAGGAGTTTTTTTCTTGCAGGCAGCCGAACGAAAAAATCCCTCGCACAACAGATGTGTATGTGCAAGGGATTTTATGTAGCCTTTGCGGTTGGCGAGGTTATCTCACCACCATTTTCTTTCCACCTATTATATATATGCCTTTCTCTGCTTTCTGCACGCGGCGGCCCTGGAGGTCGTAGATGCGTGTGTTGCCTGAGGCATTTGCCTTCACACCTGCAATGCCATCGACGGGACTCGACGTGAAGAACGGAGCCCAGAAGGTGTCGGCACGATAGAGAGGCTCGGCACTGGCGGGCACGATGAGTTGGCAGGCGTCCTTGTCAACAGCCACGTTGAGGTCTGTGGAGACGAAGGGGTCGAATTCGCAGGCTGGCAGCGCCGTCATGTTTACGGTGAGGCTGCTAAGCGTGGGTATGGCAAGCGAAGCACGGTCGAGCACGCTGACGGTGGCTGGCAGAGTGAGGCTCTCGACGTTTGCACCCTCGAAGGCGTATGGGTGAATCTTCACCGTAGCGTCGGGCACAGTGTAGGTGCTGGCGGCTGCTGTGGGATAGTGGATGAGCTCGGGCGATATGTCGCCAGACTCTACGTAGAGCTCTATCTTGGATATCTTGTTGGTAGAGGCTGCCGTGAAGGTGACGCTCTCTGCCTCGCCCGTCCATGTCTTTTCGGTGAGGGTGCCCTCGCTTGCGGCAAGATTGAACTGCGAAGCGGTGAAGACTACCTTGGTGATAATGGTATTGTCGGTGGTTTCAAGCTTCAGCGCACCTCCGCCCTTATACATTCTCAGCTCTATGCTGCCAGAGGCAGGCTGCCAGAGGCGGGTTGCAGTAGTTCCGTCGGAGGTGGTGAGTTTCACGTTGTCCGTCACGATGGGCTCGGTAATGTTGCCTTTCTTGGCGTCTGAGTTGTCGGACGTAGGCAGGTTCCAGGGGTTTGCGGCAAAGTCGAAGGTAACAATGCCGTCCTCGGCTGAACGGAGCATACGCTTCGGAGCATTCAGGTATGAGTTCTTGTTGAAGAGTACTCCGTCGGCAGTTGACTGATATTTGCGGTTGCCATTGGTAACGGTGATGGAGGCGAGCTTTGGAGTGTTGCGGAAGGCGTCGTCGGCAATGGAGATGACCGTGGCAGGCAGAGTGAGGCTTGTCAGCTCTGTCTGACCTGCAAAGGCTGCCTCACCGATAGCCACAACCTTGAAATCGGTATAGTCTTCATAGAAACCTGCGGGCACACTGACGTCTCCACTGTAAGAAGCCTTCGGGTCGGCTACTACGGTGAGCTCTTCTTCGGCTGTCTTGACATAGCAAATGCCGTCCTTGCGGATGGTGTCGCCAACGACGAGCTCGCTGAAATTATCCTTTATGAAGTTGAAGGATATTGTGCCGTCATTGTTCTTCACAATGCTCAGCACAGGCTTGTTGGTAATGGTCCTCGTGTTGAAGAGTGTCCAGGTCTTTATCTCCTTAGTATTGTTGGCATTTCCCCAGAGCTCGTTCTTCGAGGACGAAGTGTATCCAGACATGGTACTGCCGTTGGCAGAGACGAGCATGGAGCGCATTTGATTTGGGTCGTTGTTGAGGGTATTGTAGTCCCACTGCGTTTGGTTGTATGCCACGCGCATAACGAGGAGTCCGCTGCCATAGCTGCTGGGATACCACGTGCCGGGCTGGTGGTTCTCCAGGATGAAATACTCTTTCTTGTCCGACGGGTTGCGTATGAGCACGGCGGGCGTGCCTTCCTCGGAATCGTAAGAGCTCAGAGTGACAGGCTGCGCCTCCTTGAGCTCAGGAATGTTGAGCCAGCCCATGTAGCTGCGCTCGTAGGCTGTGTAGCCCATTGGGGCGCGCGCATCGTTGACATAGGCTCCTGAGTCCATGATGCTCCATTCGCCGATAGGCGATACTTCGTGGCTATAGTCGGTGCAATAGAAATCGGGCAGACCGAGAACATGGCTAAACTCGTGGCAGAAGACACCCATGCCCATGAGCGAGCCGTCCCAGTAGATTTCATTTCCCACGAAATAGGAATTGAAATATACTCCGCTGAAAGTGGTTTCGAGGTCGTCCATGTGCGGCCAGATGTATTTTTGGGCTGTAGAAGAGGTGCCCTCAGTGGCTTCGCCGCGACCGGCATAGAAGAAACTGATGTTGGGAACTTTTCCGTTGCGGGAATATTTCGAGAAGTCAACGCCCTGCTTCGTAGCGAGCTCTATGGCTTCGGTCACAAACTTGTAGTCCTCAAGAAAACCTTTGTCAATGCCCTGGCTGTCGTTGCTACCATAGACATCGTGGTTGCCAGAGAGCGTAACGATGCCTACAACCTCGAAACGGGGGTTGAAGATGCCGCGGCTCTGGCTGAGGAAGTAGTCGCGAACACTGCCCGAACAGCCAGCCTCGTCCTTGTAGCCTTCCTCGTTGAGATAGCGCGTGAGTTTCTCTTCGGTCATCTTGGAGAACTTTATGTTCTTGAACTGCACCATGAGCACAGGGATGACATAGTCGCCGATGGTACCCGTAGCGCCGACGCTGCTCTTGCCATATTCTCCAAGTCCGTCGGTGGTAGAGGCGTGTATGGCGCGCAGCACCATGCGCTGCTGTGTGGGGCGGACGATGTTGCTTACTTCGGCTGAACCTGGGCGCAGAGCTTTACCGGAAACGAAAGCCAGCTCGGCGTCAGTACGTTTGTCGATACTGTGAGCCAGCAGAGCTGTAGCGACTAAGCCATTATCCTTAATCTCGGCGTAGCAAAGGTCGCCAGCAGCGTTCTCAACAAGCACGTAGCCGTCCTCGGAAACATAGAAAGCTAAGTGGCGTTCGCCTTCTTTCTGCACCATGACAACGCTGCCGTCGCTTTGAGTGAAAGGAATGAGTCCGCGCTTGGGCCTTATGGCTTGCGCTGAGGCAGAAATCAACAATAGGGCAATGATGCCCAGCAATAATTTCTTCATATATCTGTCTGTTTTTAATTTTTGGTTTCTTGTTTACGCATTGGGCGGCGAAGATACGAACTAAAAAGAACAAGGAAAACGAATTTAACAATTAACGCTCTGTTTTTAACATTTCACCCATACGGCTTGCAAAGACTATTTATGCTGGTACTAAGGTCCCTGCTAATCATTTTCAACTTCAGCATAACAACCATTTCAACATACATGGAACAGACAAAAAAGCGGGGCAGAGCGGCTTTTTGCCGTCTGCCCCGCATGAGGGTTACTGATATTCAGTGTGTGCTTATTCTTCTTCGCTGTCGTAATCAGCCCAGTTCTCACTGCGCCATCCTCCCTTGTTGATAAGCTGAGGATACTGAATGGGGTCGGTTACTTCATCGTGGTCAGAAAGATTCATCAAAGTGTTCTGCATTTGCAAGGCTACAACATCGGTAGCAGGAATGATATATTTTTTCATATCTGTCTTTGCTCTATTAATGTTGATTATTTGATAACTTTCTTACCGTTGATGATGTAGATACCCTTCTGGGCGTTCACTACGCGGCGACCCTGCAGGTCGTAGATCTTACCGTCGGCAGCGGCGCTTGTCTCTACGTTCTTGATAGCAGTTGGTGTGCCGTCAGCCAGGTCGAAACCACGGATGCCAGACGCTGCGTCTGCTGGCAGAACGAGGGCTGCCTTGTGAGCAACTGAAACGAACGGAGCACCGTTATCCTTAGCCCAGTAGAAACCTATTACGCCAGAGGGAGAACCAGAGAGTTTGTAGAACTTCAGACCTTCAGCACCAAATACAAGTTCAAGATCGGTGTCATCATCGAAGCCATAGAGGAAGTTTTCTACGCTAGGATTAGCTACGATAGTAGGAGCATAAGCCTTAGCCTCGAAGGTGATAGCCTCGTGGTTGTATTCCTCGAGGACAACAGCCGTTCCGGCAGGAATTTTGTCGCCAGAAACGAACTCATCGCCTTCAGAAATCTTTTTACCGTCGAAGGTCATGGTGTAAGCGCGTACAGTCATACCGTCGCCAGTAGAAGGCAGTTCGATGTCCTTGTCGCTGTAGTAGAGGGTTGAATAGCCTGCAGAGGTAATGGTGATAGGCAGCATTTCGAATGCTTCGGAAGCAGGAACTTCCTTGTAGATAGCTACAGCCTTCTGAGAACCTGTGTAGCAAGCGAAGCGCGGGCTGCCTGTATTGTACTGCAAGAAGCGTTCTGGTGTGGCCACAGAAGCGATGGAGCTCTTTGCTTCAGTGTCTTCTACTTCGATAGTCCAAGCATAAGCGTCATCCTGAAGTTTGAGGCTGTTGCCGCTTTCCCATGCAAGATACTGCTCGCCAACCTTGAGGTTGTAGCCGGAAGTTTCATTTGCTTCGATGACAACGGGAGTAACAGTCAGTTCAGAGATGTTGATTTCGTTAACGTCGCTGTAGGTAGTTGCAACATTAAGACCATAAGGAGTCTTAGTTGTGCTGATTTCACCGGTGAACACCTGAGGAGCGGTTTCATCTTCGTAAACGAGGATGTAGTTTTTGCCAGCCTCGATGTCGGCATTGCTTGTAACCTTAGCGTATGTGCCTGCTGCTACTACGGGGTTACCAATCTTGATGGTGTATCCCCAGTCGGCAACGGGACCGAAAGCGTTGTTGGCAGCGTCGTAGGTGACGGCGCGGATGGTCTGGTCGTCCTGATTGAGTGTTACGGCAAAACCAGGCTGGCCGAAGGTATTGATGCGCATGTTCATCGTAGCGGCTGTGATCTTCTTAACGGTAGTGCTCGTTGTAGGATCTGAGCCGTCGAGAGTGTACCATGTAGCAAAGTTCGTAGAACCGATGATGTAAACCTGGATGCTTGAGTCATCACCGCTATAGATGGTGTTGCCCTTAACGGTGTATCCACTGATGTCGTTCAGCATCTGGAAAGTAGGTGTAGGCAGGTCGATGGTGAAGTCGGCTGTTGTCTCGGCAGAAAGGCCGCCCATTACGTTGTCCATAACGATGGCGCGGATTGTGGTAGCTGCGTTGATGGTGTAGCTAACG
>JAFYFI010000028.1 GCA_017543785.1 Alloprevotella sp.
CAACCTCGACCGCAGCGACTGGGCAGAGAGAGGGATATAGAACTGACAGAGTCATGAAAATAAAACCTGATATCATTAGGGCATGAACTATAAGAACCATGAAAACTGAAGCTGAAATCATTGCGGCATCAGTTACTGCAAAGCCCTCGGCGTTTCCCTGTTGAAGCAGCCCTGGGAAAAGTATTCTTCATCATAGCTGTCTGAGCAGCGAATCATCTTCGTGGAATGAAGTACCGGGGCAGAAGGAGAACATACAATAATTATAAAAAGACAATAATATTATATACGCATAAAGATGAAAAAGACTTTTTTTATACTGCTGTGGCTTTGCATGGCAATGTTGCTACCGGCGCAGAAGAGCGCTGTATCCCTTCCTGTGCAGAAAAATGTTGGGATGACCTTTCCTCAGGCTGAATGGTCGCAGGCTGGCGACATTCTGATGCACACACCCGGACAAGAGTTGTTCAACGGAGTCATACACCCCTCGGCAGGTCTCTTCGAAGACTATTTCGACGTGGACAAGGCGGCTGAGGAGCATCATGGATATATCAGGATGCTTGAGGCTAACGGCATACGCGTTCATACGGTTACTGAAATCCTCAATGAAGTAGGTATCGACAGCCTTCGCTCTCTTGCCACACTCCTTCTGCGCTACGACATCAGCGAGATGCCCGACGCCGACGCTCAGACTACTGAGGCATACAGGCAGGAGGTGCTTGCCAAGATGAGCCGTGCCGACCTGATACGCTGCATCTTGCTGCAGCCCACGGTGAAGCTGCACAAGACCGACAACAACACGGGCTATGAGGCGCAGTACATACAGAACCCTCTGATGAACCTGTACTTCACTCGCGACCAAAGCATCACCACGCCGCGCGGACACGTCATCTGCAACATGAACAGCAGCCAGCGCAGCCCTGAGTCGGAAATCATAGAACTTTGCTACAGCCACATGGGGCTCAAACCTATCCTGCGCATCACAGGCAGCGGCAGGCTGGAGGGTGGCGACTACATTCCCGCTGGCAACATTTCGCTGATAGGCTGCGGCATGCGCACCAACGACGAAGGCATACGCCAGCTGATGGATGCCGACGCTTTGGGGCACGACACAATTGTAGTGGTGCGCGACCATAAGCTGTGGCAAATGCAAATGCACCTGGATACCCACTTCAACATTATCGACAGCAACCTTTGCACCATGGTGCGCAGCCGCTACGAGGCAAAGCCGGGCAGTCCGGAGTTCAACACCTGCGACGTCTGGGTGCGCAAGCCCTGCACGCTGAAGTATTCGCTGCAGAAGAAGAATCTCTCCTTCGTGGACTACCTCCAGAAGCGCGGGTTTGAGATTATCCCCATCGACGAGGCTGACGAGTTGCACTATGCCAACAACTTCCTCACCATAGCCCCCCGGCATATCATGGCTGTGGGAGGACAGTCGGAAGAACTGCAGCGCCGCCTCCGCCAGGCTGGCGTGACTGTGGAGTGGATACCCCTGGAGAGCCTCATCAACGGCTATGGCGCGGCACACTGCATGACACAAGTGCTGCAGCGCAAAGCCTACACGCCCTGCAAGCCCTGATTCACTGCAAACATTTGGCACAAAAACTGAAGACTCTCGTTTTCATGCTTGTGTGATTGGAACTTACTTACTACCTTTGCAGACTGGAATGCACAAAAACCCACTTTTTTTCAAAAACTAAAAGAGACGACAAGCCCCTTTCAAGAGGCATAGTGCAAAAAAATCCTTTTCCTTGAAGGGAGAGGCAGTGACGAAGACGCGTCTGCCTCTGCCGGCAAACTAAAAAACGAGTTTCTATGAAAGTTTACAAAGCACATATCATCTACACTCCGCGCCGTGAGGAATTCCATGTTCTGGAGAACGGCTATGTTGCCGTAGGGCGCGACGGTCGCGTAGTATGCGTAGGCTCCAGCCTCGAGGCTTTGGGGTGTCCCGATGCCGAGGTGTTGGATTTTGGCAACCGCCTGCTCATCCCTGCCATGAACGATGTCCACGTGCATGCTGCTCAGTATCACAATCAGGGCATTGCCATGGACCTGGAACTCCTGCCGTGGCTCCAGAACTACACCTTCCCGGAGGAGTCGAAGTTCAGCGACTCTTCCTACGCCGAGCTCATCTATCGCCGCTTCGTAGAGAACATGAAGCGTGTAGGCACTATGCGCGCCGTAGTCTTTGCCACTATCCACACTGAAGGCACGCGCCGCCTGATGAACATATTCCGCGAGGCTGGCATGGGCGCCTTGGTGGGAAAGGTAGCCATGAACCGCAACTGCCCCGACAGTCTTCAGGAAGGTGTTGCCGACTATGTTTCCGGCATGGAGCAGCTTGTGGCAGAGAGCACTGAGCCCGATGCCTTAGTGCGCCCTATCGTCACTCCGCGCTTCATTCCCTCCTGCACTCCGGAGATGCTCCGCGCCTGCAGCGAGGTGGCTCGCCGCTACAACCTGCCCGTGCAGTCGCACCTCTCGGAGAATCTCTCTGAGATAGAGCTGGTGCGCCAGCTTGAGCCCGAGAGCCAGGGCTACGGCGACGCCTATCGCCGCTACGGACTCTTCGGCGACACTCCCACGGTGATGGCCCACTGCGTGTGGAGCGACGAAGCCGAGCGTAGGCTCATCCGCGACGGCGGCGTGATGGTTGCCCACTGCCCCACGTCAAACTTCAACGTGGCTTCGGGCATGGCTCCCATACGCACATACCTCGACGAAGGCATCAGCGTAGGTCTGGGCAGCGACATCAGTGGCGGCCACGACCTGAGCATTTTCCGCATGATGGTCTATGCCATTCAGGTGAGCAAGATGCACTATCAGCGCAGCAACCACGAGCAGCCCTTCCTCTCGCTCTCCGAAGCATTCTGGATGGCAACGAAGTCGGGCGGCAGTTTCTTCGGAAAGGTGGGCAGCTTTGAGGAAGGCTACGACTTCGACGCCCTCGTCATCGACGACGCCAACCTTTTCCCCGCCGACTACAACATCCTGCAGCGCCTGGAGCGTTTCATCTATGTGGGCGACGACCGCAATATAGTCCACCGCTTCTGCCGCGGCAAGGAAGTTTGCCTCGCGGAGTGATAATGTAAGTTCAGCTTTCGTCCCTTTGAGGACGTAGACAAAAAATCCCTGCCGACGCGTAATTTGTAGGCAGGGGTTTTTTGTCTATCCTTTAGAAAACTTTGTGAGACACTAGTCTTCTATCAGTTATCATAGAGATGGAGTCTGCTATTTTATTCACTTCCATCTATAATAATAAAAAACCTATACCTAAGCATCCGCCCACATATAAAAAACCAAAGCCCTGGCTTGAGGGTGAGTCTAAGGCCTATGCGTAACGTAGAAAAAAATCCCTGCCTGCAATGGAACACCTGTAATCTTTCAGATTATTTCTATCTTTGCACAAAATCTGCAGTACTGCACTGGAAAAAACGTGAATTAACCATGAATTAATCACGAAAGATATTTATGGATAATTTATGGGCATTTATGTTTTATTATAGACGTGAATTACTTATTTGAAAACCAGTAAAAGAAGATTTCCGCAACCTCGGCAGCTGCAACTGGGATGAGGGTGGGAGGCAAGAAAAAAAGTGTATATATGAAAAAACAGTATACAATAAAACAGGGTATATATATGAAAAACGAAAACAGGCTCAGGCAAATGAATATCAGTCAACGGATTTTTCACAGGACTACATCGCTGCGCGGTTTCAGGGTCGTGCTTGCGGCGGGGATGCTCTTGCTGCCGGCGGCGGTGGGATGTTTCGCGCAGGGGAGTGCCGCCGGAAACGGAAACATTCCTGCCGGCGGGGAGTATGTCCCTGCCACGCCCGACTATGCCGACAGTACGATGTGGTACGTTGAGCGCAATGCGTGCTGCGGCGGGGCGGACGTCTTCTATATCGTATCGACGTGGGAGGAGGAATGGCATACCGCCGACGGGAGTCTGTGCCGCTATGCCGACGTTTGGAATGCCGTCCACCGCAGCCACATGGCGACAG
>JAFYFI010000001.1 GCA_017543785.1 Alloprevotella sp.
AAACTTAATTTTTGTTAACCACACCTTACAAGTTTTAGGTATAGATTTCAGACTGTGTTGGTGGTGGGGGGCGAGTTCTTAATTTGGCTGCGCGCCGCAAAATGCGGACACGTGCTTTGAGGTAATGGAAAAAACCACCTCTCTGATTCCTCTTTTTTTCTTCTTAACTAAAAAAAGCCCGTTTTTGTTTTGCAGGTTGAAAATAAAGCTCTACTTTTGCAGTCGCTTTTGTGAAAAGTATCTGCTTTCGAAAAAGTTTTTAGGGGTGTAGCTAAGTCCGGTTAGAGTACGCGTCTGGGGGGCGTGGGGTCGCTGGTTCGAATCCAGTCACCCCGACAACAGAAGAAAGCACTTAGAAAACGGAACTTTTAGGACGCCTCTTTAACGAGGCGTCTTTTTTTATTTTTATAAAACAGAAAAAATGAAAGATATTCTGAGGAACATAGGCAAGATGGCTCTCTCGCCAAGGGTCTTGTATGTTTGGACTTTGGTGGTACTGATGGTGCCTAATGTTTGGTTGATTATTTCAGAACAGATGACTATGCTGCCAGCCTTGGCACAAATCATACTCCCCGCGGCATTCTATGGACTAGTCCTTGCCTTAAGCCGCACAACGGGAAAAATGGTATGGTGGCTATTCCTATTTATATTTATTGCAGCATTCCAGGTCGTCCTGCTCTTCCTGTGGGGCAATAGCCTTCTGGGCGTGGACATGTTCATCAACGTTCTCACCACAAACCCGTCTGAGGCTTTGGAACTTCTAGGAAACCTCCTCTCCGGCATTGCCACCATCGTCGTGCTCTACGTGCCAATTCTCATTGCTTCAGTATTGCAGATCAAAGGCCGCAGGCAAATGGCTACAAGCACGACGAAACGGCTACGAGTGCTCAACGCCATCGTTCTGGCAGTTGGACTGCTGACATGTGTTGGGGCTTCTAAGCTGGCCCAAGGCTACAGGGTGCTGTGCGACCTATATCCGCTGAACGTAATCTACAACATCAAGCTCACCGCCGACCGCCTATACGACTCGGCACACTACAAGGAGACGTCTGCCAACTTCAGCTTTCAGTCAAAGTCCACACATCCCAACGACTCGGTAGAGATTATGATTCTTGCCATAGGCGAGACGGAAAGGGCAGACCACTTCCAGCACTACGGATACCATCGCGCAACGACACCGCGCCTTGCCGCCGACTCGGCAAACATCATCTGGTTCGACGACGTGCTCTCACAGTCGAACACTACCCACAAGAGCGTACCCATGCTGCTCTCGGCTGCCTCGGCTGAGGACTACGACAGAATATATAGGGAGAAAGGCATCATTACCGCCTTCAAGGAGGCTGGCTACCACACCTCGTTTATCTCAAACCAGCGACGCAACCATTCTTTCATCGACACCTTTGGCGAAGAGGCTGACGAAGTATGCTTCATCAAGGACGACAGCAAAGAACATTATGACGCAGAAATCCTGGAACACACGAAACGACTATTCTCTTCAGGAAAGCGTAAGATTTTCCTCGTAGTGCACCTCTATGGTTCACACTTTGTCTATAAGGAGCGTTATCTGAGCGAGAACGCCACGTTCCTGCCCGACGATGCTACTGCTGCACGCGCCAGCAACAAGGAGAGCTTGATGAATGCCTACGACAACTCTATCCTCGGAGAAGACATGGTGCTCGACAGCATCTTCCACCAGGCATGGGCAACAAACGGCAGGATTGCCATGCTCTACACCGCCGACCATGGGGAAAACATCTATGACGACAGCCGCGAACTGTTCCTGCATGCCTCGCCGCGCCCGTCTTACTACGACATTCATGTGCCTTTCTTCGTCATGACTTCGCCCTCATACCGCAGTGCATACCCCGAAAACATCTCGGCACTGCAGTCGAACAGACTAAAACCCGTTTCGAGCAACGCATCTGTATTCCACACCATGCTCTCGCTAGCTGGCATTTCTACTCCTATCCTGAAAAACTCTTGGTCGGTAGCATCGCCAGAATATAAATGCGATGCACGCTTCTACCTTAATGACCACAACGAGCCAATTTCCATAAAGAAGCTAAAGTTCTCGGACGAAGACCTGGAGATGTTCAAAAAACACAGGATAACATATAGATAGATAGTCCATAAACTAAAAAAACAACAATCCCCATGAGACATTCAGCCCTTTACCATTGCATCTTGCTATCACTTTTTTTCCTACTGTCGCACCCCTCAGCTCAGGCTCAGCGTGCAAAAGACTGTCCTATCTGCTACGGCTCCGGAAAATGCCAAACATGCTATGGTAGAGGCGGGGAAACACATTACTACAGCAACAATACATTCTACAGGGAATGTGGTGCCTGCGGCGGAAGAGGGCGCTGCTCTCACTGCAATGGCAGTGGGCTTGACCCTAACCAAAGCTATGCGGCTGATGCTGCTCAGATAAACGCATCGGCAAACGCAGGAAGAGGAGAAGGAGAAAGCAACCCCCAAAAACACGTTGTGGAAGGGCGCAACTACAGGTATGAAGCCGTCAGGTTTTCTACCAACGACGAGAAAAACTGGCTCTACGAAACAGGCTCGGCTGATATCACGCCCAATGGGTGGCAACTGATGGAAAACATGGTTCAGTTCGGCGAAGACTCCAATTACTGGTATCTTCGCGACAAAGACCCCAATTCGCTTGCTCCCAACGAAGTGATTGCCGTTCCAAAGAACAACTACGGCGATTTGTTGTTCGACTCTGGCAACGGCGAATGGTCAACAGTTGCTTTCCTGAGCCACGACTACAGGTTTATAAATATTAATTACAACGGATACTCTTACCAAAAAACTTTTCAGGGACCAACGTGGCGAAAACTGGCTATGCCCTACGGCGGCACGGGGGTAGCATCTCTCGTAGGTATATGCGAAGAAACGTCCGAAGACGACAACTACTGGTATCTGAAAGACGGCGACTCTACAATAAAACTAACCAAGACAGGAAATGAAGTAGGCAAGCGCACTACCTTTTCGCCCGTTACGCCTACTGCCGTAAAAGATATTGAGGCTCAAAACGAAGAAGCTGACGAGCAGGACGACAACGAAAATGCAGGAGAGCAGTCTGATTCAGTTTCTGGCGGAAATGCCTCAACATCATCAACCCCAGTCTGGATGTGGGTATTCATTATATTGCTTGTGGTGGTAACATCAATTATGGGAACATATATTTTCATGCTACACCGCCAGGGGCAAGACAAAAAAGATAAGAAAGACTCGACCACACATCCTTTACAGAAATAGGATAACTCACTGGACATGCCTGTAGGTTACATTTACGAAAGTACTAAAAACAACTAAGCATTTCCTACTGGACACAAATATCGTGGTATCTCTTAGGCTATCTGCATTTTTATTTCTATTTTTGCACAAAATTCATAAAAACACATGGAAGATATTCAGAAGAAAGGACGTATTGCACAAATCATCGGTCCTGTTGTAGACGTGAGTTTTGAAACGAATGGCAAACCCGCAAGCGAGGTGCTGCCAAAGATACATGAGGCTCTTGAAGTAGTTCATCCCGACGGACGTAAGATAGTCATCGAAGTGCAGCAGCACCTTGGCGAAGACACTGTCCGCACCGTGGCAATGGACAACACCGACGGACTGCAGCGCGGCTTGGAGGTGGTAAGCCTGGGCTCCCCCATAACCATGCCTACAGGCGACCAAATCAAGGGACGAATGATGAACGTCATCGGTGAGACTATTGACGGCTTGCGCCCAGTGGAAAAAGGCGACTCAGCCTACCCCATTCACCGCGACGCACCCGACTTCCAAGAACTGAAGACCTCTCAGGAAGTGCTCTACACGGGCATCAAAGTCATCGACTTGCTTGAACCTTATTCCAAGGGTGGTAAGACAGGACTCTTCGGAGGTGCCGGCGTGGGCAAGACGGTGCTTATCATGGAGCTTATCAACAATATTGCAAAGGGACACGACGGTTTCTCAGTCTTTGCCGGTGTGGGCGAACGTACCCGTGAAGGTAACGACCTGCTGCGCGAAATGATTGAAAGCGGCGTCATCAAGTATGGCAAGGCTTTTGAGGAGGCAATGGAACGCGGCGAGTGGGACCTCTCGAAGGTTGACTACGACGAAGTTGCAAAGAGTCAGGCTACGCTTGTCTATGGTCAGATGAAAGAGCCTCCCGGCGCACGTTCCAGCGTGGCTCTTAGCGGTCTTTCCATCGCAGAGAGTTTCCGCGACAGCGGTGCTGCCGAAGGTAAGCAGACCGACATCCTTTTCTTCATCGACAACATCTTCCGTTTCACTCAGGCAGGTTCTGAGGTTTCGGCATTGCTCGGACGTATGCCGAGTGCTGTGGGCTATCAGCCTACACTTGCCAGCGAGATGGGAGCCATGCAGGAGCGCATCACGAGTACTAAGAACGGCTCCATCACAAGTATCCAGGCTGTTTACGTTCCTGCCGACGACTTGACCGACCCTGCTCCAGCCACAACCTTCACTCACCTTGACGCCACCACGGTGCTCTCGCGTAAGATTACAGAGCTTGGCATCTATCCCGCCGTTGACCCTCTGGCTTCTACAAGCCGTATCCTCGACCCCAACATCATTGGTCAGGAGCACTACGACTGCGCACAACGCGTGAAGCAGATTCTGCAGAAGTACAACGAGCTTCAGGATATCATCGCCATCCTCGGCATGGACGAGCTCTCCGATGAAGACAAGCTCACCGTGAACCGCGCCCGCCGCGTACAGCGTTTCCTCTCTCAGCCGTTCACCGTAGCCGAGAAGTTCACCGGCGTACCTGGTGTCATGGTTCCCATTGAGGAAGTCATCCGCGGCTTCAACATGATTCTCGACGGCGAAGTGGACTTCCTGCCCGAACAGGCATTCCTCAACGTGGGTACTATCGACGACGCCATAGAGAAAGGTCGCAAACTGCTTGAAAGCGCAAAATAAAAGAAGAGTTTTATGTCTCAAGAAGTAAAACGTCAGGATGGCAATGCTGTAGAATGGACCGTAGTGCCCGAAGCATTGATAGTCACCATAGTAAGCCCTGAGCAGACGCTTTTCTCCGGCTCCGTGGATAGCATTACCGTCCCCGGCGAAGGAGGACGCTTCGAAGTGCTGAAAGGTCATGCGCCTATCATCTCCAGCCTGACAGAAGGAACTGTCGTATGTACTGGCAATGAGCCTTTTGAACTCGCCATAAGTGGTGGCTTCATTGAGGTGGCTCACAACCATGTGTCGCTCTGCGTAGAAGAAAAAGTATGAAGACCTGGCCGGCCCTACTCCCCCTATTCGTAGGTCTGCTGCTTTTCGCAGTAGAAGGCTTTTTTTTGTTTGACACGACATGGGATCTATTGGCAGCTATCACTCTGCTGCCCGCTCTTATCTATGCAGTACTGACGCAAGCCGAGCTCTCCGTCATAAGTCGCAAGCGCGAAGCAAAGAGCGGGACACTCATCGGAGCCTATATGCTCTTCAAGGGTGTGCGCCTATTGTTAACGGTGATAGCCCTCGCCTCCTATATTTACGCCGATGCTCCCTTGCGTATGGCTTTTATTGTTAACGTCCTATTCCTTTTCTTCTCTGCCCTTGCCATCACCAGCATCTGCCACCTCCGTGCCGAGCGTAAGAATACGCAATAGGTTTGCCCGTTATTCCCTAATCGCCTTTTCATCTATGACAAAGGTTATAGTCCGCTACCTATTCCTTCTGCTTTTACTTATTATTGACCCACAGCAAATGGTCGCGCAGAAGGCAGCCTCCCTGACCGTAAAGAAAATCACGGCGGAACACCTGGCAGACCTTAACATACCGCGTTATGATCACGCCGCAATAAGTTTGCCAGGAGGTGAACTTGTTGTCTTTGGCGGTCATACCACCGGCTTTATCCCCACGCCTACGGCGGAGTGGTTTGACGGCAAAGTTTGGCACCTTGTGCCTATGGTTTATACCCACGATCAGGCTTTTTTTCTTCCGCTCTCTTCCGGCAAGGTGCTTTTGGGTGGAGGGCACGATCAATCCTTGGGTATCGGCCAGACTTTTACGATGGAGACCTACGACCCCGCCACGCACACCTTCACGGGATTCGGATGTCTTGACCGCAAACGTTGCTTTGCAGCTGGTGTAGAACTGGACAGCGGCCGCGTGCTTATCGCCGGCAACTGGTATGAGAAGGATGGGATGGAATTATGGGACGGAAACATTAACAATCGCCCATTGAAAGACGTAGCACTGGGACGCAGCTTCCCCTACATACTGCGCACGTCTGACGACAATGCCATTGTCTTCGGCACCCACGACGAGCGCGACAGTCTCCTGCTGCATCCGGAAATTATCGACCGCGTAAAAGGCGATGCATATATAGACCCATTCTTAAAGACATGGCATCCCCTGCGCACGCCAAGCGACTACCGAAGCTGGACGGGGTTTCTGGGAAAAACTGCCCAAGGTGCGTATTCTTACATTATCCCCGTGGAGAACGCTCTGGGCGAAACGGCCCTTGCACTTGTGGCTGATGGCCGATTTTCCCTCATTCCCACAGACCATCCCATTCCGTCAACATTTGGAGACAAAAGACTTAAATGGATTAGCCGTTTCGTGGTTGACAGTGTGCGAAGCCGTGGCTACCTGCTGGGAGCGGACGGAAAGGGGCACGTCTATGTGCTTCGTGCAGATTATGCCGAGACGCTCACCGACACTACGCATACCGCACGGCTGCAATTGTTCACAGCCGAACTGCCCTCGGACTACACGATCACCTCCGCCCCCATGCTCACCGCTGAAGGCGACATCATTCTGGCAGGAGGCTGCGTTCACGACAATTTCAGCCCTTCATCCAAAGTATTCCTACTTCCGACAGGGACGAGCGAGGACAAAAGGGCAAGTTCAAATATCCTCTCCTCACTATGGCTATGGGGCATTACCTTCATTGGGCTCCTCCTCGCTGGAAGCATAATAATATATATACGCAAGCTGAAGAGAAACACCATACCCTCCGCGCAAGGAAAGGAAGAAACGAGGGATAACATCGCAGCCGCCGATGCCAGGTGTTTTGACAAACTTCAGACTCATATGCAAAATGAGCAACGCTTTCTTGAGTCAGCGCTGCGAAGCAATGACGTAGCCAGTGCGTTGAACATGTCCGTGCGCGACATTTCAGCCTGCCTGCGCCGCGCTGGCTACCGCTCATTCCCCGACTACTTGAATGCTCTGCGCGTGGATTATGCCTGCAACCTGCTGCGCAGGAATCCCGAAATAAAGATCCGCGCGTTAAGTGCGTCGGCTGGCTTCGCCTCAGAGAGTGCGTTCTACAGCGCTTTTCGTGAGCGCACTGGTGCCTCGCCAAAGCAGTGGCTGGCGGAAAATGCCAGGTAGAACGTTTCTTTCCCCCTTTTCTCTTCTTTCCCAGCAAAAAAAGACTCCTGATTTCTTTTTCAGGAGTCTTTTTACAAAAATCAGGAGTGTTTTCAAGAAAGTTTGCTATATTTTTACAGCCGCAAATCAACGTTAAAATACAGCAAATCACATTATGAGAAGAAACATCCTTTTGCTTGCCTTGCTGCTTGGTGCGGCAGGCATGGCATGTGGGCAGAGTACCGCCACGCAGCGACTTGTGGTATGGTTGGCAGACGGTACGACTGTCAGTCACGACCTGACGGACGAGCCTGAGACGACATTCCAGGATGGTGCCCTGTTCTTGAAGACCGACAAGGTGACGGTCAGCTATCCTTTGGATAAAGTCCTGCGCTATACCTACGAGGGTGAATTCCCGAAGGTCGGCATCCAGCCCGTACGTTCTGGCGAGGTGCGCTTCTCGCAGGGCGCGAACGAAATGAGATTCGACGGCCTGCCTGCTGGCACGCCGCTCAAGCTCTATTCCCCCGACGGACGCCTCCTCGCCGTTCAGACGGCTGCGGAGGGGCAGCCCGCCGTCATATCCCTCAAAGGCAGACCCACGGGCACGTATATCGTGAAGGCGGGGGACGCCAGTTACAAATTCTTAAAGAAGTAGGAAGCCATGAGAATAATGATATCAGGATGGACGAAAATGTCCGCACGCCTTATAAAAAAGGCTTTTGAATTGAAGGTTCTCATGTTGTTGGGGCTTTTCGGTTTTCAATTTTCAGCTTTCAACTCCCTTTTCGCCCAGGACGCCTTTTATATCTATCGCAACGACGGCGACTTCGACGGATTCTTCTACGATCAGGTGCAGCGCATCGGCTATTCGAAGATAGATCTTGAGGGAATGGAACACGATGAGTATGTCATTCAGGAGATTGAGACCGTGGACTCGCTCTATCGCATTCCCTTGGCAGCCATCGACTCCATTGGCTTTGTTCAACCCGAGATACGCTTCAGCCCGCAACTACGTATGATGGACGAGCTGGGGCATACGGACTGGATAGACCACATTGCTCCTCAGGGTGACGGAACGGCTCTGCTCTACTTCAAAGCAGGGATGCCAGAAAGCCTCAAACCCGAAGTGGGCAATGTCCTTGTAGGTTTCGATGAGGGCGTTTTTGGAAATGGAGGCTATGGCGGCAAGGTACAGTCGGTGTTCAAAGTTGCTGGCGCATGGTGCTGCCATATGGGCGACATAGAAAGTTGGGGTGACATCTTCGATCAAGTCATCACTGTAGAGCAGATAGGAACTGATGCCGAAGGCAATGTGCGGCGGCGTGTAGCTGGTTTTGCACCCGATGGCAGCGTGCGTGCACCAAACCGCGTATCGGGCAATTACGACCTGACGCTTTTTAACTGGAGCGGACGCCTGCAAAAGGAACTGTACCATAGTGGCAACCAAAGTGTGAATGTCGGCCTTGACCTCGGCCTTACTGCTACAGCGCAGGCTGTTTACAACATTTCGGGCGTATTCTCGAAACGAGCATATTTCAAAGTTGTATTTCGCGAGGGCTTTTCTGCTGGACTTAGCGTGCATGCTTCAGTTTCTGGTGGACATGAGTGGCCCGTTGCAACACCGTTGGATTTGCTTCCTGCGGTGAAGTTTCCTGCTTTTTTCCCAATCTTCGAATGCGACCCGAAACCAAAGGGCTTTGTCCGCATAAATGGGTCGGCAGATATCGGAGTGCAGTTGCCTAAGTACGACTTCGGGTTCTCCCAGACTCTCATCTACGACAGCGAACTGGAAGAGCCTTTCGCTTTCAGTTGGGGAAATCTGGATAAGAACGAGGACAATCCTGAAGTTCTTGACGGAGAGTTGACGGGCTTTGGACTTGGCTTCGTGCTGAATGGTTTTGTTCAGTTCGGCTCAAAAGTCAGCCTTGCCGTCAAGAACAACTCATGGCTCAATTCTCTCCTCGAATGTAGTGTAGGACTGGAAATATATGCTGGTCCGAAAATGGAGGCAGAGGTGAACTTCAACCTCTCGGGCGACGGCAGCTACGAAGTACTCAAGGATTCAAAGGTTGAAATTTCTCAGCTCAGCTTCGACCGTGAGCTGAAGTATAGCTGGCGTGTAGGACGTCGCCCGAGGCAGGAGCGCTCGCTCTGGAGCGACACGCAGAAGTATGGCTCAGTGGCGTGGTACTTCTTGCCCAACTTCCTCGAGACAAAGGCCGACAACAACGAAGCCGCAAAACAGTTCCGTGCCACCGTCTATCCCCGCAGGATGGTGCTACTCCCCTCCAATATTGGTATCGGTGCATACGACAAGGACGGAAAGCTCCTCATTGCGCGCTACGGGAAAAAGTACTCCTTCTCCAACACCTTCGAGGAATTCTCTGCAACATTCAAATACGATGAGTTCCCTGGCCCAGGGAAGTATAGCCTCCGCCCAATCATCGAGAGCGGTTCTACGCCCTACAGTGCAAAGAGCGCTGCCGCCGAGGTGGAGATACCCGCCTATCTGACCATCGAGACCGACAGCATCGTACTGGAGAGCAAGGCCGATGTGCAGCGCATACCATTCGAAAGCAACGTGGACGACGTACGCTATCTCGGTGCCGACGGAGATTACTTTCAAGCCACACTCGAAAAAGACCAAAACGGACAGCGCCACATAGTTATAACGCCTGAGGAGAATAAGAGCATCTATACACAGCGCGGCATGCTGTTCTTCGAAGCATACGACAACGACGGGCGTCCAATGCGCGACACGCTCATCGTCCGCCAGTACGGGACAGACGACGTAGCAAACCTGTATCAGTCGATTCGGGCATACATCAAATGGACGGCGCTGAAGAACGGACACATTTACGAGCGGGACACCGAGCGGGACCTGGACATCAGCGAAACATACAGCGACGAGGAGTTCTCGAGTACCGAGGATATCGTATTCTCCCGAGCCGAGGGCAGCAACCATTCCGAATTCAGCATAGTGCGTCATGGAGAGACAGTCGTCATCGATGTAGAACGCACGGAGAAAGCCGCTGCAATCGAAGGCGACAACGGACAATACCACTATCGGCTACACCTCGAATACGACGTCTCCCCCGAGCGCACCACAGGCGATGGTCTGCTGAAGGGCAGCTGCTCCTGGACGTTAGACCTCACCGGGCACATCGCAAAGCAGTACACCTCAGAATCCTACACCCAGGACCGCGAGGTACATGTCAGATTCGAGACTCTCTGGGGGAAAGGCATCGAAACGTCAGTCTCCAGGAGCGAGAAACGCACAACAAACCGCGTAACACAGAAGTACGACAGCCAAACCTACAACTATACATACGACTCCGACATCACCTATACGATGAAGCCCGGAGACAAACCCTACATATACATCGACTTAAGGTATTAGCCCCCGAAAACGAGATAAAGACGTTTTCAAAAAAGAGCATTTGGGGAAAGTTCGTATAAATGTATATGACGCGCAAACTCCCGCGGCGGCACGCCCGTTGCGGGAGTTACTTCACGTTTTTGGGCTTAAGGGCATTGCGCAGAAGTGGCAACAGGCAAGACGGACTACGTTACCACAATGCCTCTATGCGCCAGATGAAGTGACGCGTCTCGGAATAGTCGGTGTCGGGGCGCCCGTCCTTGTCAACATCATGCATACACCAGTATAAGTCGGCTGTGGCTCGCCTTGGCCGTCGCCGTCCTACTCATTATTATAATAAAAGCGGAAAGAGTTTGCGGATAAGAAATTTTTCCGTATTTTTGCGCTCGCAAAAGGACGTTTTCGTCAAGGAAGTATATCCGGAAATGAGTATATTCAGACATATAGCAGTTGCACTGTTGCTGCTCCTGTGCATCCCCTGCGGAGCCAATGCCTCCACGGAGGGGACTGAGGAGCCCATCAACGTGCAGGAAATCATCTTCGACCACATGAGCGATGCCTACGAATGGCATCTCTGGGGACATACACACATCTCTCTGCCTGTCATCGTGAAGCATCACGAAGGTGGCTGGGAGATTTTCAGTTCGGCACGTTTCCACGAGAGCGCCGACGGCACATACAACGGTTTCTACATTGACCACGAGCGCAAGGACAAAATCTACGAGCGTGGCTACGAAGACCGCCCCTGGGACATCAGTATCACGAAGGACGTGCTGCAGATATGGATCAACATAGCCGTCATGCTGCTCATCTTCATCCCATGTGCGCGCTGGTACAAGAAACGCAACGCCGAGGGAAGCCACAGCGCCCCCACGGGGTTCAAGGGAGCAGTGGAAATGCTCACCATGTACATCCACGACGACGTCATCAAGGCTTGCATCGGCGAGAAGCACTACCGCCGCTATGCGCCCTACCTGCTGACGGTGTTCTTCTTCATCTTCGTGACAAACCTCATGGGACTTATACCCATCTTCCCCGGCGGTTCCAACGTGACGGGAAACCTCAGCATCACGCTCCTGCTGGCAGTAGGCACGTTCCTGCTCGTCAACATCTTTGGCAACAAAGAATACTGGAAGGAAATACTCTGGCCCGACGTGCCAATGATGATGAAATGCCCTGTGCCGCTTATGCCGTTGGTTGAAATCATCGGCATCTTCACCAAGCCCTTCGCCCTGATGATGCGACTTTTCGCCAACATGTTTGGCGGCCACACGGTGATACTCTCGCTGACGTGTCTCATCTTCATAACCTTCAAGGTGGGTGTAGGCATGGGTTCGTCGATGACGGTAGTAAGTTTTCTGATGCTCATCTTCATGAACTGCCTCGAGCTGCTCGTGGCATTCCTTCAGGCATACGTCTTCACGATGCTCTCAAGCGTATATATCGGGCTGGCTCATCCAGAGCACCATAAATAGTAGCCCCCTCTTTCACCTATAAAGCTGGAAAAAACTTAAAACCAATAAAAACCATAAACAACTATGTTAGGAATTCTTGAAGCAGCTGCAGCTGCAGGTATCGCAAAAATGGGCGCCGGCATTGGCGCAGGTCTCGCAACTATCGGTGCAGGTCTCGGCATTGGTCGCATAGGCGGCAGCGCCATGGAAGCCATCGCACGCCAGCCCGAAGTGAAAGGTGACATCATGACCAACATGATCATCGCCGCCGGTCTGATTGAAGGTGTTGCCCTCTTCTCCGTTGTAGTCTGCTTGCTCACCGTTCTGGGATAAACTCTCATGGGAAACCTACCATCCATACTGACGCCCGACTTCGGTCTGCTGTTTTGGATGCTCGTCTCGTTTCTCGTAGTATTCCTCTTGCTGGCGAAATTTGGCTTCCCAGCCATTGTCAAAGCTGTCGAGGAAAGAAAAAACTTCATTGACGAAAGTCTGAAGAAAGCCCACGAAGCCAACGAAAAACTGGCAGGCATACAGGTAGAGAGCGAGAAAATTCTCCGCGAAGCCCGCGAAAAGCAAGCACAGATCATCAAGGAAGCCATGGCAACTCGCGACGGCATCATACAGGATGCCCGCGACAAGGCGCAACTTGAAGGACGCGGATTGCTCGAAGAGGCAAAGAAACAGATTGAGGCCGAGAAAGAAGTGGCTCTGCGCGACATTCGTGCGCAGGTGGCAGAACTCAGTGTGCAGATTGCCGAGAAGGTCATCCGCCGCGAGCTCCAGCACGACGCCGAGCAGGAGAAATTCATCGAGCGCATGCTTGAAGAAGTTAAGTGAGCGACATGGACATCGGAATAATCTCTTCGCGCTATGCCAAGACGCTTCTGCGCTTTGCCACCGACAATGGCGAAGAACAGAAGGTGTATGAAGAAATGCAGACACTCGCCGAGAGTTTTCGGCGTGTACCAGCATTGCAGCAGGCTCTTCTGAACCCCGTGCTTACGGCTGAGCAGAAAGAAGCCCTACTCGTCAGTGCTGCCGCAGGCAAAAAGGAACCCACTGCCTCCACGCGGAGTTTTCTGCGGTTGGTAGTGGCAAACAAGCGTGCCGACCTCATGACCTTCGTGGCAAACACATTCGTGGAACTCTACCACCGCGAGAAGCACATCATCAAGGGGCGCCTCGTAGTGCCCACAGAGGTGAGCGAAGCCACTGCCGCCAAGTTGCGCAAAATGGTGGAAGACCGCACGCTAAGCCACGTAGAGTTCACTACGGAGGTGAACCCTGCCATCGGCGGAGGCTTTGTACTTGAATACGACACCTACCGCCTCGATGCCAGTCTCCGCACACAGCTCGCCGAGCTCCGCCGCAATCTAGGCTGAAGAGGCTGACGCCACTACGCCATAATAAAGAATCAAAAGAAATATCCCACAGCGTGCATTCGCGCGTTGCGGGATATTTCTTTTTTTTGTGCTTCAGAACTCCTTCTCTGAAAGCTTCTACCAAAAAGGTAAAGAATCTTGACGAAAAAGTAAAAAGTTTTGACACGCGATTTCTGGCAAAATAGAACGCAGATTTGAGGAATTTCTGCGAAGATTTTGACTCTCGGAAAATCCAATAAGGAAATTTTCGGATTACTCAAAGTAATTTCAAAA
>JAFYFI010000002.1 GCA_017543785.1 Alloprevotella sp.
CAATTTCTTCAAGCGAGAACACGGTCACTATGCCTGGGTGTTGCAGGCTCGATGTGATGTCAAATTCTTTTTGCAGTAATGCCTGATAAACTGTCTGGTTTCTATATTCAGGCTTTAGCGTTTTCAGCAGCCACCAGCGTCCGTATCTTCTGGCTTTTATAAGGAGGTTGAACCCAGAGTCAGAGACTATACTTCGCTCGGTGAACGTGCTCTCTACGCTCACCACATCGGGTGTTACTATGCCCGAAGGTATCAAGTTCTCATCCATCAACTACACTCTGATAAACGTTTATTATTTTATGCGTACAAAGGTACAGATTTAATTCATAAATATCGTTTCATAGACTATTATTTTGGGGTTCTTCCCCATTCTCCTCACCCCACAACCATCGTAAATGTATGCTCCGTAAAGGCTTTTTCTAACGTATCGTCATTCAGAATGATACATGGAAAGGAAAAATTCAAGTTGAATAAAAATAAATCCAACTTGAATTTTTATAAACCCAAATCCTAATGACCGATTTGGGTTAAAGTTATTTTTCAGAATTTTGCGCGAGAGGGACGGAAATATTCCGCTTGGGGACTTTATTGCCTTTGCTCATAAAAAAAATGCCTGGGTTAGGGTTGGTCTTTTTGAGAGTATTTTCCTATTTTTGCGGTTGCTAGGTGCCAATGGGTTTGTTGGCTCTGCAAGACACAGCATAACTTAAGATTTTACTTTTATAATATATAATATATGCAACACAGATTTTTTCCACACACTCCCGACGACATCAAGCAAATGCTGGATGCCATCGGCGTGGGGAGTCTCGAAGAGCTTTATGCCGAGGTTCCCGAAGAACTGAAGCTAAAGGGCGAGCCTGACATCCCCCATGCGATGAGCGAGCTGGAGGTGCGCAGAGAGTTGAAGCGTCTGGCTGCCGACGTCAAGCCGCTGGTGTGCTTTGCCGGCGCCGGGGCTTACGACCACTATCAGCCAAGCATCATACCCTACATCGCAGCTCGGTCGGAGTTTTCTACCAGCTATACTCCTTATCAGGCTGAGATTTCGCAGGGTACGCTACAGTACATCTTCGAATATCAGTCGATGATGGCAGAACTGACAGGCATGGACATATCGAATGCTTCTATGTACGACGGTGCTACGGCTACGGCGGAGGCTATGATGATGTGCGTACACTCTGCCAAAAAGAAGAACGCTATTGTGATAAGTGGCACCTTTGCCGAAGAGGTTCTGCGCGTGGTGAGGACTTATGCCCACTACCACGGCGTGGACTTGGTGGAGGTGGCTCCGCGTGAAGGGCTCACCGACTCTGCTGCGATAGCAGAGAGGCTGAAGGTGGGCGACGTTGCTGGTGTGATGGTTGCTCAGCCTAACCGCTTTGGTATCGTTGAAGATTTTGAGGGACTTGCTGAGGTGTGCCATGCCAGCGGGGCTCTGCTTGTGATAAATTCCATGGCTGCTGCCCTCGGCGTGCTGAAGTCTCCCGGTGAATGGGGGGCTGACATTGCCTGCGGCGACGCTCAGAGCCTGGGCTTCCCCTTGCAGTTTGGAGGTCCTTACTGCGGATATCTGTGCACAAAGAAAGAGCTGGTACGCAAAATGCCTGGCAGGCTTGTGGGCGCCACTCTCGACGCTGACGGCAAGAGATGCTTCGTGCTGACGATGCAAGCGCGTGAACAACACATTCGACGCGAAAAGGCTACGTCGAATATATGCACTGCGCAGGGTGTGATGTGTCTCTACGTAGCCATGTACCTGTCGCTGATGGGGAGTGAGGGCTTGCGCGAGTGTGGCGAGCAAAGCTATGCTAAGGCTCACTACCTGTGCGACGCACTGACGGCTACGGGCAAGGCCGCAAAAGTGTATGACGCTCCGTTCTTCTGCGAGTTCCTGCTACAGATGGCAGATCGCGACGGGTTCTACGACCGCGCTATCAGCGAGGGTCTGCTACCTGGCGTGAAGGTGGGGAGCGACAAACTCCTCGTTGCCGTGACGGAGAAACGTACTAAGGAAGAAATGGACAGATTGGTAGAAATCTTATAAAAGGCATATTAATATGAACAATACATATTACAGTAAACTGATTTTCGAGCTTTCACGTAAGGGGCGCAAAGGATACGCGCTGCCAGAATGTGACGTGAAGGGCTATGCACTGAACGAGCTGCCTTCCAAGGTGAGACGTCAAGGCATGCCTGCTCTGCCTGAATGTGACGAGTTGACGGTGGTGCGTCACTATACTAACTCGTCGAACAACAACTTTGGTGTTGATACCGGTTTCTACCCTCTGGGGTCGTGTACGATGAAATACAACCCAAAGCTGAACGAGGAGGTGGTGCAGATGAGTGCTTTTCAGGATACTCATCCCTTGCAGCCAGCCGAGACGGTGCAGGGACTCCTTGCCCTGTATGACAACGTGCAGCAAATGCTCTGCGAGGTTACCGGACTCTCACGCTTCACGCTAAACCCCTTTGCTGGTGCACACGGTGAGCTGACGGGATTGATGACAATACGCGCCTACCACGAAAAGCGTGGCGAGCTTCAGCGCACTAAGGTACTCATCCCCGACAGTGCCCACGGAACGAACCCTGCCAGTGCTGCGGTCTGCGGACTGAAGGTGGTGGAGGTGAAGAGCCTCGCCGACGGCACTATCGATGTGGACCATTTGCAGGAACTCATAGCCCAAAACAAAGACGAGGTGGCTGCTATGATGATGACAAACCCAAACACTTTGGGCATCTTCGAGAGGCAGATTCCTAAAATTGCAAAGATGGTGCACGAATGTGGCGGTCTGATGTATTATGACGGTGCCAACCTGAACCCCATGCTGGGTGTTTGCCGCCCGGGAGACATGGGTTTCGACGTTATGCACATCAACTTACACAAGACTTTCTCTACGCCTCACGGCGGTGGTGGTCCCGGCAGCGGTCCGATAGGTGTACGCAAGGGACTGGAAGAGTTTTTGCCTAATCCTCAGGTTCTGAAGAAAGCCAACGGCTCCTATGAGGTCCGCAACTCCGACGGAGCCCTAGGCAGCGTGAGTGCTTTCCTGGGAAACTACGGCATTGTGGTACGTGCTTATGCCTACCTGCTCAGTCTGGGACGCGAGAACATTGCCATGGCTGGAAAGCTCTCTGTGCTGAATGCAAACTATATCAAGGAACAGCTCAAGGCTTACTACAAACTGCCTATCGACGGGCTCTGCAAGCACGAGTTCGTCTTCGACGGCATGCGCGAGGAATATGGTGGCGACCACCACGATGAAAATTCCGTAAAGACCCTCGACGTGGCAAAACGGTTGCTCGACTATGGATATCACGCTCCTACGATATACTTCCCACTACTCTTCCATGAGGCTCTGATGATAGAGCCTACGGAGACAGAGTCGAAGGAGACGCTTGACGGATTTATCAGTGTGATGAAAAAAATTGCCGAAGAGGCACGCAACGACAGGGAACTACTGAAAACGGCTCCACACAACACTCCTATAAGAAGACTTGACGATGTGTTGGCTGTGAAGGCTGCACTTTTCACGTATAAAGACCTCGAAAGGCAAGATGGCGAAAAGGCTTGATGACTTTTTCAGTAAAAGATATGCCCTCAGCAAGGAGCGCATACATACTTGCCCGGAACTTATTGAATGTATCGGCGAGATAGGCTTTCTGCCTTTGCTAGAAAGTGGAATTGACGGCTTTTCGGCTGAAGCAATGATGGCTGAAGAGTGTCAGTTCGTGCAGTTCGATGACGGTTCTTGGGAATGGCCATTATGGAACTGGAAAGGGTCGGCTGTGCGCGAAGGCAACTGCCTCTATGGAAAGTTCTTTGCCACAAAGGCAGGCTTTGTGAGTCGCGACTGGTGGAGCGACTTCTGCAACTGGCGGCGCAGCCAGCACCCTACTCCCGAGGCTGGCAGCATTGAAGACATGATTCTGCAGACCTTGCGCGAGAACGGTAGCATGGTAGCCAGAGAACTGAGGGCTGCCTGCGGTTTTACGGGACAGAAGATGCGCTCACGCTTTGATGCACAGATAGCTCGCCTGCAGATGGCATGCAGAATAGTGACAGCGGACTTCGTATATCCCGTAGATAAGCAAGGAAGGGAATACGGATTTGGCTGGTCGTTGCTCACCACACCCGAGTCGCTCATTGGGAAAGAAGCCTGCAGTTGTAGCAGGGAGCCAGATGAATCACTGGAGAGGATGAAAACTCACCTGCACAACATTCTGCCGCAAGCCTCGCCTAAGCAAATCGAGAAGATTCTGAAATAAAAAAAGAGAGGAAGTTGAAAATAAGATTACTTAAATTTTCCAACTTCCTCTTTTTTTCGTACGACTCCTTTTGAATAACCTCTTACGCCATAGTTTCGGCTTTACCTCAGAAAGTAGTACCTTTGCAGCCGATTTACAAGATGTTTAAAACATCTGATGTTGACAGAAAACCCCTTTTATATATGCATAAAATAAAGCAACTATTGGCTATTATAGCCTTTGCGACCTTTCCTCTCGCTACTAACGGAGCACTTAAGGATAGCATAAAACTATCACTAGACCCTCCCTCGATTGCTTTGGGAAATAAGTTCAAGCTACAACTCAACGGCTATGCCCAAGCACACTATGAGCTGACTTCGATAGACAAGAAGGTGGATAATGATTTTCAGGTGAAGCGTGTCATGCTAATAGGAAATGCCATGGTAGGCAAAAGACTACGCGCAATGGTTATGGTTGACTTGGCTTCAAGACGCTCCGACAGATTCCTGCACGAATATTTCATGGAGTACTCATTCATGCCGGAACTAAAGGTACGAGTGGGACAGTTCAAACAGCCCTTCATGCTGGAAAACATCTACATACCTACAATACTCGGTGCGCTCAACATGACCGAAGGCACTCGATACATGGCAGGCATTGCGGGTGACCCGCTACAGGGCAACATGGTTGGTCGCGACCTTGGCATCATGGTCAGCGGCGAGGCATTGCCTATGAAAGACGGACACAGACTCATGGCATACAGTCTGGGAGTATTCAACGGAGCTGGACTAAATCAACGAGACAACAATAAAGCTAAAGACGTCATTGGCATGCTCCAGATATACCCTACCAAAAACCTTCAACTCACAACGAGCTGCATCATTGGACGAGGGCATGCTGTGGAAGATTCTCCATACGGGGACATCCTTCAAGGCGAGAACTACAAGAGATTGCGCTGGAGTGCCGGCATAGAATGGAAGGAAGGACCGCTATACCTGAGGAGCGAATATACTCGCGGGCGCAACGGCAACATACGCAGTCAGGCTTTCTATGCAGAAAGTTCTGTAAGGACATTCAAAAACTTTGACGTCGTAGCAAACTATGACTTCCTGGACAGAAACATAGGATTGCCGCATGACGTGCGCCACAGCATGGCAAGAGCCACAAAAAGTCATAACTACACTTTAGGATTCCAATATTGGATATGGCGTCAATGCCGCGTTGCCACACAATACGTGCACACTCGCAACGACAATGGAAAAAATTCTCACCAGTGGCTGACACAATTCCAATTTTCGTTCTGATTTCAAATATAACGATATTGATTCTCAG
>JAFYFI010000003.1 GCA_017543785.1 Alloprevotella sp.
GGCACAGTGAGAGCACGCTCTCCCCCTGGGCTCACTTTGCGGTGGCTTTTAATGGACCTTTGCATACATGCGAAAGGCCGCAGGAGGTGCATTTGGGGCGAAGTGCGGTGCAGGTGTATCTGCCATGCAGCAGTAGCCAGAAGTGTGAATGGGCTACATCGGCATCGGGGATGTACTTGCGCAGGGCGAGCTCTACCTTAAGGGGTGTGTTGGCTGACGGGGGAACGAGTCCGAGTCTGTGGCTGACTCGATAAACATGGGTATCTACTGCGAGGGCGGCTTTGCCGAACGCCACAGCTTGCACCACGTTTGCGGTTTTGCGCCCTACGCCCGGCAGCTGGGTCAGTTCCTCAAGAGTGGAGGGTACCTCGCCGCCAAATTTCTCTATGATACCTCTGGCAAGTCCTACGAGGTGCTTAGCCTTGGAGTTGGGATAGCTCACGGAACGTATGTATTCGTAAATCACCTCTGGCTCACTGGCTGCCATGGTTTGTGGGTCGGGATAGTCGGCAAACAGTTGCGGCGTGACCATGTTCACCCGTTTGTCGGTGCATTGTGCCGACAAAACGGTTGCTACGAGCAGCTGGAATGGCGTTTCGTAATGTAGCTCTGTATCTACGTTTCCGTGGATGGGAGCCAGATAGTCGAGCACGGTCTTGAAAAGCTGTTTCTTCGTCATGTTTACTCGAAATGGCGCAGTCGGGCAATGTATTTGCCAAGAATGTCGAACTCAATGTTTACTCGAGTACCAATGTTTATGGCATGGAAGTTTGTGTTGTCGAAGGTGTAGGGAATGATGGCTACTTGGAAAGTGTCGTCGGTGGGGTTGCATACGGTGAGGCTCACTCCGTTGACGGTCACGGAGCCTTTGTCAACAGTGAAATATCCGCGTCGGGCGAGTTCCTTGTCGAAGGGATACCTGAAAGTGTAGATATGGCTGCCATCGGCATCCTCAACGGCTATACATTCGGCAGTCTCGTCAACGTGTCCCTGCACGATGTGTCCGTCGAGGCGCCCGTTCATCATCATGGAGCGTTCTACGTTTACCTCGTCGCCCACCTTGAGCAGTCCCAGGTTGGAGCGGCGCAGAGTCTCGTCCATTGCAGTGACGGTATATGTCCCGTTGCCTAGTCGTACTACCGTCAGGCATACGCCGTTGTGGGCAATGCTCTGGTCAATCTTAAGCTCGGATGCAAAGTCGCATTCAAGGGTGAAGTGGATGTTTGTCTGTTCTTTCTCTATGCTGACAACGCGTGCCATGCCTTCTACTATTCCTGAAAACATGATGTGATACTATTTTTTATTATTGTTTTGTGCTAAGATTGTATTCTTTCTCTGCTCCTTTTGCCTTGAGACAGTCAAGTGTCAGGTCAAGGATTTCCACTGTGTCTCCCGAAAGGATTAGTCTGCCGTTGCATACGGAGTAGTCCTTGGTGAATTTCTCCACATTCGTAAGGTTGATGGCTACTCCTACGCTCGCATAGTCGGTTCCGGCGTCTTTGACTGTCAATGCAAAGCGGTCGCCTTGGTTGTCGAGGTTGCCAAAGATTTTTCCCTCTCCGCGGTCCAGTTCCAGCGTGTCGCCGGCATCGGTGATGAGCGAGAAGGTTGACATTCCAAACTCTGAGGAGCGCCCGTAGATGGTGGTGTCCTGCACGCTGAAGCTGTCAACGTGAGTGCTGTCTTGATTGTTGTCGGTAGGGACATTTTTCTTTCCGCATGCAGCCAGCATGGCTAGAACGGGGATTATAAACAGAATTTTTTTCATTTTACATTATTATATATAATATGTGTGAAAGGGTCAGAACAGGCGCCTGTGTCTCTCGTGCTGAGGACGGCGCTTTACTGAGAAAGCCGCCTATTCTTGAATTTCATCGGCTAAAGTACATAAAAAATATGGAAAAGAGCGATTTTAGCTCTTGGGCTTTATGGTTTGTGGGTTTTTAGATGGGCTGCGCACTTAGAAACCTAAAAAACCGTTAACAGGTGTGGGTGTGATGCTTTCGTTTTGTTAAAGGGGTGCTGGATATTGCTAAAAGTCCCTAACGTTCACAATTTTTAATTCATGAAAAATGCCCTATAATGGGCTTTTTTGGCAATTTTGTGCAGATTTTCTTTCAAAAGAGTGTGTTCTTAAACCTTTCGGCACACCTTTTGTCTTAAAATTGATGGGAAATTTTTTTTAGATAAAACACAAAAAAATGACTAAACAACAAAAAATAGAACGTATGAAAAGAATCTTGATGATTGCGGCTGTTGTCGCATCAATGGGAATGAGCGCTTATGCTGTGACCATGACGCTCAAGAACAACAAGCAGACGGGCGCTGAGCCCCAGGCTACTGTTTTAGGTCCCAACCAGACACCGGTGGACCTTACTTATGCTGCAGAAAAAGCTGTTAATTCTGTAGTTTACATCAAAGTGACTTCGCATGGGCAGACGCGCACCGTGCAGCAATTCGATCCTTTTGGCTTCGATGATTTCTTCGGCGACTTCTTTGGTCGCGGAAATCGTCCGCAGCAGCGTCAGTATAAAGAACCCGACCGCAAGGGAGCCGGCTCGGGCGTCATCCTCAGCGCGGATGGATACATTGTTACAAACAATCATGTCGTGGCTAATGCCGATGAACTTACCGTGAAGCTCAACGACAATCGTGAATTCAAGGCACGCATCATCGGTACCGACGAAAACTCCGACTTGGCTGTCATTAAGATTGAGGCAAAGGACCTGCAGCCTATCGTCGTAGGCAGTTCCGACGACCTGAAACTTGGCGAGTGGGTTCTTGCTATAGGCAACCCATTCAGTCTGACCAACACCGTTACGGCAGGCATCGTCAGTGCAAAGGCTCGCACCATGGGTACTGGGGGCGTGGAGAGCTTCATACAAACCGATGCAGCCATCAACCCCGGCAATTCGGGTGGTGCACTCGTCAATACCCGCGGTGAACTTGTGGGCATCAACGCTATGATATATTCCCAGACGGGTAGCTATGCAGGATATGGCTTCGCCATCCCCGTGACTATTATGAATAAAGTTGTCAGCGACATCAAGCAGTTTGGCACAGTTCAGCGTGCTCTCATAGGTATCCTTGGCACTGACGTAACTAATTACATTGACCAGCAGAAAGAAAAGGGTAAAGATGTTGACCTTGGCACTACCGAGGGCATCTACGTCAGTGAGGTAAGTTCCGACGGAGCAGCCAACGAGGCTGGGCTCGAAGAAGGAGATGTCATCACCCATGTAGATGGCAAGAAGGTTACTAAGTTTGGTGAGCTACAGGAAATCATGGCAACCCACAGACCTGGTGACAAGGTGCAGATTAAGTATCTGCGCAAGAAGTCAGAAAAGACTGTCACCCTCACTTTGCGCAACGCTCAAGGAACGACAACTGCCGTAGAAAGCATCAGCGACGACGACCTCGGAGTGTCGCTCGCTCCGCTCACCGATGAGCAGAAGAAGGAGCTTGCCCTGAGCTACGGACTTGTGGTAAAGGCCATTCGCGACGGCAAGATGAAGGAAGCCGGCGTGCAGAAGGGAATCATCATCATGCAAGTCAACGATAAGCGTATGACTAGCACCGAGGATTTCTACGATGCCGTCAAGGCTGCAAATATGTCCAGCGACCGCGTGCTCTGGATTCGTGCCAAGACACAAAGTGGCTTGAACCGCAGCTACACCGTAGAGCTCAGCGACCCCTAGGCTAAGAAATAACCACATAAAAAAGAAGAACTCGACTCCTCTCCCGGAAATTCTGGGGGAGGAGTTTTTTGTATGTGTTTTTATAGGTCTGCATTTTACGACATGAAAGAAATTCATATATTTGCAGTTGACAAATCTTTACTCATATAATTTCATAAAAGAAGGAACATGAACTTCATGAAGGCATTTTTAGCGGCAACACTGTTGCTGGCGGCTATGGTGAACGTGCATGCCCAGGACTTCGCCGAAGATGAGCCCATTGCAGAGATAAACGTGATGGACAGAGCCGACCATATATTCACTAATTTCATCGTGGAGTATCCTAAGAATATGAACGATGAGGCAAAAAAGGTTTTTCAGAAGGATATACTGAGTCAGATTGAGAACTTCTATGCACAGGAAAATCCTGAAATGGAGCTCAAACTCTGCGCCTCGGACGACCTGGAGGCAGCGCTGCGACAGCTGAGCCGGAAACTCCTGGACAAGACGAAACAACTCACCGACGCCGACACCACACTCTGGGAACACGA
>JAFYFI010000004.1 GCA_017543785.1 Alloprevotella sp.
GTAGGTATCTGCCATACGCCTGCGTGTTGCCTCTCTGCGGCATGGCTACTTTTCTCTACGACGGACTCTGCGTGGGAACAACGTCCACCCGCCTTCTGCTCGCATCGGTAGTGGCAGGCATGGTGGCTTTCTTCCTCATCATCTTCCTGCATAGTCCCTCAGCCGACGCCAACGACTGGCTCTGGCTCGCCATGCTTGCCTTCCTCGTGGCGCGAGGTCTGACGCAAGCCATTTTCTACCGCACCATGCTACCCGCACAACCCGACGCCGCATCCACATAAGGCACATCCTTGCCGACATCACGAGCGACGGCGCCGAGGCACAGGGAAGCATAGTGAAGCAGGGCAAGTGGCGCGACCTCTCCTGCCAGTTCTCCTTCACCGACACCGAGGACATGAACAAGTTGAAGATTACGCATCCCGGCATAAAGTTCCACAAAAAGCGCAAGTTCAACGACTAAAGACAAAGCCCCCTCCAACAAACCCGCATGGGAGTTGGAGGGGGCTATTCTTATGCCTTATGCCTTCATGACGTAAGCCTTCGGCTCAGGTATCTCACGGGATAAGCCACCGAGAGCGCACCTACTATCATCACCGTCACGCCGATGAGCACGATGTCGAGGGCATGAACGCTTATGGGGTAGGCATCTACTATGAAGTTGCCGTCGCCGTTGCCCAGGCGCAGCAGTCCGAAGTGTTGCTGCAGCAGGCATAGCACCAGCCCCAGCACAATGCCCAGCAGCGCTCCTATAGCCGTGATGAGCCACCCCTCGAAAAGGAAGGTCCTCACTATCTGGCTGTCGCTGGCGCCGAGGTTTCGCAGCGTCTGCACGTCCTCGCGCTTGTCGATGATGAGCATCGACACAGAGCCTATGATGTTGAACGTAGCAATGAGCACGATGAAGGCAAGGAAGAAGAAAGCAAAAGCCTTCTCTATCTTCATCACGTTGAACACGTCCTCCTGCTGCTCGTAGCGGTCGCTCACGCTGAAACGCCCCTCGCCCAGCTCCCTGAGTTCCTCCTTCACCTTCTCTACGTCGGCACCCTGCCGTAGCCTCAGCTCCAGAGCCCCCACACGCCCGTCCTGCTCCATGAGCTGCTGGGCGAACTGCAGTCCGCAGAGTATGTAGCTCTCGTCGTAGCGTTGCTGATGCACCTGAAAACATAAGCCCGAAGCCTGCAGGAAGTCGGCATTGACGTTCTCCGACGGGTTTGCCAGGTTGATGCGCTCACCCTTGCGCGGCACACATATCTGCAGGCTCCCGAAGTCGGGGCCGCCGAGCTGCTCCGAGAGTCCGAAGCCGGGCACAGCCTTGTCGGTGCCGCTGTCGCCAAAGGGATACGTTCCTTCACCATAGAGGATGTTGCCTATCCCCGTCACCGCGGCGAAGTGTTCGTCCACACCCTTCAGCGTCACCACCGTGGGACGCCCCAGGAAGAGTATGAGGGCATGGTCCTCCAGCGTCTTAGCCACGCTCTCCACCTGCGGATGCTGCTCCACCTTTTTTATGAAGGCGTCGGAGTCGGAAAAGTTCTTTCCCTGCCGCGCCGTAACCTCCAGCTCGGGGTCGAAAGCCGTAAATAGGTCGCCTATGAGGTCGCGGAAGCCGTTTAGCCCCGAGAGCACACACACCATAGCCATCGTAGCGAGCGCCACACCCATGACGGAGATGGCGCTGATGATGTTCACCGCATTGCTCTTCTTCTTCGAGAAGATGTAGCGCTTGGCTATGTAGTAGGAAAAGTTCACTTCTTCAGTAGCTCGTCGATGTGGTCGATGTAGTCCAGTGAGTCGTCGATGAAATACTTTATCTCTGGAATGATGCGCAGCTGATGCCTCACGCGCTTGCCCAGCTCGAAACGCACAGCCGCAGCATTAGCATTGATGTTTTCGACAATCTCTTGCGCCTTCTCCGAAGGAAAAACGCTAAGGTATGCCCTGCACACGCTCATGTCGGGCGATATCCTCACACGGCTCACGCTCACCAGCACACCGCGCATGGTCTGCGTCTGACGCTGAAAGATGTCACCAAGCTCCTTCTGGATAAGACGGCTTATCTTCTGTTGTCTTGTTGTCTCCATATATACTTAAAAAATCTTTTCCGCGCAAAAATACAAAGAAAACTCCGAACCATGCCCCACAAGCATGGAAATGCTTGCATGAGGTAGAAGCGATGGGTAGAAACGAGGCGCAGAACGAAGAGTGGAAAGACGCGGGAGAAAAGGTTAAGGATATTGATAAAAAGGTAAAATGTTTTGACACGGGATTTTTGGCA
>JAFYFI010000029.1 GCA_017543785.1 Alloprevotella sp.
GCAGCCGCATTTGGGACATGCAGTACACTCCTCTGGCAGAGGCTCGCCGCAGTCGCTGCAAACGGCGGGCTTAGCCACCGCACAGCCGCATTTGGGGCATGTCGTGGCTTTGTCCGAAATCATGTGTCCGCACTCTTTGCATTGTATCAGTGCCATAGTGGTGAGTAGTTATTTTTTCCTTTTGCTGACGTTCTTGTCGGTTGTGGTGTCGCTCTCGCGTGTTATCTTCCACTCGTCGCCAAATTTTTGCATTTCCAGATAGGCGTGGTATTCGCGCGAATTGTTGCCAAAACTTGTATTCTTTGTGAAGTCGCAGCGCACCGTGAGTTCATCGATCCTCTTTATGGTTATGGCCCGACAGTCCTGTGAGAAGTAGCCATGCTTGGTCACAAGCTTGTTTATGGCACTGACCTTGTCCTTTATGGCAGCGTCCTTGGACATGTTCTTCGTGTAGTAGAAGAGCCTGTCGGCATAGATGTCGTCGAGCTCGTCGAAGATATATGTGTTGTGGCAGTGGTTCCACTCGTTCACTACCGAGAGGATTTCGTTGCGCGCAAAGTCGGTGAGGGGCGGCAGGGCTTTCTGCTGGGGCAGTTCGTAGGTGGCGTCTTGTGCCGTCTTCTGCCCTGCGCTGTCGGTGGCTAAGGAGTCTGCGGCGTTGGCATTGACCTTTGAGGCATCTGAAGGGCTCACAAGGATATAGATGATTGCACCTACGATGACGGCAAGGAGGAGGAGCAACAGCCAGATGACTGGGCTGGACTTCTTGCGCTCGTTGAAACTCTCGCTAAATTGACTCTTCTGGGGAGGAACTTGCGACGCGTAACTTACTGGGCAGCCGCATTTGGGACACGACTTAGCCTTGTCCGAAATCATCTGCCCACACTCTTTGCATTGTATCAGTGCCATAGCTTAAAGATTTTTTTTGTACGGCCCACGTTCTGGGTGTCTATCTATCAATAAGAGCCGTGAGCCGTCCTATTATCAACCAAGCAAATGTAGCAATTTCTCGCCGCAAAGCTATATTGGAACCGTCAAAATTCACATAATCTGATCTTGTCGTTTGTGTGAAAATCCAAGCTATACCACATATTGCAGCTAAACAATAGCAGGCTATTTCTAAGCCTCCGTATTGTCTTTTATTTGGCTGAGGGTAAACGCTCATGGGAGGATTTTTCGTCATGCTGTTCGTACTTTGCTGCTCAACTTCAGGTGTTTCATGTGCAGGTTGTGCTGTAGCTTTTTGCTCTGCTGGAGCATTCTCCACTGGGCATCCGCAATTAGGACATCTGTTAACTCCTTCGGGCATGAGCTGCCCACATTCTGTACATTTGATTTGAGCCATGATCTTATGGTTTTTTGGGGGTTATAATAAAATGAAAATGATTTTTGTCAGCTAAAAGGCGCCCGCTCTACCTACCAGTTAGTTTGAGGCATCGCCGTAGTAGCGGTAGGTCTTTTTGTCGTAGATGGGGTCGTGGTTGGGGTTGTTGCGCTTCATCTGCCACAAGAGTGTCACCTCGAGCATCTTCTCCGTTTCATACCACTCCTCGCCGATGAGTACCGAGGGATAGCGGTCGGCATGTTTCTGGCGGAAGTCGTTGAGCAGCGGAAATGTCGACTTGCGAAAGGCTATGCCGGCATGCGAGAAACGCTCTAAGTCGGCGGTGGTCATCTGGTCGTAGTCGATGCTGCGGTAGGAGCCCATCTGCTTCTCGAAGAGGGGCGTCAGCACTGCTTGTATCTCGCGGCGCAGCCGAAGCGTGTCGTACGATTGCGTCTTTGTCGTTTCTGTCGTTGCACCGACTGTTTTTTCGGCAGTGGGCATGTAGCCGTTGGGCTTCATTAAGTCTCCTGCCATCGGTCTTGCCGCTACTGATGACTGCAAAACGGTGTCGCCGAGAGTGGTGGTGGTTGCCGAGTCGGCGCTCGTAACGGGCGACGTGGAGGCTTGCTGTGTGTGCAACGTCCACCACAGGGCGCCGACAACCAGTACCGCCAAGAGCAGGCTGCCAGCGACCCACATCGCCACAGGCTTGCGCCTGTGCATGGCACGGACTATCTCGTCGGTACTTTGGAAACGCTCCTTGGGGTCGTCTGCAGTGCAGCGTTCGGCTATCTTGCGATACATGTCGGCACACGGCAGCTCCTGCAATATCTGCCCTATGGCATAGATGTCGGTGCGCACGTCCAAAGCCTTGCCGGTGAACTGTTCGGGCGCGGCATATCGGTCGGTGCGTCCGGGGGTGTCGGCGTATGTGTCGGTGAGGCAGTAACCCAGGTCTATTATCTTTACGTAGTGACCTATGCGCGTTATGAGTATGTTTTCGGGCTTGAGGTCGAGGTGTACAACTTGATGGGCATGTAGGTAGCCCACAACATCGAGCAACTGTTGCAGAAAACGGTCGGCATTGCTGCGCTGGTGCAGGTATTCAGGGTTGTCGCGCACAAATTCGCGGAGAGTCTGCCCGTCAACATAGTCCATAAGTATTCCGTCGGGTGTCAGGGACGCGTAGCCGACAAGTCCTTGATGGCTCAGAGTGTAGCCAGTCTCAAACTCCTTGCGCAGTGCTGCTACATGGCGGGGACTGGTACGGAATTCAGGCCTGAGGCGCTTCAGAAAGTGAAGCTTGCCATAGAGCCTGACACGATAGCACTCGCACGTGGAACCTGCTATGGAAAGTGGTTCTGCATCGGGGAATGGCTGTTCTATGGGATTGAATCGGGACGACTCCATATGCTCTTTCGTAATTGCTTTGACGTGGGTTTTTGCTTATGGTATTTCGGCTGTTTGTGCTACTACCTCAAAGTCGATGCCTTCAGCCTCGCCGGCAGTAAAGGCACCTATGATTTTACCTTCGCGCACCACCTCGCTGACGAGCATGGGGAAACGCTTCACAAGGTGGGTCAGCAGCAACTCGTCACCTGTTTTCAGCTTGCTGTTTATGCTGTTGGCTACCCTGAAACGGTTCTCGCCAAGATAGTCGAGCCTGAGTTCGCGGTTGGGCAGGTAGCGTACTACGACCTTGGTGCCTTGCTCAAGGTCGCTGACGAGAAGTTCGTCGCTGCTGTTGTTGAAGAATGAATTGCTGAAAGTGGAATCGTGGGCCTTCAGTTCTTCCCACTTGTCGAAACCAAGGTATCGGGCAATGATGTCGAGAGTTGATGTGCGCGGCTGCCGCTCGTCGGGAATGAAGCCTAAAAGCCGCTTGATAGTGTTTACACCGATGTTGTCGCCAGTTACCTTGCTGATGTCAAGGGCTACAATCTCGCAGTCTGCCGAGTGCTTGATTTCCTTTCCGCAGCGCTCCGCCAACATTTGCTTGATAAAGGGTGAAAATTTCATTCCTTAAAGTATTTTTGCACAAAATAACACTATTCCTCGCGTAATAGACCGTAGAAAAAGGCATTTTTTTCTTCTGCCATCCATCCATTTCATCCATGATGCAAAAAGATGATGCTTCAAGGTCTCAATAAAATTCAGCAATGCGCTTCTAACATTTCCTCTCGCGCGTACGTATATATATAATAAGGTATATAGTGCCGTGGAAAGTTTCTTTTGCTAAGTTCAGGTATCAATCTCTCCGCTGTCGTGAGAAAATTCGAAAAAAGTTGGAAAAAAGTAGAAAAAACCTTTGAAAACATTTTGCCGTTAAAAAAACTCGCCGTACTTTTGCACTCGCTTTCGCGCAAAAAACGCGGGGGCATGAAGAAGAGATCTTTGAAAGTATTCCATACCCATAGAAACGA
>JAFYFI010000030.1 GCA_017543785.1 Alloprevotella sp.
ATGACTCCTCCGTTGATGAAGCATTTTGTTATGACAAGGCCCTCTATAGTTTTAGTATTTTTGAAACTGAGATAAATGCTGCCGCTGACACAGACTCCCTCCAGTCGCACGTTTGAAATGGTCTGGTCTGCAGTCCCTATGTTTAAGTTTCCTTTAAGCATGGTCACTGCTGTGCCTGCTGCCTCGTCTTTCTCAAATCCGGCGCCGTAGATACTCACGGATTTAGTGATTTCGATAGAGTTGAAAGCGCCTTCCGAGAGCGTTATGATGTCTCCGTCAACGGCAGCCTCATGTGCCTGCTTGAGTGCATCCATGCCAATGAAGGACGTAGCCTCGTCGCCGTGCTGCAGAATTGCCGTCAGAACTTCGTTCTGCGCCTCGGCAAACGAAAAGCTGCATAAGGCGATTGCTAAGATGATAAACTTTTTCATTACGGTTTTTGTTTTTTAGGTTAAATAAAAAGGAATGTGTGAATTGTTTTTTCTTCGCAAATGTAGGCAGTCGGCGTCAAGGGCGCGTTTCTTTTCTGCAAAAGGGTGTTACATTTCTGCAAAACTTTGCAAAAACGCAGTCTGTGGCAGGTTGCTAAAAGTAAATAGTGAGATGTGTGGGAAGAAAATAAATTTGTACTTTTGTCGGCATGATACGTTCCTTCATCATACTCTTGCCGCTGTTTGTATGCGCGTCGATAGCGGTGGAGCTTCTTCTGAAAAAGAAGAGTCGCCCAAGGTGGTGCCTGCTTTTCTGGGCAGCCACAGCCACGCTGCTCTACGCTTGCCATGCTCAGTACTTCTTCCACGTGTCGTTTATGGAGATGTGGCGCCATGTGGCATATGTTGTGTGCAACTTGTGGGTGTTTCCTTTATTCCTTATATATATAAGCGAACTCTCGGAGCCTCGTCCGCTGTCGCGTCGCCCTGTTGTGTGGGCATTGCTGGCTCCCGGCGTCGTTGGCGGTGCGGCTATGGCAGCTGTCTGTTGTCTGATGTCGGAACAGGAGGCGGCAGACTTCATGCAGCAGTATCTCTACCACGGCAGCAGGGACGCCCTCAGCGGCTATGCTTTGACGGCTTCCTACGTAAGCCTTGCCTGCAAGGTGGCGTTTGCCCTCGAGGTGGCGCTGACGATGATTCTGGGCGCGAGGATGTTGTGGCGATACGATTCCAAACTGGAACTCTACTATGCAGACGAGGACAAGTATTCCTTGCGCAAGGTGAGGATTCTGCTCATGTTGCTATGCATCACGTCGTTGCTCTCTGTCATGGCAAATTTCGTTGGGCGCAGCGCCTTTGTCGATAGTGAATGGTTGCTCGCAGTGCCTGCCCTGGCGTTCTCGGCTGTGCTCTACTTCGTAGGCTACGTATGCACAGACCTCGAGCCTGTAGATGTGCTGACGCAGATGTTAGAGACAGAGGAGGAAGAGGAAAGTTTAGCTACGGAGGCTCCCAGCGCCAACTTGCAGCTCGGGGAGCATCTGAACAGGCTCATGGACGAGGAGCAAATCTTCCTGAAGCCCGACTTGAAATTGCAGGACCTGGCTATCGCCCTTGGCACCAACCGCACATACCTGCTCTGGCACTTACGCACGGAGTATGGCATGACGTTCTCCGAGTTTATCAACCGCCGCCGAATAGCCCACGCGCGCAGACTCATGCAGCAGCATCCCGAATGGAAGAAGGTGCGCATAGCCTCAGCCTCGGGCTATGCCTTGGGGGTGACGTTCTATCGCAACTGGAAAAAATACGGCGAGGAGCAGCAAGGCGGAGAGACAGATTGAAGACTGAGGCTAAAGAGGCTGCCCTAAGCCTGACGGAATGAGGATAAAAAAAAGGCTCGCGAGATATTCGCGAGCCTTTTGTGTATGACTTTTATGCTTGAGAAGTCTTTCTTAGAATACGCTCCAAGCCACTGTCAGACCAGCCATAACGATGCTGACCATGGACATGAGCTTGATGAGAATGTTCAGCGAGGGACCGCTTGTGTCCTTGAAGGGGTCGCCTACGGTGTCGCCCACGATAGTAGCTTTGTGGGCAAAGGAGCCCTTGCCGCCGAAGTTGCCTTCTTCCACATTCTTCTTCGCATTGTCCCATGCGCCGCCGGCATTAGCCATGAACACGGCGAGGGTGAAGCCTGCGCACAAGCCGCCTACGAGCAGACCCAGCACACCTGCCACACCGAGCAGCAGACCTGTGAAGATGGGTATCACGATGGCAAGCACAGAGGGGATGATCATTTCGTGCTGGGCAGCGCGGGTAGAGATTTCCACGCAGCGGCCGTAGTCGGGAGTGCCTGTGCCCTCGAGGATGCCGGCAATCTCCTTGAACTGGCGGCGCACCTCAACGACCATCTTCTGGGCAGCGCGGCCCACAGCTTCCATTGTCAGTCCGCAGAACAGGAAGGCTGCCATGGCACCGATGAAAGCACCCACCAGAACGCGAGGATTCATCAGGTTCACCTGGAAGTAGTCCATGAAAGCAGGAATGTCCTGTATCTGTGCGAGAATCTCTTGCATCTTGGTGTCGCCAGCCTCAGCCATGCGAGCCACTGCTTCCTTGATTTCCTCAATGTAGGAAGCCAGCAGAGCCAGAGCCGTCAGGGCAGCCGAGCCTATGGCGAAGCCCTTACCCGTGGCAGCCGTCGTGTTGCCCAGGGCGTCGAGGGCGTCGGTGCGGTGGCGCACTTCCTCTCCCAGCTCGCTCATCTCGGCGTTGCCGCCGGCGTTGTCGGCAATGGGGCCGTAGGCGTCGGTAGCCAGAGTGATGCCCAGAGTGGAGAGCATACCCACGGCTGCAATGCCGATGCCATAGAGGCCGTGCTGAATGTTAGCAGGATTCATGTCCATCTGGAAGCCGTTGGCGCAGAGGTAGGAGAGCATTATGGCAACGCCGATGGTCAGCACGGGTATGCAAGTAGAAATCATGCCTGTGCCGATACCCTTGATAATCACCGTGGCAGAGCCTGTCTGTCCGGCAGCAGAGATGTCCTGTGTGGGCTTGTAGCTGTGGGAGGTGTAGTACTCCGTAGCCTGACCTATGATGACACCTGCGGCAAGACCGCTGATGACGCTGAACGAAAGGCCCAGCCAGTTTTCGAGACCCAGGAAATACAGTATGCCGAAGGTGGCTGCGGCAATGAGCACTGCGCTCACGTTAGTGCCGAGCGAGAGGCTGCCAAGCAAGTCCTTCATCGTGGCGCCTTCCTTCGTGCGAACCAGGAAGATGCCGATGAGGCTCAGGAAGATGCCCACGGCGGCAATAGCCATAGGAGCGATGACGGCGTTCATCTGCAGGTTTTCTGTACCGGCAAATGCCACGGCGCCCAGAGCAGCTGTGCTGAGGATAGAGCCGCAGTAGCTCTCATACAGGTCGGCACCCATACCAGCCACGTCGCCCACGTTGTCGC
>JAFYFI010000031.1 GCA_017543785.1 Alloprevotella sp.
AGCAACACATACACCATTCTATATGCTGCAGGCATAGTTGTGGTAGTAGCTTTTCTGCTGGCATTTGCCTATGCTGCCTTGAAGGTTCGCAGCGATGCCAACGAGCGCATTGACAAGAAGCAACAGATTCTCTCTGCACTCAACATTCGCAACATTGACAAAGACGACGTTGAAGAAACCTACAAAAAAGTCATCCTTCAGGACCTCATCGTCAACAAGGCTGGCGATATCCTAGACGAAGGCAAGCAACAGGATAAGTCGGGCTTTGCCGTAGATCGCAAAGACATGTCTGCCGACTGCCTGCCTATATATGTCTGCAATGTTGACGGCAAGACGAAATACGTATTGCCGATGACCGGAAAGGGCCTCTGGGGCGGCATCTGGGGTTTCATAGCTCTTGACGAAGATGGCGAGACCGTATATGGCTCATACTTCTCTCATGAAAGCGAGACTGCCGGTCTCGGTGCCCTCATCAAAGAAGAGAAATTCCAAAAAGAGTTTGTTGGCAAAAAAGCCTTTGCCACAGACGGCAACGTCAGCCTGACAGTAGTAAAGAGTGGAACGGTACAGGATCCCTCTACACAGGTTGACGGCATAACTGGAGCGACGCTTACATCCAATGGGGTTCGCGACATGATAGCAGACTACTTGGAGAACTATAAAACATTCCTTAAGAGAAAATAATTGATAAGTATGGAAGCAAAACTAAAACAAGCATTCACAGAGCCACTCAGCCTGAACAACCCTATACTTATTCAGGTTCTCGGAATATGTTCAGCCCTGGCTGTCACTGCTCAGCTGGAGCCAGCCATCGTCATGGGACTCTCCGTAACGGTAATCACTGCATTCAGCAATCTGATAATATCACTCATTCGCAAGACTATACCAAACCGCATCCGCATTATCATACAGTTGGTAGTGGTGGCTGCTCTCGTAACAATAGTCAGCATGGTGCTCAAGGCTTTTGCCTACGATGTCAGCGTGCAACTATCAGTCTATGTGGGTCTGATAATAACAAACTGTATCCTGATGGGACGACTCGAGGCTTTTGCCATGTCTAATGGTCCCCTTGCATCACTGCTCGACGGAATCGGCAGCGGCTTGGGCTATGCATGGATACTCGTAGTGGTAGGTGCCGTGCGCGAACTGTTGGGAGCAGGAACACTGCTCGGATTCCAAGTAATCCCCCAGGCATGCTACGATGCCGGATACGTGAACAACGGCATGATGACAATGCCTGCAATGGCTCTCATCCTAGTAGGATGCGTAATATGGGTTCATAGAATATTTGTAAAGGAGAAATAAAGAAATGTTTTCGTTAAGCCAGATGACCATAATCAAACTTGTTTGAATTTTGGCTTAGCAAGAAAACATCCTGATATAAATTAGAAATTATGGAACATACACTAAGTCTTATCGTCCGCAGCATCTTCGTGGACAATATGATATTTGCATTTTTCCTCGGCATGTGTTCCTACCTTGCCGTGTCAAAGAACGTAAAGACATCCTTCGGGCTGGGAATGGCTGTAATTTTCGTATTGCTGGTCACGGTTCCTGTCAACTATGCCATGCAGAAATATGTATTGGCACCAGATGCACTCGTCGAAGGAGTTGATTTGTCTTTCCTTTCATTCATACTATTCATAGCCGTCATAGCAGGCATCGTGCAACTCGTTGAAATGGTTGTAGAACGTTTTTCGCCAAGTCTGTATGCTGCTCTCGGCATTTTCCTGCCACTCATAGCTGTGAACTGCTCCATCATGGGAGCAAGCCTCTTCATGCAGCAACGCATACAGATGGACCCTGCAACCAGCACACAGGCTATAGGAGATATAGGCGATGCTTTTGCTTATGCCCTAGGTAGCGGAATAGGTTGGCTCATGGCTATTGTGGCTCTGGCTGCCATACGCGAAAAGATGGCATATACAGATGTGCCAAAGCCACTCCAGGGTCTTGGCATAACATTCATCACCGTAGGTCTCATGGCTATGGCATTCTTGTGCTTTAGCGGATTGAATATATAAGATAAAAATAAAAAGATGACAAATTTAATTTTATATAGCATAGTAGTATTCCTTGTCACGATACTCATACTCGTAGTCATACTACTAGTGGCCAAACAATACCTCCTGCCCAGCGGAAACGTAACGCTGAAAGTCAATGACAAAGAATTCTCCGTACCTCAGGGCGGCACACTCCTCTCCACACTCGCAGAGCAAGGCGTTCATCTACCCTCTGCCTGTGGAGGTAAAGGCTCCTGCGGACAGTGCAAATGTCAGGTACCACAAGGAGGTGGTGAAATTCTCGACTCTGAGAAAGGACAATTCACTCGTAAGCAAATCAAGGAGCACTATAGGCTAGGTTGCCAGTGCAAGGTGAAAGGCGACCTCACCGTGAAAGTTCCCGAAAGCGTGCTGGGAGTGAAGGAATACGAATGTACTGTAGTAAGCAACAACAACGTGGCCTCCTTTATCAAAGAGTTCATCGTAGCCCTGCCCGAGGGCGAACACATGGACTTCATCCCAGGAAGCTATGCACAGATACGCATCCCTAAGTTTGAGATAGACTACGACAAAGACATCGACAAAGCCTCCATTGGAGAACAGTACATAGGTTCTTGGGAGAAATTTGGAATCTTCGGACTCAAATGCGTCAATAAAGAGGAAACAATACGTGCCTACTCTATGGCAAACTATCCAGCCGAGGGCGACCGCTTCATGCTGACAGTACGCATTGCCACCCCACCATTTAAGGATGGCAAGATGCTCGACGTAAACCCAGGCATAGCATCCTCATACATCTTCTCCCTCAAACCTGGAGATAAAGTTATCATGAGCGGACCATATGGAGACTTCCATCCTAACTTCGACTCTAAGCGCGAAATGATATGGGTAGGAGGCGGAGCAGGCATGGCTCCACTGCGCGCCCAGATAATGCACATGACGAAGACTCTCCATACCACCGACCGCAAGATGTCATACTTCTATGGAGCACGCTCGCTGAGCGAAGTCTTCTATCTTGACGACTTCCTGGCACTTGAGAAGGAATACCCCAACTTCAAATTTTATCTCGCCCTCGACCGCCCCGATCCAGTGGCTGACGAGAAAGGTGTGGCGTACACACCAGGCTTCGTTCATCAGGTAATGTACGACAAATACCTCAAAGACCACGAAGCTCCCGAAGATATTGAATACTACATGTGTGGTCCTGGCCCCATGTCAAAAGCAGTCATAGGACTCCTCGACAATCTCGGAGTAGAGAAAGAGAGCATCATGTACGATGACTTTGGCGGATAAATCAGCAAAAGCTGAGAGCTGAAAACGTAAAACGGAAAATGGACTTAATCCAGAATGACATAGAGCGTTTGGCGAGCGAGGACAACCTTGTTTTGCGCACAGATGGCCTCGTCAAGAAGTATGGCAAGCGCACCGTTGTCAACAGCGTTTCCTTCGACGTTCACCAGGGTGAAATAGTGGGTTTGCTTGGACCTAACGGTGCAGGCAAGACGACTTCCTTCTATATGACAACAGGACTCGTAGTGCCTAACGGAGGAAAGATTTTCCTTGGAGAACATGACATCACCGACTACCCCGTTTACAAGCGTGCCCGCTACGGCATCGGATACTTGGCTCAGGAGGCTAGCGTGTTTCGCACTATGTCGGTGGAGGACAACATTATGAGTGTGTTGGAGATGACGGGCAAGCCCTACGACTACCGCAAGGATAAGATGGAAAGTCTCATCGCGGAATTTAGGTTGCAGAAGGTGCGCAAGAACAAAGGTAACCAGCTCTCAGGCGGTGAGCGTCGCCGCACGGAGATTGCGCGCTGCCTGGCTATCGATCCGAAGTTCATCATGCTCGACGAGCCCTTTGCTGGCGTTGACCCCATCGCAGTGGAGGACATTCAGTATATCGTATGGAAACTGAAGGACCGCCACATTGGCATACTAATCACCGACCACAACGTGGAAGAGACTCTTTGCATCACAGACAGAGCTTACCTACTGTTTGAAGGGAAAATTTTGTTCCAGGGCACTCCTGAAGAACTCTCCGAAAATCAGGTGGTGAGGGATAAATACTTGACAAACTCATTTAAACTGAGAAAGAAGGATTTTCAGTTGATGGGACAAAAAAGGGACGCTCTCGCTGAGGAGAGTGATGAAAATATTGGTTCTTAGAAATTGGAGGGTGTTTTTCAACTCTCAATCTATAAACCAACAGCATAAAAAGCTAAAAACCTATTTTGAGAAACTTTGGTAAATATGCATTTCTGCTAGTACTCATCACGATATGTGTGGTACAGGCATCAGCGAAAGACCCCAGAAAAAAGAGGCCAGCTACTTTTTCTGCGGGTAACTCTGTCATTATTGAACCAGATCATCTTTCACTGAAGTCAAAAGCTGAAAATATTGTCGCCCCACAAGTATTGTCGCCCCTTGGTGCTCCTCAGGGTCATGGGAAGATAAACAACAAATATAAAGAAGGCATTGACGTTTCTCATTATCAATACAACATTGACTGGACAAGACTGGCGCGCGAGGAGAACATTTCGTATGTCTATATAAAGGCTACTGAGGGAGAATCTCTCGTTGACGACTATTACCGAAAAAATCTTGAGGGTGCCAGAAAGGCTGGAATCAGTGTTGGCAGCTACCACTTCTACAGGCCTAACGTGAGCTGGAATGTGCAGCTGGAAAACATGAAGCGCGTAGTGAAGGCTAGCGAACAGGATCTGGTACCTCTTATTGATATAGAGAAATTCTCCGGAAGTGAGAGTGCATTTATAGAAAACCTGACAAAGTTCATAGAGGCTGTGACAAAGCACTATGGAAAAAAACCTTTGCTATATACATATCAAAATTTCTACAACAAACATTTTCAGGGGCTTTTTGCAAACTATCAGTGGATGATAGCTTGTTATGGCAGTGTAGAACCTGTCTTGCGCGATGGTCGCAAATATATTATGTGGCAATACTCTGCAAGCGGAAGAGTTTCAGGTATAAATGGCGATGTCGATAGAAGTCGCATAATGGGGAATCATTCGCTAAAAGAGCTTCAGATGTAAATAAAAAACTATATACCTATGTCTAATTGGTTTCAATGTACAGTCGATTATGTTAAGCAATCAGAGGATGGCAGCGAACTGAAAGTTAAAGAGCCATCTATTGTTGATGCGATAAATTTTACAGAGGCAGAACGCCGCATAATTGACGAAAAAACTCCATACATAAGAGGTGCCTTCGAGGTGAAAGATATACGCAGAGTGAACTTTGCGGAGGTGTTTGACACTACTGATGATGCTGCCGACAAGTTCTACAAAGCAAAATTGGAATATATAACTCTTGATGAACGCTCTGGTAAGGAGAAAAAGACTTCCGTATTCTGCCTCGTTCAGGCTGCAGATTTTGAAGATGCATTGGGCCGTCTGAAGAAGAGGATGGCTGGGACCATGGTCGACTACTCCATATTCAGCATCACCGAAACAAAAATTACTGACGTTTACCACTATCAGGTTCCTGCACCAAAAAAAGGATAAAAGCACAAACTATGAGCGTAGCGGAAAATCTTAAAGACATACGCTCCGGACTGCATCCTGGGGTTGAACTTGTAGCGGTATCTAAATTTCACCCATGCGAGAAGCTCAAAGAAGCATATGACGCTGGGCAACGCATCTTTGGAGAAAGCCGCGTACAAGAATTGTGTGGAAAACAATCAACCCTACCCGATGACATTGAGTGGCACTTCATAGGGCATCTACAGACAAACAAGGTAAAGTATATTGCCCCATTCATATCACTTATACATGCTGTTGACTCCTTACGCCTAATAGAGGAGATTGACCGACAGGCAAAGAAGTGCCAACGCGTCATCGACTGCCTACTGGAACTCCACATAGCACAAGAAGAAACTAAATTTGGACTTACGCCAGAGCAATGCATAAGGCTACTGGCGGAAGGAAAATGGCGGGAATATGGGAATGTACGTGTTTGTGGGCTAATGTGTATGGCTAGTAACACACCACACGAAAACATCGTAAGAAAAGAATTTGAAAAAGCTGAATCTCTTTTCAATGAAATAAAAAGGGATTTCTTTAACGATGCAGAGTATTTTTGCATCAAGAGCTGGGGGATGAGCCATGACTACGCAATAGCACAAGATTGTGGCAGCAATATGGTTCGCATAGGCACTGCCATCTTTGGTGAAAGGGAATACTGATGAGTTTTGGGGGGAGGAAAGGTTTTCTCTTTAATCTTTAGCACATAAAACTAAAGATCTACCAACCTAAAAGGTTTCTATGGGCTAATATCTATGCCCCTTTGTTATTCTTTCTATTTCGCGGCGGTCATTTTTTTCTTTCAATGCCTCTCGCTTGTCATATTGCTTTTTACCACGACATAGGGCTATGTCGAGTTTTGCCCTTCCGTTTTCGTCTATAAAAAGTCGCAATGGCACGATAGTAAAACCTGGAGATTTGGTTTCATTCTGCAAATTGCGAATTTCTTTTTTATTGAGCAGCAGCTTTCGGTCACGTCTAATCTCGTGACGTCCCCAACTGCCAAAGGCATACTCGGCAACATACATATTCTTTACCCATATCTCTCCATCTAGTATAAAGCAAAAAGTATCGGCAAGCCCAGCCTTACCAGCACGAATACTCTTTATTTCAGTGCCAGTAAGGACGATGCCAGCTGTGTAAGTATCCACAATGAAATAGTCGTGCTCTGCGCGACTATTCTTAATGTTAACCCTGAATTTTTTATCTTTATTTTTAGACATAAAGAATTCATTTCATGCAAACCTGCCGCAGCCCGCATTAAGAGCAAGCTCTTCACATGCTATCTCCTTACAACAGTTTTGTTTTTTAAGAGATAGTGCAGAAGTGCGAGATGTTCTCGTCAACGTATTGGGCAATGTTTGAAGTAAACTCTTCTTCTTTCTCTACAAAGTCATCGTCGAATTCTTCAAACTGAGGATATCTCTCATAAAGTGCCATAAACTCTTCATCGGTACAGTCTTTCATGATTTCTTCACTATAAACTTTATAGAGTTTGGCCGCTCCATACATCAACTTTGATAAATCTCGCACTCCCCACTGTTTCATCACCAAAGCGAAGGGATTCTTAAAGAAAAAGTCTGCCCACCCATTGTGTATCAGCTGAATAAAGCCTCCCTCTAACAACTCTTCCCGAAGGACATCATATGCCCAAAGTGTCAGTTGGTCGGTAGAGAGTTTTGCCAAGGCGTCTCCGTCTAGGCTTCCTCCAACACTTCGTTTTATCTCTTGAAGGATGCACTGCAGAAATGCCTCATGCCCGTTCTGGGCTGCTATGCGGAGCTGGGTGTCTTCAATAATTATCCCTTCCATGGTTTGCTAAGAGTCTTGGTTTAGTTGAACCAACGAACGTAGCAGAAATCCTGACGATGAGCCAACAGCTTGCTCTTAGGATACATGCGGTATGCCGTCTTGAAGCTACCAGCAAGGTCAATACTTATGCGTGCCTCGAAGGTAAAGAGGTTGCCTTCACGCTTAACTACGTTCATAGGTATGACTTTTTCCAGTTTATCTTGTCCGTCAACATTGCTTACAAGCACAAGGTCAATGCCAATAGCATCGTCAAGACCTTGCTCGTCGATTATGTGGCGAACTACAAATTCCTTGCCACTAGTAAACTGATTTCCAAGAACCTCTTCTGGACGCTCTGAGCTTACCACCTTGATGCTGTCCCAACGTTCAGCAACGAGGGCTTTCCATGCTGCTATTTCCTTAGCAATTTTACCTCCATCTGCACTTAACGTTTTGAAACGCGATGCCTGTGGCTCATAGAACTTGGAGTAGTAGTCATCGAGCTGACGCTTCATAGTGTAGTGTGGAGCTATCTGAGCTATGGAGTTTTTCACCGTACGTATCCAGTTTTCAGAATATCCCTTGCGGTTGCGAGCAAAGTAGAGTGGTATAATTTCCTGTTCCAACATGCCATAGATTGTAGTAGCATCCAGTTTGTCCTGATGCTCCTGATTCTGATATGTGCGTTTTTCCGTCAGAGCCCAGCCTGCACCTTCACGGTAGCCTTCATACCACCATCCATCGAGAACTGAAAGATTCACGACGCCATTCATTAGTGCTTTCTCACCACTAGTACCGCTAGCTTCGAGAGGACGTGTGGGAGTGTTCATCCAGATATCCACACCACTAACCAGACGACGCGCAAGATGCATGTCATAGTTGTCGAGGAAGAGGATCTTTCCGATAAATTCCGGACGCTGGGAAATTTCATAGATTCGTTTTATAAGCCCCTGCCCTGCTCCATCGGCTGGATGCGCCTTACCTGCAAAGATAAACTGAACAGGATAGTCGGGATTGTTCACAATCTTTGAGAGTCGCTCCAGGTCGGAAAACAATAGGTGAGCTCGTTTGTAGGTAGCAAAACGACGTGCAAAGCCTATAAGCAAGGCATTGGGATTAATCTTGTCAAGCAGACTCACTACCCTACTGGGATCGCCCTGGTTCTTCAACCAATTTTCACGGAAACGTGCACGGATATATTCTATTAGCTTCGTCTTAAGGGCTACTCTGGTCTTCCAGATTTCCTCATCGGGAACCTCATATATCTTTTCCCAAATCTTTTGGTTTGACTCATCTTTCAGGAAAGATTTATCGAAATACTTGTTATAGACGGTTTTCCATTCCTTGGCGCTCCATGTGGGATAGTGTACTCCATTGGTTACATAGCCCACGTGGCTCTCCTCTGGGAAATATCCACGCCATATTCCGCTGAACATTTTCTTGCTCACCTCGCCATGTAGCCAGCTCACGCCGTTCACTTCCTGACAAGTCTTGCAGAGGAACGTGGACATACAGAATTTCTCACCTTTATCCTCAGGATTAGTGCGTCCCAGTCCCATAAAATCATCCCAGGAAATGCCAAGTTTCTCTGCATATCCTCCCATATACTTACCGAAGAGACTCTCTTCGAAATAGTCGTGCCCGGCAGGAACGGGAGTATGAACAGTGTAGAGCGACGATGAGCGCACCAACTCCAGAGCCTGATAGAAGTCATATCCCTCACCAACATAGTCAACAAGTCGCTGAACATTACAGAATGCTGCATGACCCTCGTTGCAGTGATAGATATCCTTTTTGATACCAAGTTTCTTCAAGGCAAGCATGCCGCCAATACCAAGCAGATACTCCTGGCGCATACGGTTTTCCCAATCACCACCATAAAGAGTATGAGTTATGGTGCGGTCATATTCGGAGTTTTGCTGAATATCCGTATCAAGCAAATAGAGGGAGATACGCCCCACGTTAACGCGCCAAATAGCTGCATGTACAACATAATTGGGGAAGGGAACATCAACAATCATTTGATTTCCATCTTGGTCAAGAACACGCTCCAAAGGCAGTCTGTCGAAATCCTGAGCCTCATAGTTAGCTATTTGCTGACCATCCATGGAAAGCATTTGGGTGAAATAGCCATAACGATAGAGAAATCCTACGGCACACATATCCACGTTGCTGTCACTAGCCTCCTTGAGGTAGTCACCTGCAAGAATTCCCAAACCACCAGAATAAATCTTTAAGATATGGAAAAGACCATATTCCATACAAAAATACGCCACGCTAGGACGCTTCGCATTGGGTTTTTCGTCCATATAGTCGCGATAAAGCTTATAGACCTTGTCCAGACGTGCCATCAGCACCTCGTCCTTAGCCAGCTCCTTCAGGCGCTCATAAGGGAGGCGCTGGAGCATCTCTATAGGATTCTGGTCGGTCTTGGTGAACAACTCTCTATCCACACTACGAAAGAGATCTCTTCCTTCAACATTCCACGTCCACCAAAGGTTACGCGACAGTTCATCAAGCTTCTTCAACTCCGCTGGAATATGACTTTTCACGTTTATCACATTCCACTGCGGTTCGTTAGCATTACTTACTTTAATTTTCATAGTCTAAGTTATTATCGTTTTTATTGAATTCGTTTTAGGAAATAAGTTTTGTCGCCTTATCCATAGCAACCTTATAAGCCTCAAGATAACAAGAGCAAAAATTCTCCCACTGAGCATTTTCCGCAATTTTTCCTGCTTGGGCACGGTACTTACGCACCTCAGTGGCGCGAGCAGTTAGCATAGTGTCAATAGTCTGGGCGATATTGCCAGCCACGCCAAAATAATTGTCGTCGTCACGATGTATCACCTCAACACCATCCTCAAGCCTGCCAACATGCCCCAAAGTCTCGCAAACCCACCGTCCAAAACCACTCAGATCGGTAGTGATGCATGGAGTTCTGAAAGCACAAGCCTCAAGCGGAGTATATCCCCATGGCTCATAATAGCTAGGATACACACACAGGTCGTTTGCAGTGAGCAAGTCATAGTATTTCATATCGAAGATACCATCGTCGCCGTCCAGATAGCATGGTATCAAGACCACCTTCACGGCATCAGCCGTAGTATTCCACAGTCCCATGTGCTGAATAGTCTGCACAATTCGATCCTCATTAGTATTATAGAGTTCATGAGTCATCATGGGCATGTCTAGAGGTAAACTATACTCCTCTCCACTCACCATACGCTCTTTCAAATCCTGCCGAGGCTGCTTTGTCCAGCAAGGCACCTCGATCAGAGCCAGTACCTTTCTGCCAGCGCTACGCCCAGTACGGCGCAAGTAATCGTTCAGCAAAGACAACGACTGCATATACACGTCAAAGCCCTTGCAGCGAAAATCATTCCTACCGCTGGTGGAAACTATCAGGGTATCATCCTCCAGTTGCATACCTATCAGAGCAGAGCATACTTTCAGCAACTTTTTTCTCGCAGCGCGCCTTATTGCAGCAAACTTCCTTGGAGCTGGCACAATGCTCAGATCGAAGCCATTAGGAAGAATAACGTCTGCTTTTCTCCCCAGAAGTTGCTCACACTCACGGTCGGTCAGTTTGCTGACGGTAGTAAGACAGTCGGCACCTTGGGCAGCACGTTTTTCTACGCTGTGCTTAGCCTCCATGTTGAGCTCCGACGCCATCTGGTCACCGTCATATCCTGTGAAATATTTATATAGTTCTTTCCCGTTGCCCGTTATGCTGCGCCCCATGCTGGTTGCATGAGTGGTGAAGACTGTCGACACTGAGGGAACAGCCTTTTTCAAAAACAACATCCCCAGCCCCGACATCCATTCGTGAGCTTGATACACTATGCGAGAATCCGCGTCCATAGTTTCCCTGCACACCACCTCGACAAGTCTGCCTGCAGCATAAGAAAACATTGAAGCTTCATCATAGTCACCATAAGCATGCAGACTATCCACTCCAAACAACTCCCACGCCCTGGCATATATATCGTCTTTGCCAGCCATGAAAGGTTTGAAGTCAATAAGCATACATGGCGGCTCACCTGGTACAAGCCATCTTCCGAACCTTACTTTCAGTCCTGCCGTGTCAGCTGCCTTTATCCATTTCACATCCACAGCGTTTCTGTCTTCGCGAAAATCCCTATTAGAAATGTTTTCTCCAAGATCGGGACCAATAAAGACCAACCGGCTGTCTAGGGCATCCTGCAACACGCGAGCATGCGAAGACAAAACAGTGTAGATGCCTCCAACTTTATTACACACTTCCCAGCTGACTTCAAAGACCCAGTCAGGGAGCGAGTTTTTATTTCTTTTCATAAAAACGTCAATTTCAACGCAGGAGCTAGCCCATTAATGCATTTATTAGCTGAGCCAGCCTATCTTTTCTTTGCGGATGCAAAATTAGAAAAAAACTTTGTTTTAGAGAAATAGCAATGATATAAAGCACAAGTTTTTTTACGGCATTTCATTA
>JAFYFI010000032.1 GCA_017543785.1 Alloprevotella sp.
GATGAAAGAATTCAAGGAGTCTCCAGCGCCGGCAACACAGCGAGGAGCATCCTTTGCACAAGCCGCAGGACTCGGCGGCGAGCGCAGACGCGGCAGCAGACTCTTGCGCGACGTTTCGGCAGAGGCATTGCCACGCATTGACATGACCGACGCAGAACTCAATAGAGTCCTGGGTGGTGGGCTAGTGCCAGGGAGCCTGGTCCTCCTGGGCGGCGAGCCTGGCATAGGCAAGTCCACCTTGTTGCTCCAGACGGTGCTCAGGCTGACGGACGTCAAGGTGCTGTACGTCAGTGGTGAGGAAAGCGAACAACAGATAAAACTCCGTGCCGAGCGGCTTAGCGACGCCGAAAGCGCAAATGCAAACTTGTTGCTCTACTGCGAGACAAACCTTGAACGCATTTCGGAAGAGATAAACCGCGTAAAGCCCGAATTGCTGGTCATCGACTCTATTCAGACCCTGTTCACCGAGACCGTAGAGTCGTCGGCAGGAAGCGTCACACAGATTCGCGAGTGCGCCGCCGCCTTGCTCAGATATGCCAAGGAGAGTGGTACGCCAGTGATATTGGTGGGGCACATAACAAAAGACGGGACAATAGCTGGTCCGAAGGTGCTGGAGCATATTGTGGATACCGTTTTGCAGTTTGAGGGCGACCGACATTATTTTTATCGCATACTGAGAAGTCAGAAAAATCGTTTCGGCTCCACAAGCGAGCTTGGCATCTACGAGATGAGGCAGAGTGGCCTGCGTGCGGTGGAAAACCCTTCAGAACTGCTGCTGTCGCAAACAGAGGACGAGCTTAGTGGTGTGGCTGTCTGTGCCGCAATAGAGGGAGTGCGGCCTTTCCTCATAGAGGTTCAGGCTCTTGTGTCTTCAGCGGCGTATGGCATGCCCCAGCGTTCGGCAACAGGCTTTGACCTTCGACGGCTCAACATGCTCCTTGCCGTGCTGGAAAAGCGCGTGGGCTTCAAGATAGGAGCAAAAGACGTATTTCTGAACATAGCTGGCGGCTTGCGAGTGAGCGACACAGCTATCGACCTGAGCATCATTGCTGCCGTGCTGAGCAGTAATGTCGATACGCCCATAGAGCGCAGCGTGGCAATGGCAGGCGAGGTGGGGCTGAGCGGCGAGATACGTCCCGTGATGCGCATACAACAGCGCATCAGTGAAGCCGAGAAGCTTGGGTTCAAGCGTTTCCTGCTGCCAGAGTCGAATGCCAAAAACCTGGAGCGCAAGTCGTTCAGCATAGAACTCGTTCCTGTGCGGACAGTGACCGAAGCCCTGAGGGCACTCTTCGGATGAGAAGTTATTTTACTTTATAAAAAATATTTACTATGAGTGAGGAAAAGAAACAATGGCTCGACGTGCGACGTAGTGCCCTGACCGACTACTATGACCTTCCTGCCGAAAAAAACGAAGAGGCAGAGGCTTTGTTTCGTAAGATGGAAGAGCTGGCAGACGGGTGCTCTGACCAGGGAGAGTTTGAAAAGGCGCTCCTGGCTTCCAGCCTACAGGAAGAATATGTAGCACTCATCACGAGCTGCGCACCCTACGTAAAGAAACAAGACGCAGAGCCCGACAAACTATCATCCTCTGCAACACTGGCTACCGACAGAGCAAATACTGAGGCAAAGATTGCGGCAAAGCGTGTTCTCAACGAAGTATTGCCCATAGAGGGATACGACTGGAGCGAGCCTTGGTGGTATGCCATTCCCGTAGTAGGACCGCTGCTACGCAAGATAGCATTCACACGCAATACCATCGACCAGTTCGACCGTATGTCAGGAACAGGCAAGAAAAGGAAAGAAGACCTTTAGGAAAGGTTATCCTAATTTTCGCAGCAACCACGCGCCTATCGTCATCATAGGAAAAGAACGTCAGTTTCATCGCCGGCGTTCTTTTTTTTATATACTTGTCCGCTAAAATGCAGTCTTTTGCCCATTTTTTTGCTTTGCCCGACAGCAAGCGGTCTGGCTGTTTTTGCAAAAGGGGTTAAGAATCTTGACGAAAAAGTAAAAAGTTTTGACACGGGATTTTCTTCAAAATAGAACGCAGATTTGAGGAATTTCTGCGGAGATTTTGACTCTCCGAAAATCCGATAAAGAAATTTTCGGATTACTCCAAGTAATTCCGGAATCCAACAAAGAAATTCTGAAATTTCTCAAAGAAATTTTCGCGTTTTTGAGGCGAAAAATCGCTGAAAAGTGGCTCGGATTTTCAAAAATCAGATGAAAATCCGATCCAAAATTTTATATCGTCTTGAAAGTCAGATGTTTCGGCAAAATGCGAAAAAC
>JAFYFI010000005.1 GCA_017543785.1 Alloprevotella sp.
AAGGCGAATATTTCTTTGAGGAATTTCAGAATTTCTTTGAGGAATCTGAAAATTGCTTTGAGCAATCCGAAAATTTCCTTATCGGATTTTCGGAGAGTCAAAATCTTCGCAGAAATTTCTCTAATCTGCGCTCTATTTTGAAGAAAATCGCGTGTCAAAACTTTTTACTTTTTCGTCAAGATTCTTTACCTCTTTTAGAAAACATCTCTCTCCGGGGCACTTCTTCCTGCGCGACGGTTTTCATTGATAAAGCCCCTGCAGGCATAAAAAGTCGGTTGTGCGCTTGCCGCTACGCGGCAGTTTTTATATCTTTGTGGCAAATTCCGCAGTATGCACCCTTGCGAAGATGTGGGGGTGGCTGGAACGGAGAACAATTACGATATGGCAAGAAAAAGAAAAAGCATAGGCGGACGCTTCAATACCGTCACTTCCTGCATCAGCATGACGCTGGTGCTGCTGTTGCTTGGCACAGTGGTGTTCTGCACTCTCGTTGCACACGATTTCAGTAAGAAAATGAAGGAGAACTTCATGGTAGAGGTGTTGCTCAGCGACGACATCCCCAACCGCGACCTGATAGCCCTGCAGACGGAGCTGCGCAAGAAGCCGTATGCCCGACTGGTGGGATACCTCTCGAAGGAGAAAGGCACGAAGGAGATGGCTGAGGCGCTGCAGAACGGACCGGTGGACTTTGAGGGCTTCAACCCCATTCCGGCTGAGTTTGAGATATACCTGAAAGCCGACTATGCCAACCTGGACAGCCTGAAGCGCTACGAGCCCGAGCTGCGCAAGAATCCCTACGTGGTGGACGTGGTGTATCCGCGCGACGCCATGGAGAGCGCAGGCTACTACCTGCCGTTGCTCGGACTGGTGATGGTGGTCATCGCGGTGCTGCTGCTCGTGATTTCCTTTGCTCTCATCAACAACACGATACGTATGAGTGTGTATGCTCGCCGCATGACGATACACTCCATGAAGCTCGCCGGAGCAAAGTGGAGCTTCATACGCCGCCCGTTTGTGCTACGCGCCATGGGCATTGGACTCATCGCCGCCATCATTGCCGGCGGACTGCTGGGGCTGGGCATCTGGCAGCTGAAGGTGCTGGACAACGTGGTGAGCTCGCTCATCTCGCCGCTGACGATAACGATTACGCTCTCGGTGGTGTTCTGCTGCGGACTGCTGCTGACGATGTGCTGCTCGTGGCTTAGCGTGAACCGTTTCCTGCGCATGAAAGGCGACGAGGTGATGACGAAGTAAAGAAAAAGAGTCTTATAAAAGAAAATAATTTTGATATGAACCATAAAAAAGTTTTTGCATTCGACCGCACCAACTTTGTGCTGCTCGCCGTAGGTGTTGTCGTTGTTATCCTGGGCATGGTGCTCATGAGCGGGGCAAGCTCCGACACCGAGCATTTCAATCCGGAAATATTCAGCACCATGCGCATCAAGATAGCCCCACTGGTATGCCTTGCCGGATATTTGTTTATGATTTACGCCGTTATGCGCAAGCCGCGCGACAGCAAGGAGGACTCTGAAAAAGAAAAGTAAGGAGAGATGGCAGAGATGACATGGTTTCAAGCCCTTATCATCAGCATTGTTGAGGGGCTGACAGAGTTCCTGCCCGTATCCTCTACCGGGCATATGATCATCACCGAGGGACTGCTGGGCATGAAGAGCACTCCCTTCGTAAAGGCATTCACCGTTATCATTCAGTTTGGCGCCATACTCTCCGTAGTATGTCTCTACTGGCGGCGTTTCTTCTACCCCGAAGCCATACGCACCCACGGCTACACGTGGTGGCAGGCCATCTGGCGCTTCTACCTGAAGCTCGTAGTCGGCGTGGTGCCGGCAGTGGTCCTGGGACTGCTGTTCAACGATTTCATCGAGGAAAACCTTGGCAGAGTGTGGCTCGTGGCAGTGACGCTCATTCTGGGTGGTGTGTTCATGCTTTTCTGCGACCGCATCTGGGGCAACGGGACCAAAGAGTCGCCCACGCTGAAGAATGCCTTCTGGATAGGCTGTTTCCAGTGTATCTCCATGATTCCCGGCGTGTCGCGTTCCATGGCGACCATCGTAGGCGGCATGGCGCAGAAGCTCACGCGCAAGGCGGCTGCCGAGTTCTCCTTCTTCCTCGCCGTGCCCACCATGGCTGGCGCCACGGTGCTCTCGCTCTACAAGCTCATAAAGAATGGCGAGGGCAACATACTCATGCAAGGCGACAACCTGGGGCTGCTGATTTTCGGCAATGTCGTGGCATTCGTAGTGGCTATTGCTGCCATACGCTTTTTCATTGGCTACGTGTCGAAGTATGGCTTCCGCGCCTTCGGATGGTATCGCATCATCGTGGGAGCCGTGATTCTTGCCATCATCGGTCTGCATGCCTGCGGACTGACCGATTTCACCCTTGAAATGGTTGACTGAAGATGAGAAGTCTTCGTCAGAGAAAAAAATCAGAAGAGCAGAGCTAATTAGGCTATGCATAGGCAAGAAAATATCTATATAAAGATTAAGAAATGAACTTTCTAGAGGGTAAGATACTGGCTTTCGACAAGCCCTACCGCCAGACGAGTTTCAAGCTCGTCAGCCATGTGCGCTGGCTACTGACGCGCGGCATGGGCGGGCGGAAACTGCGCGTGGGTCATGCCGGTACGCTCGACCCTCTTGCCACTGGCGTGCTAGTGGTGTGCACAGGCAGGGCTACGGGCATCATAGAGCAGCTGCAGGGACACGACAAAGAGTATGTGGCAGAGCTGCGGCTGGGCGAGACAACGGCAAGCTACGACCTGGAACATCCCGTGGACAAGACTTACCCCACGGAGCACATCACAGAACAGCTGCTGCGCGAGGTGCTCGCAGGCTTCACGGGCGACATCATGCAGGTGCCGCCGGCATTCTCTGCCTGCAACATCGACGGCAAGCGCGCCTACGAACTGGCACGCAAAGGACGCGAAGTGAAGCTGCAGGCTAAGCCCATACACATAGAGAACATAGAGATAGAGGAGCTGCGGCTGCCCGACTATGTACGCCTGCGCATACAGTGCGGCAAGGGGACATACATACGCTCCCTGGCTCGCGACATAGGCGAGGCACTGGGCAGCGGAGCACACCTGCTGTCGCTGCGGCGCACACGTGTGGGCAACATCAGCGTGGAGCAGTG
>JAFYFI010000033.1 GCA_017543785.1 Alloprevotella sp.
GAGCATCATGCGCTCGCTGGCACCGGGGACGTATGTCTCGGGGAAGAAGGCATGGAGGTCGCAGTCGATATCGGCGGCACTCTCCCACTCTGCCCTCCAGGGCGTGGCGGGTGTGGGAGTGCTGGCGGAAGCCGTGTTCGCTGCCGTCGGGGAAGTGCTGTCTTCTATGGGCTGCTGAGGATAAGCTCCGAGTTCTTCCATGGCTTCGTTGAGTATCTTGATATATGTTTCGTAGCCGAGGTCGGCGATGAAGCCGCTCTGCTCTGCTCCGAGGAGGTTTCCTGCTCCGCGGATGTCGAGGTCCTGCATGGCTATGTGGATGCCTGAACCGAGGTCGCTGAACTGCTCTATGGCCTGAAGGCGTCGGCGGGCATCGTCGGGGAGGAGGGCGAGTGGCGGCGCAAGGAGATAGCAGAAGGCTTTGCGGTCGGAGCGTCCTACACGTCCACGCATCTGGTGGAGGTCGGAGAGCCCGAAGTGTTGGGCTGCATCAATGATGATGGTATTGGCATTGGGTATGTCGATGCCGTTCTCTACGATGGTTGTCGATATGAGTACGTCGTAGTCGTAGTTGATGAAGTCGGTGACTATCTGCTCCAACTCTGCTGGCGGCATCTGCCCGTGGCCCACGGCGACGCGGGCATCGGGAACATACTTGCGGAGCATCTGTCGGAGGTTTTCGAGTGCTGAGATGCGATTTGTCACGATGAAGGTTTGACCGTTTCTCGACATTTCGAAGTTCACTGCCTCGGCAACGACTTCGGGTGAGAACACATGCACCTCGGTCTGTATGGGGCGGCGGTTGGGGGGCGGCGTCTCGATGACGGAGAAGTCGCGTGCTCCCATGAGGGAAAACTGCAGGGTGCGCGGTATTGGTGTGGCAGACATGGTCAGGGTATCTACTCCTGTGCGCAGCATGCGGAGTTTTTCCTTCACCCCGACGCCGAATTTTTGTTCTTCGTCGATGATGAGCAGTCCGAGGTCTTTGAAGCGTACGCTCTTGCCTATAAGTTTGTGTGTGCCCACGACTATGTTGACTGAGCCATCTGCCAAGCCTGCGAGTATTTCCTTTACCTGCTTGGGGGTGCGTGCCCGGCTGAGGTATTCTATTTTGACGGGGAAGTTGCTGAGTCGCTCGCAGAAGGTTTTGTAGTGCTGCAGGGCGAGGACTGTTGTGGGCACGAGCACAGCCACCTGCTTATTGTCCACAGTGGCTTTCAGTGCGGCTCGCACGGCTATCTCGGTTTTTCCGAAGCCTACATCGCCACACACCAGGCGGTCCATGGGGCGGCGGCTCTCCATGTCGTGCTTCACTTCCTGTGTGACGCGCAACTGGTCGGGGGTGTCCTCGTACTTAAAGCCTGCCTCGAGCTCGTGCTGTATGAACGTATCGGGGCTGAAGGCAAATCCCTCTGTGCGTCGGCGCTCGGAATAGAGGCGTATGAGGTCGCGGGCGATGTCCTTGAGGCGAGTTTTGGCACGGTCTTTCATCTTCTCCCAGGCTCCTGTGCCCAGGCGGCTGAGCTTGGGCGGCTCTCCGTCGCGCCCCTTGTACTTGGAAAGTTTGTGAAGGGAGTGTATGCTCACGAGCACTATGTCGTCGCGCTGATAGACGAGCTTTATCATTTCCTGCTGCGTGCCGTCGGCGGCAGGCACTCTCACCAAACCGGCAAAGCGCCCTATGCCGTGGTCTATATGCACAATGAAGTCGCCGGGCTGGAACTGCATTATTTCCTTCAGCGTGAGCGACATTTTGGCGTTGCGTGTGCGTTCGCTCCTGAGGTTATACTTATGGAAACGGTCGAAAATCTGGTGGTCGGTGAAGAAGGCTGCCATGAGATCGGCATCGGCAAAGCCTTCGTGAAGGGTGTTGCTGACTTTCCGGAAAGCAATCACTGCCTGCGAGGGCTGGCCTGGGCTGACCTGAGCTTTTTCGTTGTTCTCGCTAAGAATGTTGTCGAGGCGTTCCAGTTGCTTCTCGCTGTCGGCACAAATGTATAGGCTAAAGCCCCTCTCGCGCAGGTCGGCAAGCTGGTCGCGCAGGAAGTCGAAGTTCTTATGGCACAGGGGTTGGGGAGAGGTGTTGAAGGATATCTTTGCCTCGGAGCCAGCTCCCGTTAGGCTGATGCGACACATGGCCGAGAGGGCCTGCGTCACCTCCTCGCCACTGGCAAAGAGTCCGTCGCTGTTGAGTGTCTCCTCATCGCTGCTGCTGAGGTCTGCCTGTCTGGAAAATCCTTCTTGGCACACCTTATCTATAACCTCGCGCACATACGAGAGGTCGCTGCAGAGGAGGATGGTCCTCGCAGGGAGGTAGCTCGTCAGGGATACCATCTGCGAAGCCTCATCTTTTATCTCGGGCACTACGCTTACCTCGTGGAGCTTTTCGCGCGAGAGCTGTGTAGTGACGTCGAAGGTGCGGATGCTTTCTACCTCGTCACCGAAGAAATCCAGTCGGTATGGCTCATCGGCAGAATAGGAATATATGTCGAGAATGCTGCCGCGCACTGCAAACTCTCCAGGTTCATAGACATAGTCTGTGCGGCGAAAGCCAACGTCGAGCAGTTGGCGCTCCAACTCGGATAGGTCATATTCTCCATCTACCCGAAGTGTTATGGTATGGCTGGCAATGTCCTCGGGGCGTGCCACGCGCTCTGCCAAGGCAGCAGGATGGGTCACTACGACTACCGGTTCGAGGGCTGTAGCCTGATCGTCGGCATTTTCTCTTTGCTCTGCTATCTGCGCAAGCTTTTCCACCACCTCCATACGCATGACCTCGCCTGCTGCATCGTGCTGTGCATATTTTGCAGCGCGGCGATAGGCTGAGGGGAAGAAGAGAATGTTTCTGCCAGGAAGCAGTGCTGCCATGTCGTGGTAGAAATAGCCTGCCTGCTCGGCATCGGGCAGTATGCAGAAAAAGATGCCGCCACGCATGGCAAGGCTCGACATGACAACGGCAGAGGAAGAGCCATAGAGCCCACTGACGGTTATGGGGCTGCGCCTGCCGGGAATGAGCATTTTGCGCAGTTTCTCCATCTGCGGATGGCGATTGTAGAGCTTGAGTATATCGTTGAGATGCATATCCTTAGAGATTTCTATACACGGCTTTTACACGGATACGCAAAGGAGGGAAAATGTAGCTTCGCCCAAGAGCATATCCGTGAAAACGCATGTGTTGTGGGTGCAAAGATACTTTTTTTCACTTAAAAAGCAGGCTTTTGAGAGAAATACCTGCATGGACATTATTCTGCAAGCACGCTATCGACTTCTTTCCGTTACGGACTAATGGGCGGCGTTCACCACATCAACTTATGCCATGTAAATGATGACGATTGAGGCAAGGGAAGTGCGAAGATGCTCTTCATCCTCCTCTCGCAACGGACTGGAAAGAACTCAAATATTTTCGCCAAAAACATACAATTTACAAAATGGGGGGGAAGCACTCAAAGACAAGGTACTTCGCTCCGCCCGCGATGACTGATTATGTCAAAAAAAATCTTACTCCCCAACATGTCTAGAAGATCATAACTTATTAAAAACCAAAAAAATACATCAAAAAAAGAGTTATGTATAACGAAGTTTTTACTTAACTTTGCACCGGTAGTATTCTTTTGAATTATTGATATACTTTTTCGTTATCAATTATACCAAAATTATGATGTCACGAAGAGAGAAAATAAATAATGTTAATGCAGCGAAAATAATGACCAATTCCCTTGGCCATTACAACACATTTGCTACTCTTTCTGCAACAACTAACAGCCCCACCTTTTCTATTTTTATACGCCCATACGCACGTAAAAAAAATATATGGCTTCCTTTGCTGAAATGCAAGGGAAGCCTCTCTGTTTTTTACCTGCGTGCTAACGGTAAGATACAATGACTAATAATTATAAGTTGCAATATTATTAACTCTATAAACAAAGTGCTTATGAAACAAAATGTCTTCTCAATTATTGCCATGCTGCTGATGGCAGCAATGGGCGCACAGGCGCAGATTACGCTGTCAGAGCCTGTCATCACAGATTCGTACATAGCATTCGGAGGCGAAAACGTAGCAAACAACTATCGCTTCACAATCGACACCTACGAGTGGGCTGACCGCGGACCGCAGTTCCAACTGACTGTTGAGCCGATAGACACATCCAAGCCTGCACAGTTCACCTCGGCAGACCTCAATGACGACAACTATTGGGAGCCCATGTTCCGTCGTTACACCAAGCAAATGGCAGGGGAGGAAATGACGGCACAAAACAATGTGAAACGTCTGTATGTGAAAAATGTGGCGCTGCTCAGCCAACAGTTCTATGACTATATATACTTTAAGATTATCAGCATTGAGGCAGAGGGCGACTACGTCATCCCCGATGGGTGTTTCAGCGGATGCAGTCGCCTTGAATCCTTTGACTGCAATGTCCAGGGTACGCTGACGCTTGGAACAGACATTGTCAGCACCGA
>JAFYFI010000034.1 GCA_017543785.1 Alloprevotella sp.
CTACACCACCGACGGCAGCGAGCCTACGGCATCCTCGCCGACGTATAGCAGCCCCATCAGCCTGAGCACCAACGGCACCTACACCATCAAGGCCATTGCCGTGAGCGCAGGAGGTACTAAGACGAGCAGCGTATCATCGGCGACCTATACCATCAGTCTGGCTACCAAGCCCAACGCTCCTCGCTTCAGCCTCCCGGGCGGCACATACACATCTCCCCAGAGCATACAGGTAGTAGCCGACGACGGCTGCACGATAAAGTACTACTGGGGCCCCGTTGACACGGCAACTCCAAACGTTAACTACGTCATTGGCAACAATGCCCTGTCTCTCAACGCCCTCGGCACCTACTACCTGAAGGCAGTAGCCGTGAAGGACGACATCCAGAGCGACGTGGCATCAGCAACCTACGAATACACCTCCTCTTCTTCCTCGTCTTCCGACAGCGATGTCTATGAACTCGTCACGGATGCCTCTCAGCTTGTGGCAGGCAAGAACTACATCATCGTTGCTTCTGGAGCCACAAAGGCACTCGGAACTAAGCAAAACACAAATAACCGTGCCGCTGTTGACATTACGAAGGACACAGAGAACAACACCGTGACTGCGACCTCGGATACCCAAATTCTGGTTCTTGGCGGAAATGCCACGAGTGGTTGGAGTTTCTACACTGGCAGTGGCTACCTCTATGCCGCTTCCAGTTCCAGCAACTACCTCAGGACTCAGACGACCGACAATACCAACAGCAAGGCAACCATAACCATCAGCAGCGGTATTGCAAGCATAACGTTCGACAAAGGCTCATATACCCGCAACCAGCTGAAGTACAACAGCGGCAGCACCCTGTTCTCTTGCTACAGCAGCGGTCAGCAGACAGTAGCTCTCTACAGGCAGCAAGAGTCTTCCGGCAGCAGTGAGCCCTCCGCCTCCGACCTCCAGACGAGCCTCTACCGTATCAAGGACGGCACAGGCTACCTCTGCGTAGGCACCGACGGCACTCTCTCGAAGACGACCAACGCCAGCGACCTCGGCACCATCTTCACGGTGAGTGGCAGTGCAGGCAACTATAAGCTTCAGGCACAGGGCCTCACCATCTCTGCCGCCAGCGGCACAAGCGTTGTTCTCGGCGAAGACGCCACAGTAGCCCTCACTCACGGCACTAACAACGAGTACATCAGCCTCGGCAGCGACACCTACATCAATGCCGACGTCAAGGCCAACGCTGTAGGTGCTGAGTGGACCTTCGAGGAAGTGGAGACCACAGACGCGAACCTCCCGACGTTCACCCTCAACCAGCCTAAGCAGAACAACGAACCTGTCGGCAGCAAGTACTATCGCACGTTCTTTGCCGACTTCCCGTTCACGTTGACGGAAGGCACAGCAAACATCATCACGGTTGATGAGGGCTATGCCGTTACACAGGCAATAAGCGGTACGGTTCCAGCCAACACCGCCGTTCTCATCATCTCCGAGAGCGAGGAAGTCAGCGTTGTTCCTCAAGCCACAGACCTGAGCCTCACCGCCCCCGAGGGCAACCAGCTCATCGGTACTTGCCAGCCCGTCAGTGCAAGCAGCCTCTCGGGTCAGAACATCTACACGTTCCAGGCAAAGAACGGACAGGTAGGTTTCTACCGCTACAAAGGTGACACCCTTGGCGCAAACAAGGCATACCTCGCCGTGAGCGGAGGCAACGCCCCGAGCTTCGCCATCAGCATAGGCGAAAGCACCACGGGCATCAGCAGCTTGGAGCGCTCATCCGCCGCTGGCGACGGAGCAATCTACGACCTTAGCGGCCGCCGCATCGAGAAGCCCGTGAAGGGAGTGTATATCAAGGACGAAAGAAGATTTTCGTGAGATAAGCACTCGCTCAACAGCGCATAAAAAAAGACTCGTGCCGACTTGCATCTTGCTTGCCGGCACGAGTTTTTTATGTGCGTTGTTTTGTCAGACAGAGGTTAGTCTTTAAGTATTGACTCATTGCCTTCCTCTATTATTTTTAAAATCAGTTCTCCGTATAGGGTGTTAGCCCAAGCGAACCATGGGCGAGTATAATTGCAGGCATCGTCTTTGTGAAACGCCTCGTGCATGAGGCTTGTACCTGCGTCGGTGGTGTGGAGTGTAGTCAGGCAGGCTTTTATTTCGGCAGTATCGGTTGAAGTGATAGCTTGCATAATTATGCTCATCGGCCAAATAAAGTCCATGCCAACGTGGGGACCGCCAATACCTGCGCCTGCACTACCGCGGAAATAGTAGGGATTGTCGCTACTCAGTACGTAGTTGCGTGTGTTTTTATATAGACTGTCATTGGGTTCTACATCACTGATGTATGGAAGTGAGAGTAGAGAGGGAACGTTGGCGTCATCCATGAGTAGATGGTTGCCGTAGCCATCTACTTCGAAGGCATAGATGTCTCCGTACTTTTCTGTTTTCACTACGGCATATTCTTTTAGTGCTTTGTCAATTTGTGTGGATAGTGTATGCAAACTATCCGCTAGAAGGGGGTCATGGTTTACTTCGCGTAGAATTTCCGCTGTTCTCTTTAATACGCTGGCAGCCATGAAGTTATCGGGGATATTGTAGGGGAAGATACAGCAGTCGTCGGAGGCTCGGAAAGCTGATGCTATGAGTCCGCAGGGGCGTGCCGGATGCCCTTTGCCGCGGTTTGACATGGTGTCGTGCATGCGGTCGGTGACTCGCATAAAGGTGTAAGGTGAACTGTGGGTAACATCTTGTTGTGCCTTCATCGTTTGGTAGATGGTGCGGACTGTGTTGAGCCAGAGAGTGTCGAAGAGGCTGTTGTCGTTTGTGGCTTTCCAGTATCCGTATGCCAGGCGCAGGGGATAGCATAGTGAGTTGAGCTCGTATTTGCGCTCGAAAACGCCAGGCTTCATTGTTGTTTCGTCGGATGCCCAATTGGGGCTCATGGCGTTAGGGTCTAGGTTGAAAGCGTTGGCGTAAGGGTCAATGAGTATGCAGCGGAACTGTCTGCGCAAGAGACCCCGTATGAGGAGTCGTAGTCGCTCATCTTTTTTGCAGAGTGGCAGGTACGGCCACACTTGTGCTGCACTGTCGCGAAGCCAGAGGGCGGGTATGTCGCCAGTGATGATAAAAGCATCGTTGCCTTGTGGGTCGAAGGTGAGTACGGTTGTATCGAGAGTGCTTGGGAAACAAGAACTAAAAAAGCGTGCTGCGGTTGTTCCTGGAATGGTTTTATTGACGTAGTTTATGCAACTGTTGACTTGCTCTGAATTGAAACGGCGCTCTGCAGCACTAGGGCGCTGTGAATATGCGGAAAAGACTATCAGAGTGAAAATGCAGAGGATTTGGAATCGTGTTTGCATGGGAAAGGTGGTTTTGTGTGAATGTTTTATTAAAGCAAAATTACGAAAAAAGATGTTAAACGTGTCATAATAAGGTTACTTTTTATTATTTTTGCGCTCGCAATGGTTAATGTTATGGGATAGAAACTTAAAGTTCTCTTCACTTACCAATTGTGTCCCAGTCGCTCAGTACTATACACTGAGGACTGACGTGAATTGCTCAGGTTGATTAGCAAAATATAAGACAAAAATATAACCTAGATATGAAAAAACTGTTTTTTTACTTATTCTTGGCAATTCCTGGTTTATGCTTAGCCCAGAAAGTTGCCGACCCTGTTATTATGACTATTAACGGGAAGAATGTTCCACGGTCGGAGTTTGAATATAGCTACAATAAAAATGGTAGCGTCGAGGGTGCTGTTGAGAAAAAGAGCGTGGAGGAATATGTGGATATGTTTATCAATTATAAGCTGAAGGTTGCCGAGGCTGAGTCTGTTGGATTAGACAAGAACGATAGCTACAAGAAGGAGTTCTTGCAATATAGGGATATGCAGCTTACTCCTTACATGCTGGACGAGTTTTTTATTGATTCAATTGCTTCAATGATTTATGATCGTACAGTGAAGCAACTTGACGGAAAAGACGTCCTGCAGCCTTCTCACATCTTGATACGTGTGAAGCAGAAGGATGATGAGGGCGCTAAGGCTGCCGCAAAACTCAGGGCTGACTCTATATATAAGTTGGCTGTTTCAGGTGCAGACTTTGCACAATTGGCAAGAAAATTTTCTCAAGACCCTGGTTCTGGTCGCAATGGCGGCAAACTTGGCATGATAGGTCCGGGTACTACCGTGAAGTCTTTTGAAGATGCTGCTTACAGTTTGCAGACTGGTGAGATTTCCAAGCCTGTGTTTACTGATTTTGGTTGGCACATCATAAAGATGGACGACCGTAGGCCGTTTGGTTCTTATGAGTCGCGCAAGAAAGAGATTGTAGAGGCTCTGAAGGCTCAGGGTATCGAGGATGCGTCAGCGGAATATCGTATTGGTAAGATCGTTGAGGCTTCTAATGGTCGTCTTACTCGCGAGGCTGTTCTCGACAGTGTTCTTGCCGCTCATGAAAATGAAAATATGGATTTGAAATATCTGGTTCAGGAATATCATGACGGTCTGTTGCTATATGAGATTAGCAAGCGTGACCTATGGGATAGGGTTAAGGCCGACACAGTGGCACTGGAGAACTATTTCAAGGCAAACAAAAAGAAATATCGTTGGACTGAGCCTTATTTCCGAGGATATGTGGTGCAGGCTAAAGACAACAAACTGTTGAAGGCTGCAAAAAAACTTCTGAAAAAGGCTGATGCCATGAATTTCAGAAAGCTTGTTAAAGATGCTTTCAATAAGGATTCAGTTAAGGTCGTGGTAGCAGGTCAGTATTTCTGTAAGAAAGGCGAGAATGATTTTGTTGACTTATACGTTTTTGGTGAGAAGAAAGAACCCCGATGGAATAAAGCTTTCCCATTCTGTGATGTGGCTGGCAAAAAACTCTCTCAGCCAAAGAGCTATAAAGATGTGAGAAGCGAAGTGGAGGAAGATGTGCAGACAATTAGAGAGAAAGAGTGGGTTGAGAAACTCAGGAAAAAATATACTTTCCGAGTATATGATGATGTTGTAAAAACGGTGAATAAACATTGAATTTAGGTCTTTAGGTTGATAGATTTTAGGTTTGAAACCAACCTAATAACCCACAACTACAAGAACCTACAATTTCCAAACCGACAAACACATGCGTAATATAGCCCTATTTGTATTGTTTATTTGTGTGCAGGTGATTTTTGCACAGAAGGAAAGCAATGTTGTTGATGAAGTTATTTGGGTTGTTGGCGACGACCCCATATTGTTGTCCGAAGTGCAGGAGGCTCGACTTGACGCTGAACGCAATGGCAACAGCATCGAGCTTTGTATGATTCCGGAGCAGATTGCTGTTCAGAAGTTGTTTCTTCATCAAGCAGACTTGGATAGTATTGAGGTTAGCGAATCCGATGTGATGTCGGGCGTTAACGAAATTGTCAGTTCTGCACTGCAGGCTTATGGTTCGAAGGAAAACCTTGAGGCTATCACACACCGCTCGCTTACTCAGTTCAGAGAGATGCTAATGCGCTCCCAAAGAAATCAGTACAGGGTGCAGCAGGAACAGATGAAACTCACAGAGAACGTAAAGGTGACTCCAGCGGAGGTTAGAGAATACTTTAAAAATGTTCCTGAAGACAGTTTGCCCATGATACCTACTCAGGTAGAGGTGCAGATAATAACATCGCAGCCTCAGCCTTCGCGTGAAGAGATTGAGAGGGTAGAGGAGCGCTTGCGTGACTTCTCGCGTAGGGTTAACGAGGGCGAAACGGAGTTTTCTACACTTGCTCGATTCTACTCTGAAGATGGCTCCGCGCGTAATGGAGGTGAACTTGACTATTCCGGTCGTGGGCAGTGGGTGCCAGAGTTTGCAAATGTTGCCTTTAGCCTTAACGACCCGAAGAAAGTTTCGAAGATTGTTCGCACTGAATTTGGTTTTCATATTATTCAGCTGATAGACAAAAGAGGCAACAAAGTCAAGGTACGTCATATATTGCTGAAACCCGAGATTCCAGATAGCGTATATGAGAAGGCATGCGTGCGTTTAGATTCGATAGCATCGGACATACGAGCAGGAAAGTTCTCCTTTGACGAAGGTGCCGCGCAACTGTCTGACGATATTGATACTAGAAACAATGCAGGTCTGCTATCGAATAGTGCCAGTATGCTGCCCACATCACGCTTTGAAATGAAAGACTTGAATCAAGATATTGCAAAAGTGGTGAATGGAATGAGCGTCGGTGAGATTTCGAAGCCTTTCATCATGACTAATGCAAAGGGGCATAAAATATGTGCGATAGTAAAACTGAAAAACAGGATTGACCGTCACCGCGCTACTATGACAGAAGATTTTCAGGTTTTGCGTGGCGTAGTGTATGAAAAGCGCTGTGAGGCTGAGCTAGAGAAATGGATAAAAGAGAAAGTGCGCACCACCTATGTGCGTATCAAACCAGAATGGCGCAGCTGTAAGTTTAAATATGATGGCTGGATTAAGAGCTGACTCTACTAAGAGATATTTTTTTGAAAAAACATAACTCACATAATTATAAACCATTAGCGGTAGTATTTTTACTATCGCTAATGTGCATTTTACCTCATCTCACTTCTTCGGCTGGAAATCCCAAACGTACGCCCCCAGATAATGGCCCCGTAGTGTTGGAACATGCTGACCAGTGGTACTATGATGAATACGAGCACCCAGGGGCTCAGCGACTGAGTGGAAAGGTGGTGTTTCGACATGCTGGTAAGAGAATGACCTGCGACAGCGCTGTACTATATCAAGCCTCGCAGTCGTTTGAGGCTTTTGGTAATGTTCACCTCATTCAGGGTGATACACTTTCGCTTAAAGGTAAACATATGTTCTATGACGGACTCTCACAGACGTCATATATTACACGTGATGTAGTAGCACGTCACAGGCAACAGATGCTTTACACCGATAGTCTCTTCTATGACGATGCAAATAAATTCTTTTTGTATGAAACTGGTGGCAGACTTGTGGACGGCGAAAACGACTTGACGTCAGACTATGGCAAGTACCACACAGACAGTCGCCAGGCAGTATTTCGGTATAACGTAAAACTCAGAAATGCTAAGGACAGCATGATCTCTGATGTCCTGTACTATAATACTCGCACAAGGGAAGCTAAAGTTGATGGCAATTCAAATATCTTCAGCGGTGATTACAACATCTTTACAACCGATGGGCAATACAATGCTGAATCAGAAATAGTTGAGATGTTCAAACGTAGCAAACTCAACAACCCCCGTAGGCAACTTTATGTAGAGGCAGACAAAGTATATTACGACAAGACAAGCGGCATACTGAAAGCCTGGGGCAATGTGTATAGTCACGACCGTAGGAATAAGTGTATTCTCATAGGAGACACGTGCGAATACTACGATTATCCAGAATTGAAAAAAGATTCCTCTATGGTGACAGGGCAGGCCCTCGCCAAGGACTATTCCAACGGCAAGGACACGCTCTTTGTACATGCAGACACAATGAAGATGTTAAGCATGAACGTTAAAACAGACTCAGTATATCGAGTAGTCAGGGGCATACGTCATGCCAGAGCATGGCGTAACGACGTCCAGGCTGTTGCCGATACACTGCTCTATGATACCCGAACACGATGTCTGAACCTGTATAAAGACCCCATAGCTTGGACAGACAACCGCCAAGTGTTAGGAGAGGAGATAAATATCTTTGCCAATGATTCTACCGTAGATAGCATATATGTTCAGCGCCAAGCACTCATTGTAGAGCAAGTCGATTCTTTACACTTCAACCAGATAGCCTGCCAACTGATGAAGGCCTATTTCGAAGAAGGCGAGATGAATCTGGGTATTGCCGAGGGTAATGTTTCATGCGTTATGTTCCCATTAGAAAGAGACAGTCTCATACTCTACCACAACTATCTGGAAACATCCCTGATGAAGATGTATATGGAAAAGCGAGAGCTCCAGAAAGTATGGACACCGGCAGCCCAGTGCGCAACTTATGCATTGGGCATGGCGCCCGCTGAACGAACCCGACTGTCAAATTTCGCATGGTTCGACTATATACGTCCCAAAGGTCCCGACGACCTATTCTTATGGCGATCTAAGAATCAGGGACTGGAGCTGAAGGCTGTCCCTCGCCGGCAGGCTCCACTTCAGAATTTGAGATAGCAGAAAAGAAAAAGATGAACGACATCATACATCTCTTGCCCGACTCCGTGGCTAACCAAATAGCTGCCGGTGAAGTCATACAAAGACCTTCGTCGGTGATTAAGGAATTAGTGGAAAACTCCATTGATGCCCAAGCTACGCAGATAAGCATTTTCATCGAAAATGCAGGCAAGACGAGCATACAAGTAGTGGACAACGGTACTGGCATGAGCGAAACTGATGCGCGTCTTTCGTTCGAGCGTCATGCCACCTCAAAACTCAATACAGCCACTGACCTCTTTGCTCTTCGCACAATGGGGTTCAGAGGCGAAGCCCTTGCATCCATAGCTGCTGTGGCACAAGTAGAACTTCGCACCCGACTCCGAGGGCAGGAACTGGGTATTTGCCTGCGCATAGAGGGTAGTAAGTTTAAAGAACAAGAGGCAGTGAGTTGTCCTGTTGGTTCCAACTTCATCGTTAGAAACCTGTTCTTCAACATACCAGCACGACGCAAGTTTCTCAAGTCCGACCATACAGAACTAAGCAACATCATGACAGAGTATGAACGCATAGCTCTGGCACATCCCGATGTAGCTTTTCGACTCTTCAGCAATGGCAATCAGATTTCCGAACTTCCTTCAGGCAGTATGAGAAGCCGTATTTTGGGAATCTTCGGAAAAAAACTCGACAAACAAATTATACCCGTTGATGCGGAAACCGAACTCGCCAATATATCGGGTTTTGTAGGACTGCCTTCAAGTTCAAAGAAAAAAGGTGCACACCAATTTTTCTTCACCAATGGGCGTTACATGCGTCATCCCTATTTTGCCAAAGCCGTGCAGAATGCATTTGAGAAACTCATTCCTGAAGGTGAGCAAGTCCCATTCTTCATTAATTTTCAAATAGATCCCTCAAGGATAGATGTAAACATACATCCCACAAAGACAGAAATCAAATTTCAGGACGAGCAACTACTATGGCAAATACTTCTTGCCGTCGTTCGCGAAGCATTGGGTAAATATTCAGCTGTACCTACAATCGATTTCAACGTAGAAAATCGTCCTGACATACCAGTCTATACCCCAAGTGCCACAGCAACGCCGCCACCCAAAATACATCTGGACCTTTCTTATGATCCATTTCAGAAAACATCCCAGGGACGGCAATCCGCTGGTGCAGGGGCAAACTGGCAGGATGTATATAATCAGGCACTTGCTTCTTCTCGCAGGCAAGAGGTTCCTGAACAACGCAGACTATGGGCTGAAACAACGGCTTCAGATAAAGAACCCACCGCGCCAACTGCCACAATAAGCAAATATCTGCAAATAGATTGTCGCTACATAGTTTCGCCAGTAGCAGGAGGACTCATGATAGTCGATCAGCACAAAGCGCACCAAAGGATACTTTATGACCGCTACTGTTCACAAATAGCATCCCACAAAGGCATTTCTCAGGGACTGCTCTTCCCTCAGACAATAGAACTACCCCTTTCTGAAGCAACACTTCTCGACCGAGAAGCAGATACACTAAAGTCCATAGGCTTTGAGTTTGAAAAAATCTCCTCAGGAAACTATCAGCTCACTGGTGTACCGTCAGGAACCGAAGGCACCCAGCCAGCCGAGATGTTGCGCGACGTCATAGCCGATATAAATCAGGGAAGCGAAAATGCCCCTAGTACTATAGCCAGCAGAATAGCATCATCCATGGCACGAAAAGTAGCCATGCCCGTTGGAGTAGAGCTCACAAACAGCGATATGGCGACGCTCATGGAACAACTCATGGCAAGCACCATTCCTAACTATACCCCTGACGGAGAGCAAGTATTCGTTATCATCAACACGGCAGGACTTGAACTCCTCTTCGACTCACAAAACTAAAGGTGTGTGAGTGTCTGCCAGGATGTGAGAGGGTTTTTCTGCAAAAAAAATGTGAGAAAAATTATAATAATTAAAAGTTTCATTATCTTTGCAAGCAAGGATTGCATAAAACTTCGAGAGTTACACAATCCGACAAAACCACTAAATAACCAAACTACTAAAAAAAACACACTATGAGAAAGCTAATGATTGTGCTTGCATTTGCAGGATTGGCAACGGCAGGTATGGCACAGGAAAATTTTATTCCTGTATCAAAGTACAAAGTAGTTACTAACACCTTCTGGGCAAATTGGTTTGTTCAAGTAGGAGGACAGTACAACGCATCGTTCTCATCACAGGAAGACCCAGGTATCCCCTTCGCACCATTCACAGCCCGTCGTGGCGAATTCGGTTTCAACGTAGCAGTAGGTAAGTGGTTTACCCCAGGTATCGGACTACGTACAAAGTTTGAAGGCCTCTGGGCTGATAAAGTAAACACTCGCGATGACCACAAAACCTACAACTATTTCAACATTCATGAGGATGTCATGTTCAACCTCTCCAACATGCTCTTCGGGTACAACGAAACGCGCGTTTGGAACTTCATTCCCTATGTAGGTCTCGGTTTTGCCCGCAACATGACAAACAACAGCAACGACATCTCCTACCAGGCAGGTCTGCTCAACACATTCCGCATCAGCAACCGCGTTGGAGCCTTCCTTGATATCTATGCCACAGCTATAGAGGGTAGCTTAGACAAAGGCGCGGGGGACAAATGGTCCAAGTACCGCAAGTCGCGTTCTCGCCACTGGGATAAGATGCTTAGTGCTGCAGTCGGTCTTACATTTAACCTCGGCAAATGCACGTGGGAAAAAGCTCCAGACGTGGATGCACTTATGGCAATGAACAAAGAACAGCTCGATGCATTGCAAAATGCCCTAAAGGCTGAGCAAGACGAAACAGCACGTCTGCGTGATTTGCTTGCCAACCAGCCTGACCCACAGACCAATACAGAAGTAAAGACCATAGTGAAATACAAGAAACAGCTTGTTTCCACTCCTCAGTCCATCTTCTTCAATCTCAACTCCTCAAAGATTGCAAATCAAAAGGAACTTGTCAACATAAAGGAGATAGCAAACTTTGCAAAGGAAAACAACAGCAAAATCCTCGTTACGGGCTATGCAGACAGTGCAACAGGCAACGACAATATCAACAATCGTTTGAGTCAGGAGCGTGCCGATGCAGTAGTTGCAGAACTTGTCAAGCTCGGAGTTGATCGCAACAATATCGAAACTGCTGCCAAGGGAGGTGTTTCAGACCTAGAGCCTGCACCTTACAACCGCCGCGCTATAGTTCAGCTCAAGTAAGAAATAATGTGTAAGCCCTTTGCATGAAAATTCAGGGGAGGTTTCCATACAAGAAACCTCCCTTTTTTCTATCTTTGCATAGCTAAATGTGAATCGGATACTTTAGGTTGAGACTTTCTATGAAAACTAAGACATATAAAATCTATAGAGGAAGACTCATACAGGAACCTGGGGGAGTACTCTTCATAGGCGATGATTCACGCAAGATTTTTTTTGAAGGGGTACGCGTCCACGTGGGAAAATTTTTCATACCCAGAGAAACAGCATTTCAAATATCGGGACACATCTTTATTAGTCGTCATTGGCTGAAAAGAGGCTTTAGTTTGGAAACCTTTGCTCACGAATATGGGCACTATCTGCAGCAACGCCGATTGGGATTCTTTCCATACTTGTTTAGAGTAGCCATCCCCAGCGTTTGGAGTATTCTTCGTAATCCTGTAGCCCATGTCACCAAACGTTATGAGCGCCACGCAACACTCATAGGCAAACGATATGCCCACCTGAGTTGACCAAGGGGTAGGGAGTTTTTCTTCTATGACTGAAAAATATTTAATGAAATGCCGTAAAAAAACTTGTGCTTTATATCATTGCTATTTCTCCAAAACAAAGTTTTTTTCTAATTTTGCATCCGCAAAGAAATGATAGGCAGGTTCAGCTAATAAATGCATTAATGGGCTAGCTCCTGCGTTGAAATTGACGTTTTTATGAAAAGAGATAAAAACTCGCTCCCTGACTGGGTTTTTGAAGTCAGCTGGGAAGTGTGTAATAAAGTTGGTGGCATCTACACTGTATTGTCTTCGCATGCTCGCGTGTTGCAGGATGCCCTAGACAACCGATTGGTCTTTATTGGTCCCGATCTTGGAGAAAACATTTCTAATAGGGATTTTCGCGAAGACAGAAACGCTGTGGATGTGAAATGGATAAAGGCAGCTGAC
>JAFYFI010000035.1 GCA_017543785.1 Alloprevotella sp.
CGCGAAAAAGTGGCTCGGATTTTGAAAAATCAAACGAAAATTTGAGCCTAATTTTTGTATCCGCCTGAAAGTCAGACTTTTCCGCTAAATGCAAAAAACGGGCATTTTTCGGACCAAAATTTTCGGAGATGATTTTTATGCCCGTTTTTTGAGCTCAAAAACAGGGGGTCTGGGATAAAGGATTTTGACAGCTCCGCTCAGCCTTTGCTATGGAACAAACTATTTTCAGACTTTTCATACTTTAGTCTGCACGCAAAAAAACACCCCAGAGGACTTCATCAGGTTTCCTGGGGTGTTTTTTTATTTTATGAGGTGAGCAGCTTAGTGACTGCCACTTCGATTATTTGTTGTTGAGCTGGTTCTCAAGTATGGCCTTAAACTGCTTGGCTGTTTCGTCCTCTGGATCCATTGTGTTCCATTCTGTGGCATACTTCAAACCTGTAGCGAAGTCTTCTTTCTGTACGTAGTAGAACACGAGGTACTGATATGCTTCAGCCTTCATGGCATTAGCAGAATCGTCGTCGGGCTCTGTGTTCTTCGTCAGTTCGAGAAGCTCCAGGTAAGCATCCTTTGGAGCGTCCTGAGCTACTTTGCGGTCGGTCATGTTCAGGCGAGCACGGAAGTATGTAGCCTGGAACAGTTTGGAGTCGGCAGCTTGTGCCTCGCGGAAGGCTTTGTCGCCCAGAGCTATGATTTCTGCCTTGCGCTCGGGTGCTATGCTGTCGGCTTTGCTTGCCGTGAGACATACGCGACCGAATTCGTACAGGCTTAATGCTGTGGGTTTCTCCTTCAGCAGTGAGAAGTATTTCTGATATGTGGCAATGGCTTCGTCGTTCTGGCCATTCTGTCCCATGAACTTGGCTGCACGGGCGAGCTCTTCAATCTTTGTCGTGTCGCTCTCGTATGCCTTCATGCCATATTTTACGGTGTTTGCCATGTCGCCAACCTGGCTGAAGTATGTAGCAGCTACGTTGTAGTCCAGATATGTGTAATCTTTGAACTTCTCTTCTGTGAGATATTTTACGCTCTCGGCAGCTTTGTCGTAGTCGTACTTGAAGACGTCGGCAAAGAAGCTCTGGCGCTTGAAGGTGATATCGTTGGGGAAGATTTCCTGGAATCTGCCAGACTCTACAGCAAGGTCGTCGAACTTGAGCATGGAGAAGATGCTGTTAACATAGTTCTGAGCCGAGATTTGGTCAACGCTGTCCTTGGGGACAATGGCAAAGTATTCTTTGTAGTACTTCACGGCATTGGCATAGTCGGAGAGGTCATACTGAATGTCGCCGAGGTCTTTCTGGATGGTGTAGTCGTCGGGAGTAATCTGAGAAATCTTCTCCAGATAGTCCTTTGCAGCTGCAGGATTGATTTTCTTGTAGATGGTTACGTTCTGGCGCAGGGCAGGAACGAAGTTGGGATCTACGGAGAGAGCTTCCTCGTATTTCTGACCAGCCACACCAAAGTATTGGTCGTTGTTGGTGGCAAAACCGCGAGCCTTGTTCACCTGTCCGGCAAACATCAGGCCTGGCAGATACTGAGGGTCGAGTTTGTATATTTGCTCTGCGCATTTGTTGGCTATGGGGAAGATGTTCTTGTTGAGGAAGAATTCACCTACGCTGATGAGTTGTTCCTTATTGTTCTTAATCTTGTTCATAACCTTGTTGAGCAACTTGTTGCCCTTGTCGGGGTCATCAATCTGCAGATCTATGATCTGGTTTACCATTGCTTCGATTTCAGCAGGCATGGGCTTAACATCATAACCCTTCGTGATCTGAGCTTTTGCAGAACCTGCTCCCATGAAGAGGAGCACTGCAGCTACCAGAGTGAAGAAAACATTCTTTTTCATAATAGTTCTAGTTTTTTTGTTTGTTTCTTTTTTCTGTTTCAGGCTGCATGCCTTTCCGTTTTGACGTGGGCTGTCTTGGAAAGTTTATTGCCGAGGGAAGAAATCTCTGCCTTTTTCCATGCAAATGAGCCCTCGGGGGCATACAACGGGTGCAAAATTAGGAAAAGTTTTGCGTATCAGAAATCTCTTTGGACTGATTTTTTCTTCCGATAATTCTTTTTGTAACAATAATGAGCTTTATTGCTTGCTTTTTAACATTTACTAAGGCGCAGAAGGTTATAAATATTTTCCGAAAAATCGGTTTTTATAACTTTCTGCGCCTTAGGCTGAACTCAAGCAACGGACGCTGCTGGAGGATTATGCTACTTCATCGTAACGTCTTTTATCTGTACCTGCATCATGGGGAGCAGTTGGGAGTTGTTGCAGAAGATGAGCTGTCCCTTTTGTCCTTTGAGCCAGAAGAAGAGATATTTCTCCTGTGAGCGGGTACGTGGGTCGGTGGTGATGACATAGACGGAGCGCGTGAGAGGATACTCGCCAGTACCTATATAATATTGGTATGGACGACGGTGGTAACTCTCCTTGTCGCGCCTGACAAACATCACGCTGACATCGAGATTGCTGAAACTGGCAAGGGCTGACTCGTTCTCTCCGCGCAGCCAATCGACACCTACGACACCAATGACGTTAGGGTCGGCCTTTACGGCATCAAAAACGGCTTTAGTGCTGCCCTGTGCAAAGATGTTGCCCTTCAGCTCTTTTCCGCTGCATAGGCTGTCGCGCATATAGCGTACAGTGCTGGAGCCTGAATGGTCGAACACCATTTTTATTTCTCCTTTCTTCTGTCCTTTCTCCAGCTGCTCCCAGCGTGTAATCTCTCCAGATACAATCTTCTTCACTTCTTCAAGGGTGATGAGCGTGTCGGGATTGTTCTTGCTGACGATAAGTGCAAAAGCATCTGTGGCTATGAATGCTTGGGAAGCATCGAGATGATGACTCTTCACTACCATACGTTCTTTCTCCGTGAGCTTGCGTGTGGCGATAATCGTCCGCAGACTATCATTCACCAGAAGGCGTATTGCAGAGTCTTCGCTGCAATAGAGTTCCTTCATCTGGGCTTCGGGGTGAGATAGTGCAAACTGCTGAAGCTGTTCGGACATAATGGGCTCAAAGGTTGCATCAACGGCTACGTGGACGTCGTCGGCGCGTAGCCAGTCGTTGCCAGCATTCTTATTGCTGCAAGATGCCATGGCAACAATGAAGCCTAATGCTGACAACTGCAGGGCAAATCTCAAACTTGATACTAAAAATTTTATCATGACTAAATAAAAAAGGACGGATTTCCCAGTAAGTAGCTAGGAGAATCCGTCCTTAATGATTGTGAGATATTACTGTATCTGGAATTTAACGGGGAGGTTAAACCATACAGGTACGGGGCGTCCGTTAGACTTAGCTGGAGTGAAGCGTGGCAGCTTGCGGACAACGTCCATTGCAGCCTTGTCGCACTCGCGAGAAAGTCCTTTCTTGACTGATACCTGGCTGATAGAACCGTCAACATCTACTTTGAAACGGAGAGTTACCGTTCCTTGCAGACCTTGTTCCAGAGCAATTTCAGGATACTTAGTGTTCTGAGATACGAAGCGGATAAGGGCAGCCTCACCACCAGGGAAGGAGGCGGGAACATCAACGACAGAGTTGTCGACAACCTTCTGCTCAACAGGACCGCCGCCCTGAACGGGAGGTGTGGTGATGTTGCTGGCTTGCTGGTTGGTCTTTAGCTCGTCGATGTTGATACCCTTGTCGGAACCCTTGTCGAAGTTGATGTTACCGATGTCAAATTTCGACTTCTGCAACTCGTTCTGCGTCTTTAGTTCCTTGGATTTGTCAATCTTGTCATCGTCCACAATCTTAGGAACAACGAGCTGGATAGAGTTCTTTACCTCAACCTGCTGCATCTTGGGCTGCTCTTGAGGTATCTCTGGCTTCTTCTTCTCTTCCTTTTCTTTGGGCTTTTCTTTCTCCAGTTGGGAGAGTTCGGTCACTTGCTCGTTGTCGCCCATGTTTGAGTTCAGTGCTTGCTCGATTTCGCTCTTCAAGAAGAGAAAAACAACTAGAGAAACAAGCGCAATGACAAGAATCGTTACGGCGCGAAGTTGCCGACGGCCTGCTGCGGCGCGAAGACGATAAGCTCCGTACTCCTTGTTGCGACCCTCAAAAACCAGGTCGCACCAGTCTTTTGCTTGCAAATTTATCTTTGACATAGCTTTCTTACTTTACTTATCGTTACTTGGCACCGAACTTGGCTTCAATCTGAGCCTTGTCTGCTTCGGTGAACTTATCTATCACGTATTTACCGATGCTACAAATCTGCATCTCGTCCAGTATGTCTATCAAATCCTTGTATGTAGCTTTTTCGGATGGCTTGATGATTACGTCGGGTGTATCGTCGCCGTCGCGAATTTCGTCAAGCTCTTTCTTGTACTGCTCCTTGATGGCAGCAGCTTCCTGAGGACTTGAGGATTGTTTTTGCTCGTATTTCTTTTTCAGTTGCTCTACCTTCTTCTGTGCAGCTTTGTTGGCATCCATCAGCATGGCACGAATACCATTTTTGCCGAATTCAGTCTTGTTGAGTTCTGCCTCAGAAGGTTTGCCGCGGAAGTAGTAGATGGTGCGTCCTTCGTCCACCATGATTGTGATGGCTTTGGAAGCAGCAATCTGGCTACGATCTTCCTCCTTTATGTCTTCCTTGTCAGAAGGCATGGCGATTTCCATCGTCTGTGGCTTCTGCAAAGTAGTACAAAGCATAAAGAACGTCACGAGCAACATGATCATGTCCACCATCGGCGTAAAGTCGACGCGGGCATTCATTTTCTTTTGTTTAGAAGAATTTTGTTTTGCCATAACATTCTTTTTTTAATCGTCCACACCCTTAAGTGACGTTATGAGGTTATAACGGTTCTGGTGTATGGAACGGAGGGAGTCCATGACTTTCTTAATTACAGCATACGGTGTGTTCTGGTCTGCCTTGATGGCAATGCGCATACCATCGCCGCAGACGTCGCTTGCTGCCTGTACCCAGAGTTTCAACTCGTCGTGCGCACTATCGCAAGGAATACCTGCAGCCGCATCTTGTAGCAGATCATTGCGCTTTTCTGCATTAGATGGGCTTAACCAAGATTTCATCGTGTTCAGCGGTGTGCCGAAGGTAGGAGCCTGGGCAAAAGCCTTACGCTCTTCTGGGCTGAGGGATGACAAGGAGCCCGTTTCAACCATCTTGTCTGCCAATGCACCTAGGGAGCTCTCGCTGTCCATGGTCATATAGACTTTGCCTTCGGGGTTAACGAAGATGGTAAGAAGGTTTTTCTCGGGGATCTTGATTTCCGATACAGACCCAGGAGTCTGAACTTTGATGGGTTCTTCCTTTACGAACGTCGCAGTAAGCATAAAGAAGGTAAGCAGCAGGACCATGACGTCGCTCATCGGCGTCATGTCGATGAACGTGTCTTGTTTTTTGATTTTAAATCGTCCCATAATTTTTTGCTTTAGCCAGATAATTGGTAATGTTCGGTGCTGCTATTCTAACAGAGAACATAGGATTCTTATCTGTGCGTTTACCTTAATTATGATTAGTGAGTTGCGTTGAATGTCTGTACGATAGAGAAACCTACCTCGTCGAGGGCGAAGGTCAGACGGTCAATCTTATTTGTGAAGTAGTTGTAAGCAATAACTGCGAGTGCACCAGTAGCAATACCGGAAGCAGTGTTAACAAGTGCCTCAGAGATACCAGTTGACAGAGCTGAAGAGTCGGCGCCGCCTTCAGTACCCATAGCGGAGAATGAACGTATCATACCGAGCACCGTTCCGAACAGACCCATAAGAGTACCGAGCGTTACGATAGTACCGATGATAGGCAGGTTCTCCTGAAGCATAGGCATCTCGAGTGCTGTAGCTTCTTCGAGCTCCTTCTGGATAGCCAGAACTTTCTGGTCCTTGTTGAGCTCGGAATTGCCTTCCATTTCAGCATACTTGCGAAGGGTTGCACCTACTACATTGGCAACAGAACCACGCTGCTTGTCGCAGAGCTCCTGAGCCTTCTTGAGGTCATTGTTGCGCAGAGCTGCCTTGATGTCAGCAACAAACTTAGCAAGACTCATTTTGCCATAAGCTGTTCTGATTGCGAAGAAACGCTCCAGAGCCAGAGCAACAACGGTGAACATAAGTGTCCAGATGATAGGCACAACGAATCCACCTTTATAGACAGTACCCATAAGGTTTGCAGGCTCAAGACCTTCGGGAGTCTGGAAGTGGAACATAACGCCAGCGGCGTCACCGCCCTTAAAGTTAGAGATGTGTCCAAGACCAAACAGGTAAACGATAATAGCGATTACTGCGCAGCAAGCAATTACTGCCAGGCCGGACTTAATGCCAGTGAAACCTTTTGATTGTTTCTTAGCTTTGGGTGCACTCTTTGGTGCAGTAGCATTTGAAGTTGCCATTGTTTTGTTTTGTTTTAAATGTTTAAAGTTAAGTTATTGATTTTATGTAAATTAGTTTAGTCGAAAGAGGCATGTCTGTGCCTATATTTCCACTTTTCAGAGGTCGAAATGTAGTTATCAGCAAGCAAAAATATGAAATAAATTGCAGACTCAATAGTTTTCCTTTTAAAAAAAAGTTTTTTTTGCTTTTTTTAATTCCAAAAGAAAAATTCCCCATACCATATAAATCTGATTTTTATAGGTATGAGGAACTGTTCTTTCTATTTTATGTTTTCTCGGATTCTGGTCAGGAACGCATTTAACGCTGTTTCGTCTTTCTTGTCGATTATCTCTATGAGATTCTTCATTTCCGTTCTTATTTTTGTTACTTGGCCGCTAGTCCTTGGGTTGAAGAGTATTTCCCTAAGTAGGGTGTCGTCCTCTCCCAGTACTCCTCGGGCTATCTTCATGTGCCTTTTGAATGTTGTTCCAGGAGCATCTTGATGTTTCATGACAGCCGCGAAGACAAACGTAGATACGAATGGGATAGACAGGCTGTATGCCACTGTTTCGTCGTGCTCTTCGAAAGTGTATTCACATACGTTCAGTCCTAGCCTGCCGTAGAGGTCGCGAAAGAATATCCTGCCCATGTAGTCGCCTTCAGTGATGATGATGGCATTCTCTTCGTTCAATTTGCCAAGATTAGCAAATGTTGGTCCAAACATGGGGTGCGTAGAAACGTAGCGGTGTCCGCTGGTTTCGTAGAATTCTTTCAACCCGTTCTTCACCGAAGCTATGTCGCTTATGATGCAGTCTTTGCTAATATTAGGGATAATGTCGCGAAAAACTTGTAGGGTATGTTTCAGCGTTACGGCATTGATGACGAGCTCGGGGTTAAAGGCTTCTATCTCTTCAAGTTTAGTAAACCTTTGTGTGTTGTACATAAACCTCAGCTTGCGCGGGTCGATGTCGTAAACAGCCACTTCGTGGTCAAAACTGAGCAAGTCAACGAAGAAACTGCCCATTTTTCCTGCTCCAAGAACTAGTATTCTCATGGGTTTTGATTGTTATAGTCTATTAGTCTTTGTTCATGATTTCCACCTGCTGGCGTACGCTTTCCTCATGAATGGCTTCAAATACGTTCTTTACGAAGTCATTGCTCATTCCACATAGAGCTCCTTGAGCACCACGCTTAGAGAGAATTTCACTGTATCGGCGAGTCTGAACGACTGTCATGCTGTGTTCTTTTTTGTAGGTTCCTATTTCACGACTTATCTTCATTCGCCTTGCCAGTAGCTCTAGCAGATCATTGTCCAGCTTGTCTATTTCCTTTCTCAACATTTCAAGACTTTCCGAGGTCTGGATGGATTGTCGTATGACGAGCTTGTCAAGAATGAAATCAAGGACGTCGGGAGTCACTTGTTGCTTTGCATCGCTCCAAGCGCAATCAGGATTGCAGTGCGACTCTATCATTAACCCGTCAAAACCCAGGTCCATGGCTTGCTGAGAGAGCGGGGCGATAAGTTCGCGGCGTCCACCAATGTGTGAAGGGTCGCAGAAGATGGGCAGGTTGGGGATGCGGCGGCGTAGTTCAATGGGGACATGCCACATGGGTAGATTTCTGTATAGCCTCTTTTCATAGGTAGAAAAACCTCGATGAATAACGGCCATCCGTTCTATTCCAGCTTGATTTATGCGCTCTAGTCCACCTATCCAAAGTTCCAAGTCGGGGTTTACGGGATTTTTGCAGAACACAGGAACATCAAGTCCTTTCAGTGCATCGGCAATTTCTTGGACAGCAAAAGGATTTGCCATTGTGCGTGCTCCTATCCAGAGTATGTCAATGCCAGCTTCCAAAGCCAATTCTACATGATTTGGGGTAGCCACCTCAGTAGTGGTTAGCATTCCCAATTCATCCTTAACTCGTCTAAGCCATGGTAGTCCTTCTTTCCCTATACCTTCAAAACCACCAGGTTTAGTGCGCGGTTTCCATATTCCGGCACGGAAAATTTTTATACCGTAAGCAGCAAGTCTTCTTGCCGTGTCCATCACCTGCTCTTCACTCTCGGCAGAACATGGACCGGCAATTATTATTGGGCGTTGTTCTTCGTCTATACCTGGCAGAGCCAGAGGTTTTAGATTAAGTTCCATATATTTTGTTGTTTTGTTTTTGGATTTAAAGGTTTCGATGAATATAGAAAGGAACCTATAAAACGATATTAACCATTTTCGATTCTTTCCAGCGCTTCGCTGAAGCGTTTCTCACTGGCACAAAGCGATATGCGCACATATCTTCGCCCATTTTCACCAAAGATGAAACCAGGAGTTATGAAGACATGCTTGTTGTGCAAAACTTGTTCTGTAAGTTCTTCAGCATCGTTGTACTCGTCGGGTATTCTCCCCCAAAGGAACATGCCCACGCTGTTCTTTTCATATTTGCATCCAAGTGCGTTCATTATTTTTTCGGCTATTATGCGCCGGCGAGCATATACATTCACATTAAATTCCTCGTGCCATGAGTCGCTGTTGTCGTATGCCGCAGCTGCAGCAAGTTGTAAAGGCTTAAATGTTCCAGAATCAATGTTGCTCTTTACTTTCAAAATCCATTGTATCCATTCTGCATTTGTAGAGAGCATTCCCACGCGCCAACCTGGCATATTGTGGCTTTTCGACATGGAATTGAACTCTATGCAGCAGTCTTTCGCTCCGTCAATCTGCATAATGCTTAGGCGTTCCTTACTGAGAATGAAGCTATATGGATTGTCGTTCACCACAACGATATTGTTTCTGCGTGCAAAGTCCACAAGTTTCTCGTATGTCTCTCTCCTTGCTGGAGCTCCAGTTGGCATGTGCGGATAATTCGTCCACATCAGTTTTACATCGCTAAGGTCAGTTTTTTCTAAAGCTTCAATGTCGGGCTGCCACCCATTTTCCGCTTTCAGGTCATATTTCACTACTTCAGCTCCGAGCAGACGTGATAAAGAAGTATATGTAGGATATCCGGGGTCAGGAACCAGAACCTTGTCCCCGGGATTTACGAATGCCAGCGTAACATGAAGAATGCCCTCCTTGGAACCTATCAGAGGTTGTATTTCTTTCTCAGCATCAAGAGTTACACCATACCACCTTTTGTAGAAACCAGCCATTGCCTGTCTCAGTTCCGTGATACCTCTGGTAGGTTGATATCCGTGCGAGTCAGCCTTACAAGCCTCTTTACATAATTTTTCTATAGCCGCTTTCGATGGTGGCTGGTCGGGGCTGCCTATAGCAAGCGAGATGACGTCTATTCCCTCTTGCTGCATCTTTGCGATCTCCTTTCCTTTGCGAGAGAAATAGTATTCTGCAACAAGGCTTAGTCTGTCTGCTGGTTTTATTTTCATTTTATTTATAGGTTTATATGTTATGGTGGAGTTGGGAAAGAAAACTCTAAGGACCAAAGAACGAATCTTTCATGAGGACCTACTCAAGCAGTTGTCGATTCTTTGTACTCTCCGAGGATTCTCATTTCTTTTGTCAGCGGGCGCACCGCTTCGATGCTCTGCTTGTAGCGTTGAAAGTCGTTATAGGTCAGATCAACATAGAAAAGGTATTCCCATTCATGTCCTATGATAGGCAGAGATTGTATTTTCGTAAGGTTTATGTTGTAAAAATTGAAAATGCTTAAAACCTGCGACAGACTACCAGCATTGTGCGGCAGAGAGAATACCAAGCTAGCCTTGTTCGTATCGCCAAGCATAGCCTTAGCTTCTTCTGACCGCGAAACAATCAGGAAACGAGTAAAGTTGTGCTTGTTGTCCTCTATGGCATGCTCTAGAACTTTGAGCCCATAGATTTCTGCCGCGTCTGCATGACAAATGGCAGCATGTCCCAGCAGTCCCTTGCTCGCAATGTCGGCTGCCGCACCAGCAGTGTCGTAAGACTCTACAACCCTGAGGTTCTTATGCAAACTGAGATATTCGCGGCACTGCATGAAAGCCACAGGGTGAGAGTTAACTTCAGTCAGAGAGTCCATGTCGTCTTCAGGCAGACATAGCAGGGAATGCTCTATATGGAGTTTCTGTTCGCCAACTACAACCATACCACTTCTTCTTAGTAGTTCGTAGTTGTGCAGAAGACTTCCGGCTATGGTGTTTTCAATAGCAGCGACGCCTATGAGCCCCTTTTCATTAGCCATGCGTTCGAAGAGTTCCTCAAAAGAGTTGCAACAAACCAGTTCCAGTTCCTCACTCCTGAAGAATAAGTGAGCAGCGATGTCATGAAAAGAACCCCTTATGCCTTGTATTGCAATGCGCTTCATGCTTTCTTCTTTAATGTGAAAATAAAATCCCACTCATTTGAGCGGGATCTTTTCATTATGTTTATTCATCTTTCTTAAAAAATGATGCACATGCCATCCCGCTTCACCTTATGGTAAAGTAATAAAAATAAGCGTAGGAATAGTAACGTGCAGCCATTTTTGAGTTCTCAATTTTCATTTAGTCCTACTGTGTCAGCCGAATGCGCGAAAGGCATCGCTGGCTGGTGCGCGGACTGAGATGCGAGTGCAAATGTAAGGCATTTTTCCCGTTATGCAAACTTTTTGTTTTGTTTTTTATTTCTGTATTTGATCGGCGACTCTCAATACAGACATTTGTTGTCACATTAAAACTTTTTTAGATACCTATATATATTAAATAAGATACTTTTCATATTTTTGCAGTGAGAACTTTGAAACATTTTTTGGAGCGTGTCGAGTAGCGTGTGCGAATAGGCAGCATTATGCTCGATGTGCCTCAGATTTGGAGTCATGCTATCGACAATTTTGTTTTGGATATTGCTTGTGGTGTATGTGCTTTTGCTTGTAGGCACATCTACGGTTGTTGTTCTTGAAAATCAGCAACCCGCCAAGACCATAGCATGGCTCATTGTGCTTATATGCCTGCCCGTTGTGGGCATGATTTTTTTCTATTTCTTTGGTCAGAATGTTCGCCACAGGCACATTGTGGAGCGTCGCGGATATGAGGGCATTGCCGATATGATATTGGCTCAGGGCGCTGTTTCTGATGGTGCAGAAGTGGCTGCCGACTTGCAGCCTTTGGCGAGACTCGTGGAGCACGATGCCGGTGGAAAACCTACTGCAGGCAACAGGCTGGAGGTGATAGATAATGGTAAGGATTTCCTTCAGCTTTTGCTTCGTGATATTTATAGTGCTAAGGAACATATCCATCTGGAAACTTACATTATTGCTGATGATGGAGTAGGGCGTTTGGTACGCGACGCCTTAATCGACAAGGCTAAAGAGGGCTTGGAGGTGCGACTGCTCTACGACGATGTGGGGTGTTGGAAAACTCCCGACGCTTTCTTTGAGCCTTTGCTGGATGCTGGTGTGCAGGTGGCAGCTTTTCTTCCTGTGCGTTTTCCTAGTCTTACTCGAAGTGCCAATTATCGTAACCACCGTAAGGTATGTGTGATTGATTGCAAGGTGGGCTATGTAGGAGGAATGAACATAGCTTTGCGCTATGTGAGCAGCCGCCTCGGAGTGTGGCGCGACATGCATCTGCGTGCTCGCGGTCCGCTGGTAGGCGACTTGCAAAGAGGATTTCTGCAAAGTTGGTTTTTCACTACAAATATGTTGCATGGTGGCGAGCGGTATCTGCCAAGGCATATTGAATCTGAGGGTGGATGTATTGCTCAGATTTCGGTTAGCTCTCCTGTTTCGCGGTTTCCTTCTATCATGTATTCCGTTGCCTGGATGGCTCAGAACGCTAAGCGATATCTATATCTGCAGACGCCCTATTTCATGCCTCCCACTCATGTGCTTAGTGCTTTGCAGTCGGCTGCGCTTGCTGGAATAGACGTCAGGCTGATGTTGCCAGAGGAGACGGACACGCTATGGCTGAAGTGGGCTAACGAAAGCTATTGTACTGACATGCTTAGGGCTGGCGTAAAGGTGTATCTCTACAGAAAAGGTTTCCTGCATGCCAAAGCTCTGGTCATGGATGATGTTTGTTGCCAGATAGGCACGGCTAACCTTGACTTTAGAAGTTTTGAAAACAATTTCGAAACCAACGCTGTAATCTATGACAAAGAGATTTCTTGTAAGGTAAAGGATGTGTTTTTTAAGGATATGGAGGACTGTCTTCTCCTCGATAGAGAAACGTGGGAAAAACGCTCACTGACGCGCCGCTGGATAGCATCGCATGTGAGGATTCTTTCTCCTTTGCTTTGAAAAAAACTCTGCATTTTCACTAAGCTACATCTGAAAATAGAATGAATTTCAAGTATATAGTAACATCGATACTTTTTTCTGTCATCGCGTTTGCCTCATGGGCAAATCCTATAGACGTGCAGACAGCCTGCGAGAGGGCATCCAGGGTTATGTCTTCGCTTGATAGCCTCGGCGTTGCTACCTCGGACAATGGCTTCTCCAAGCAGACGCGCATTGCTGGGACTGTTGGCGTATTGTCTTCTTCGATGTTTGGAGTTAGTAGTCAGTATGCTGAAACAGCAGAGGGTCTGGTCCTAGAGACGAGTTCACGTTCTGCCTATGTGTTTCGGAACGGAAGTGGGCATTTTGTCATTGCTGCTGCCGACGACCGCCTCCCCGAGGTCCTGGCTTATGGAGACTTTACTGGCGAGGTGATGCCTCCGCAGTTGCAAACATTGCTCCGCTGCTATGATAATGCCTTGCAAAAGATGCCAGAGAATGGTTTTCGCGCCCATTCAGCTTCTACCCTTGACCCTGTCGCTCCCTTGCTTACGACTTTTCGCGGCCAGGGCACGCCCTATAATAGTCTATGTCCGTACTATAAGTATGATGATGGTACTGTTTCGTCGGAGCCTTGCGACGTAGGGTGTGTGGCTACGGCTTTAGAGCAAATTCTCACTTACTATCGACGAGACTATGTGCTGCAGGAGGACCTTAAAGGCTGGGAGACTGAGCATTATGTCATTGCCGATGTTCCCAAAGGCTCTCATGTCGATAGTCGCCTCATCCTGAATGATTATACTGGCGATTACACGTCTGAGCAGGTTGATGCAGTGGCAAGGCTCTCTTATTGGCTTGGTATGGCGGTACACATGAACTGGAATCCGGGCTCGAGTGGTGCAGAATCGTGCAATGCGAAAGAGTCTCTAATGAACGCTTTTGGACTTAAGTATGTTGTATATGCCGATAGTTACAACTATGACCCCTCTGACTGGGTTGCGATGATTCGCAATGAGATAAAGTGCCGTCGTCCTGTGTATTATGCTGGTAGTGTCATGCGTTTCGGCGGGCATGCCTTTGTGCTTGATGGATATGACTCGGATGGATACTTCCATGTGAACTGGGGCTACGATGGTCATTATGACGGATATTTCAATCTTGAAGTGCTCAACTACTCAGAGCCGAAAGGGAACGAGTCGCCTGTAGGTTACGAAAATGGATTTTTTTGCAATCAGGAGGCATTGTTCATCTGCCCTGATGACGTGGAGGTCCAGCTGCCTGAACCGATAGAGCGCACTGGCGAAGAAATTCTGCTGATAGATTGGGCTCTTTTGGAAACACCCGTAATGACGTCCTACACGCCATTGAGCGTAACACTGAAAAACTCTTCACAACGTTCACTTACTACCCCGCTGGAATTCTTCACCAATCTTGATACCGATGAGGATGTCTTTCGCGATGGCGATTATGTTGGGCTCACGTCCGTTACCTTAAAGCCCGAAGAGGAGCGTACCATTACGGTGCACCTGCGTTTTGACGCCGACGGAGAGCGAATCATGCGAATGTCGGCTGATGACGTGCATTATGTTGATATGGGAAAAGTAAGCATAGAACCTTTCCATGGGGAGGATGTCTCCATAGCTGCTCCTCTCATCAGTTTCCGTGCAGGAAACAAGCTTGATGTGGCAATAGACGTGACCAATAAAAAAGCTGACCATCGCTTAGGAGGTAGGGTAGTGTATGAGTTAGTCCATGAGGGTTATGAGGTTGAGGGCATACGCCATTTCCACTATTTGTATGCCTCGCCAGGCGAGACCATCAGTGACTCAGAGAGCTTCTACGGCCTCGTTTCAGGAGATACATATCGGCTACTCATTCGCTATCCCTGGCGTGTAGTTCATGAAATAGTCTTCGTCATGCCCGAGACGTCGGGCTTAGATCAAGTGGAACTGAACGATGAGGAAAGGGCTGACTCTTCTGCTCCATGGTATAACATACAGGGGAAACGCGTCGCTAAGCCAAATGAACGTGGTATCTACGTGCGCAACAGAAAAAAAATTCTTGTAAGGTGAGTACCTTATATATATAGTGTTGATATGAGCGAGAAGAATCTGTCCAAGAACATTTTCATAAAGACCAACCTCAGTGTTGGCGACGGTGAGGCATCTGAGATGTTCTGCAACTCTTTTCAGGGTGAATGGCGTACATCCGACGGGAGGCATTGCCTGTCGCACGATGAGCCTGAGAACCAGGGGCGGACTCTTATCCTTATCGATACCGATAGTGTGGAGATACGACGCACTGGGCTTGTCTGCTCACGGCTGAGATTTAGCGATGGGCGAGAGCTTCCAGCCAAATACTCCACACCGTATGGAAAGATTCCTATGACAGTTTCCACAAAAACTATGTCTCGGGATATGACTCCCGAGAGCGGAAATCTGCATATCAGATACACTATCCATTCCGACAGTGGAGCGGAAACGCTTAATACCCTTCACATAGAATGGAACACGAAAATCTAATCCTTGATGATAAAAGCATATAAAAAAGACATGTTGAAACAAGACCCAAAGAAACTTCACATACGCGATTACTCATACAACTTGCCTGAGGACAGAATAGCAAAATATCCCGTCAAAGACAGGGATTCCTCAAAGTTGCTTATATATAAGGACGGCGAAGTAGGCGAGAGTGTTTTCAAACATTTGCCCGAGTTCCTTCCCAAAGATACCTTGATGGTATTCAACAACACAAAGGTCATCTATGCACGCTTGGTCTTCCACAAGTCCACAGGAGCGCGGGTGGAGGTGTTTATTCTCGAACCCTTTTCTCCGTCCGACTATCAAGTGTCCTTCTCTTCACGAGATAGAGTCTGCTGGAATTGTCTGATAGGCAATGCCAAGAAGTGGAAAGAAGGTGCATTGGAGATGGAGGTTTCCGTAGATGGTGTTCCTGTCATTCTTAGGGCAAGACGCGTTGAGGCAAAAGGCGCCGACAATGTTGTGGAGTTCTCTTGGGACAAGGATGTGGCTTTTTCTGAAATACTCGAGTCTGCTGGCGAGTTGCCCATACCGCCATATCTGAACAGGAAGACGGAACAAAGTGACCTTAAAACATATCAGACAGTATATTCAAAGATAAAGGGTTCCGTTGCAGCTCCAACTGCAGGACTACATTTCACTCCCGAGGTCCTCTCTGCCTTGGACAAGGCTGGCGTTCAGCGCGAAGAAATAACTCTCCATGTAGGAGCCGGAACATTCAAACCCGTCAAGTCCGACGAGATTTCCGGGCATGAGATGCACTCCGAATGGATTTCCGTCAAGCGTTCGACGATAGAAGCCCTGATGCGTCATGACGGTAGGTGTACAGCAGTGGGAACTACGAGTGTTCGTACCCTTGAGAGCCTTTACTACATAGGGCTTATGCTTCATGAAAACCCCAACCTCTCTCCCGAAGAACTACACGTGCCGCAGTGGCTGCCATACGAGGCAAGCGAGAAGGGTGCCGATAGCCTAAGCGTGATGCAGTCCCTGCAGACGATACTCGACTATATGCACACCAATGCACTCGAAAACATTGTCGCTACCACACGTATTCTTATAGCCCCAGGGTATGAGTACCACATTGTAGAGCGCATGGTTACCAACTTCCATCAGCCACAGTCAACTCTCCTTCTGCTCGTCTCAGCTTTCATCGGTGAGGATTGGCATCGTGTTTACGATTATGCGCTAAGTCACCAATTCCGTTTTCTTAGTTATGGCGACTCTTCTTTGCTCTTCCGCAAAGGCTAGTGGAAGCCGCTTATTAATAGAAACTCATTCCGAACAATACGATGCATGCTATAGTGAGCGCGTTCCCCACGAGTAGCGTCAAGCCAGCTCGCTTGGGGTAGCCCAGCCTGTATTGGTTAAGTCCAATGAACGTACTCGCTATGGGCAATACCCACAGCATTTGCACACATATATAAATAAGGAGTCTCTTGAAATCTCCCACTTCAGTCTGTGGAGCCAGTATGCCGCCATACAGGAAGAATACACTCAGGAAAAGTGGGATGAGGTTGAAAAATGCCAGAATGAGTATGTGTCTTGGGAATTCTTTCATGAGAGGTTTTTATTGTTTTTGAGTGTTGACACCTGGTATTCGTTTTTTAGAAAAACAATTCTTACAAGCAAAAATCCGCAAAAGTTCATTTACCATTTGTTTCGTTTCTGCCTCGGGTTATGATGATTATCACAACTGAGGGAATGATGAGCAAAAGACCTACGACAATGTTTGCTGTGATGGGCTCGCTGAAGAGTATAAGCCCCAGGACAACTGCCGTAAGCGGCTCCAGTGCTCCGAGAATGGACGTGAACGTAGAACCGATATTCTTTACCGCAGCCACCAAACTAAGGTTTGATATTAGTGTGCAAACGATGGCTAACAGAGCAAGGTTTAGTGCTTGATTTATGTTCCCTATAGGTTGTATCTCGTCTTGTTGCAGGGCTTGTGCTCCAAATATGAGACCACCTATGAGCATTACGTAGAAGGTGAGTTTATAAACGTCCATATCTTTTACTCTGGAGCGGTTGACCCTGATGAGGTACAAGGCATAGCAAACAGCTGAGATAAGAACAATTATGATTCCTGTCAGACTAGCCTCTCCATCGCCTTGCCACGAAAGCACCGTCACTCCGGCTACTGCCATTACCACGGCAAACAGAGTGCTTGCCTTACGTGCCTCATGGTAGAAAGTCATCATCAGGAGAGCCGTAAAGATGGGATAGGTGAAGTGGAGCACGGTTGCTACTCCAGAGGTCATATATTTGTAGCCGCTAATCAGAAAAAGTGCAGAGCCGTCGGAGAGAAATGACAGGTAGATGAGCGTGACCAGTTCACCTCGACTTACACGAAAAGATTTTCCACGCATCCACATATATATTCCTATCAGAATAGCAGCAAAGATAAACCTATAGAAGAGAATACTGGGAGTATTCATTTGACAGTCGGCATCGGCAAGCGGATTGTCGAGGCTCACAGGCAGAGTGAACGTTGGAACGAAGCCATAGCATACGGCTGCTATTATTCCGAAGATAACTCCTTTTGCGGTAGTGGACATGGATGAGTAAGTCTGTATGTTTTTGTGTTTTGAGGAGTAGGGAAAGAAAACCTGAAATATATAATTGTGTTATTTTCAATCCACTATTTTACATATTTGTTGTATGCCTCTATGGCAGCTCTCACGTTGCCAATGATGCCGCGGCTGCTATAAGTTGCTCCGCTGACGGCATCTACTTTCATCTTTGCCGCAGTGTTTGATTTCTGATTTTTCCAACGTGTGAAGAGTTCTTCTGCGCTAGAGAAAAATTCAGGCGTGTCCTGATTAGGCAAGGCTATAATCTTCTCTATTTTCTTGGAGCTATTTATATACACAAGTACTGGCGTTGCTCCCTTGAACCCACTCACGTTGGCGGCAAAGGGTGCACTGCTCACTACGTGTCCTTTCTGCTTGCCTGCGACCGACACTTTCCATATGCCATTACGTAAGGCGGTGACCTTGGCATTCTTCAATCCCAGTCGTGACAGTTGTCGGTTTGTTGGCGCCTGAGCAAATAAGAGTGTTGCGCTCAGGATGGAAACAATGAGTAGAAGTATTTTCTTGTTCATCTTTTCTGTTATTATTGTATGTTTCTCTTTTAAATTGATAAATGCTACGAAGTGTTTCCTATGCTTCGCGCAGAAAATCAAAGGCTTCAAATATGTCGTCTTTTGTAGGGTGGCGGTCAATGCGGATGTCGCCAATTTCAGCCAAGAGTGTGCAGCTTATCACACCACCTGAATTCTTCTTGTCGTGAAGCATTAAGTCGTAGAGTTCTTCGTAGTCCTTACATGTTATGTTTGGCTTCCCGTAGTTGCTAAGGATATACTGCACCGTTTTTCGCATGGTATCGGAGGGGAATTTTTCAAGAACGCAACTCAGGTATAGTTCGCATACCAAGCCCCATGCGACAAAATATCCATGCAATCCCGTGTTGCTCCTCTTCAGGGCAAGGGTTTCCATGGCATGCCCAAAGGTGTGCCCTAGGTTTAGGGCCTTGCGCAGCCCATGTTCCTGAGGATCTTGGGCTACGATATTCTTTTTCACTTCTATGCTCTCGCCCACCATAGGTAGCAGAGTCCTGAAGTCGGGGTTGATCAGGTCGAAAGAGATGTGGCGGCTCCACATTTCCTTCGATGAAAGCAAAGCATGCTTCAGCATTTCGGCAAATCCTGAATTTGTGTTTTCCGCATCCAGCGTGTGCAGGAAGTTTGTATCGCAGACCACAGCCGAAGCTTCACGGAAGACGCCTATTTCATTTTTCAGACTGCCGAAGTTGATTCCCGTTTTTCCTCCTACCGCAGCATCAACCATAGCCAAGAGGGTAGTGGGCACGTTTATGAAGTTGATGCCACGCTTGAAGGTGGCAGCTGCAAAACCTCCAAGGTCTGTCACCATTCCGCCGCCTATGCACAGCATTAGCGAACTCCGCGAGGCGCCTTTCTTCTGAAGAGCCTCCCATACACTTGCCAAAGTGTCAGTATTCTTTGCTGCATCGGTTGGCGGGATAATGATGTCAGTGATGCTAACTTCACCATAAAGATTTGCAAGGAGCGATCTGCAATGGCGAAAGGTGTTCTCGTCATAGAGAGCAAAGACCTTGTCGCTACCACTTGTGGCTATTAGCGACTTTAGCTCCGAGGTAGCATCGTTTGTGAGTATGATATTCTGCATGGCGATATAGTGACGTGCTTATTTTTCAAAGTTTTCAATAGCCTCGCGGAACGACTGCGGCATAGGTACAGACTCCTTCGCTTCAAGCGAGAAACATACCATTATAGTTTGGCATTGGCACACTACCTGTCCTGTGTCTTGGTTCACGGCACGCTGTGCCAAGGTGAAACTCTTGCTGCCTATGTGCGAGATGCAAGTTTCCACGACTATATCGTCGCCATAGAACACGGGAAAGAAAAAGTCTGCCTGCAGATTGACTACTACGGGGACTATGTCTGTAGATTTGGCAATGTCGTGTTTCATGACGGCATTGAAATAGTCCACCTTGCCCAAGTCGTAGTAGGAGAAATAAGCATTGTTGTTCACATGCCCGTATCTATCTACGTCGTTGAAACGTATCTGTATGGGCATTTTGTGCTTAAAGTTCAAAGAGTCGAATGATATAGCCATGAGTTATGTTTTTGGAGGGTGGAGAAATCGAACTTTTCTTAAAAAACTATTCAGGCAGGATGTTCAGAAAAAATCTCTCGCAATGCTTTGCAGGCGATTTCTGTCCACGTGCCACTCCATAGTTTCCTCGTCGAGTCGGCAAAGGTCGCGCAGGGCATATACGGCATGTTCTTCGTCGGTTCTTGCATCCTGTATGCTATAGAACAGATGATTTCGTGCATCAGCAATTTTTACGGCATCTCTGCAATACTCCATATCGCCTATGTTCCTTATGGTCTCTGCAACATGGCTCGCCAATGCTTCAACGAATGTTTCCATGATAAATGAGTTTTTTGAGGGGGGGATAGGAAGTTTAATATGGAGTTAATGAGTTTCATTTAATGCATTCATGCTGCGGCTCGGCATAGTGATAGCAAGCTCTCACTCTTCACTTGCCTTGCGACTGAATTCGCTTCGTGCATTCATGCTGCGGCTCGGCACAGTGATAGCAAGCTCTCACTCTGCACTCGCCTTGCGACTGAATTTACTTCGTGCATTCATGCTGCGGCTCGGCATAGTGATAGCAAGCTCTCACTCTGCACTCGCCTTGCGACTGAATTTACTTCGTGCATTCATGCTGCGGTTCGGCATAGTGATAGCAAGCTCTCACTCTGCACTCGCCTTGCGACTGAATTCGCAGCCGCAGTATTGCTGATTGTAGAACCCGTATTCTCTGAGCAACTCATTCCGGCGTTGTTGAAGTCCTCCTTTGCGCCAGTTTTGTGCCCAGAAATGTGTTCCTGGAACAGCCGCCTCTGCCGCATGTCCAGCCTCGTCTATCTGCGCGAGACTTTTCCAGCGCGAAGATGCCAGTGTCGTAGCAAACCAAGCCTTGCCTTGTTGCAATGCCTCCTGGGCCGTCCGTATAAGCCTGTGTCTGAAGCATACGGCACAGCGTCCGCCACGTTCAGGTTCTCCTTCCAGCCCGCACACCGCCCGTTGCCATTCTGCGTGGTCGTAGTCTCCGTCTATCCACCTCAATCCCAGGCTCTCAGCATGTCGCTTGCTCTCGTTTTTCCTTATCTCATACTCCTCTAAAGGGTAGATGTTGGGGTTGAAGTAGAAAATCGTAGGCTTCACACCGTTTGCCAACAACC
>JAFYFI010000036.1 GCA_017543785.1 Alloprevotella sp.
CTTGCCACCCATGCCCATGCGGCACCCTGAGTGCCCCATGCTGGAATGGCTATGAGATAGGCTATGAGTCCGCAAACAGCAGTAATGAATCCTACGATGGGTGCCAACTTCTGGCGTTGCATGCCGTAGAGCCCCTGTATGGTCAGCAGGCTGGCTATGACAACGAGGAACGGCAAGACTGAAAAAATTCTGAGAATTGGGATGGAATCAACAAAATCGGTTCCCAAAAGGATTTTCACCAGCAACGGAGAAGAAATAAACACAACAATTGTCACGATAAAGCCTATGAGAGCAACAATGCCTAGAGATTTTTTAAACATAGCCCAGCCCTCGGCGTATGAACGGTTCCAAGCCCTGGATATTATCGGAAACAGTCCAATACTGATGGGAGCATTAACTATCATCATTACTGCCATTATAATACGCGAAGCCCCAGAATAGAGTCCCACTTGTCCGTTATCGGTGTAAAAACCGAGGATTGTCACACCCATAATTGTATAGAGGGACACAAAAAGAGTGTTTAGGAATATCGGAAAGCTATGCCTCTTGACTGATTTAGACAAGTCGGGAATTGCAGGCAAGGACAAGGGTATGTCGTAATGTCTCACCACATAGACTAAAGAAACCATTGCCACTAAAACATACGAACCCGACATGAGGGAAAGATAAAGTAGCCCGTCATCAGGAGTACGGACAAGTGCCACCACTAAGAGCCCGCCAACGAATTTTATAAAGAACCCAAACACTGCCATCTTTCCCATCTCCTCAATGCCCTGAAAAAACCATGTAGGATACAGGGCTACGCCAAGATTTATAAGAGCTCCGGCTATAAACAATGGTAGTTGCTGCTGAACTACTCCAAAAGAAAAATACAGGATACCAAGCAACAGTACAGAAATACCGAAAAGTTTCATCCTGCTCTTTATTACGGTCCAGAAAACAACAGCCCGTTTTGTGGGGTCATCTCGCAGAAGTGCGATGTCTTGCGTGGCAGAATATTCATAGCCAAATGTTACAAGCAATGTCAGGTATGCAACAATATTCTGCACATACGAAACCATTCCAAAGCACTCGCGCCCTAGAGCCCTCGTGACAAAAGGTATCACAAGGACTGGAATAATATAGTTGGAAATTTGCAGAACGCCCAATGAAGCAACATTTTTTATAAAGGTGCTTTGCTGAAGTGTTCTCAAACTAAAATTCATAATGATTATTCTATTATTTCCAATTCTTCACGAACTGCAAATTTACAAAAAATCTAAGGAATTGAAATCTTTAGAGCATTAAGTCTTTAGCACGGAGAAAAAGAGAAATCATTCAGAAACTGCTAAGAAACTACATTTTAAGCACTTTCCTGCATTTATTCTCAAAAAAAGCATTATTTTTGCGGCGCTTTTTTTACCAAGGGCCAGACTGGATTTGACAGCGGGCAGAGATGGTGGGTAAGCACGCAGAGACCATGAAAGTACGTCTCTTAAATACAGGCTTTCAACAATTTAACTGGCGAAAACAACTATGCTCTCGCTGCCTGATTGAAGCACAGTAAATCGAGGCTTTATCCCGTCACTAGGTGATGGGACGAGACATCACCCCGAAGCTCGTGTTCCGAAGCTCGCGGAAACGGTGGTGCAGAAAATCGGAAATAGCGTACGCTGGCTCCGCAGCGGTCGTGAAACTTCAGGAGATAAGGTTGTCGCTACGGAGGCTCCTGCCAATGCGACTTCACGAAAACTTTGAGTGGAGATAAGCGTGTAGAAAGCACATGGTTTCCCCGTTTGGACGAGGGTTCAATCCCCTCCTGGTCCACAACAAAAAAAGAGGGCGTGTCGTCATTGACACTCCCTCTTTTTTTTGTTTATGAGTTTTCTTATTACTTCAGCTCAGAGAGGTACTTGATAGTGCGAACCATCTGAGATGTGTAAGAGTTCTCGTTGTCGTACCAGCTTACAACCTGAACCTGATATGTGTCTTCGTCAACCTTGCTAACCATAGTCTGAGTAGCATCGAAGAGAGAACCGAACTTCATACCGATAATGTCGCTGCTTACAATCTGATCTTCAGTGTAGCCGAAGCTCTCGTTGCCGGCTGCCTTCATAGCTGCGTTGATACCTTCCTTAGTGATGTCCTTACCCTTAACGACAGCAATGAGGATTGTTGTGCTGCCTGTGGGAGTTGGAACGCGCTGAGCAGAACCGATGAGTTTACCGTTGAGCTCAGGAATTACAAGACCAATAGCCTTTGCAGCACCAGTTGAGTTAGGAACGATGTTGCAAGCACCTGCACGGCTACGACGGAGGTCGCCCTTACGCTGAGGACCGTCGAGAATCATTTGGTCACCAGTATAAGCGTGGATAGTGCTCATGATACCGCTGCAGATAGGAGCGAACTTATTCAGAGCATCAGCCATAGGAGCCAAGCAGTTTGTTGTGCAAGAAGCTGCAGAGATAACTGTGTCGGCAGGTGTCAGAGTCTTGTGGTTAACGTTGTAAACGATTGTGGGGAGGTCGTTACCGGCGGGAGCTGAGATAACAACTTTCTTTGCACCAGCCTGGATGTGAGCAGAAGCCTTCTCCTTTGAGGTATAGAAGCCTGTGCACTCCAGAACTACATCAACACCCAGCTCACCCCAAGGCAGTTCAGCTGCATTAGGCTTAGCGTAGATAGTGATTTCCTTACCGTCAACGATGATGGAGTTGTCGGTTGCCTCAACAGTGTGCTTACCTTCGCCGAACTTACCAGCGAAACCGCCCTGAGCAGTGTCATACTTCAGGAGGTGAGCAAGCATCTTAGGACTTGTCAGGTCGTTGATAGCAATTACTTCGTAACCATCAGCTTCAAACATCTGACGGAAAGCAAGACGACCGATGCGGCCAAAACCGTTAATAGCTACTTTTGTCATAATTTTGTAAGTTTTTTGAAATTTATAAAATGAATTTTTGAACGCTATTTTAAGTGGGACTTTTATTTTTATCCCATTTTGCGCCGCAAAATTACAAAACGTTTTTTATTTTTGCAACTGAAAATAGTGAAGAAACGTTTAATTTTTAATAAATAATCTGCCAGTTATGGTTCTGCACTGTGGTTTATCCTAAAATTGCAAACTGTTACTGCTAAAACATCAAAATTATGGGATTCATCAAAGAATTTAAGGAATTTGCCGTTAAGGGCAATGTTATGGACATGGCAGTCGGTGTCATCATCGGCGGTGCTTTCGGAAAGATCATTACCTCTTTGGTTGACGACATCATTATGCCTTTGGTCGGCAAAGCTACCGGTGGTGTTGATTTCACAAATCTTTTCGTTAACCTCAGCGACGACAAGGCGTATGCCACTATCGATGCTGCCAAGGAGGCTGGCGCCAGCGTGTTTGCTTATGGTATGTTCATCCAGAACATTGTCGATTTCCTCATTGTAGCCTTCTGTATATTCCTCATGCTCAAGGGCATCAACAAGCTCAACCGCAAGAAAGAAGAAGAGCCCGCTGCTCCCGCAGAACCATCAGCCGAAGAAAAACTTCTCTCCGAGATTCGCGACCTACTGAAGCAGAAATAAGGTGTAGCCATTTAGTTTTTCTGGCTAAACCAACTTAAATCAGATAAAAATCCCCGCAAACATTTTAAGATGTTTTGCGGGGATTTTTGGTACATATTATATATATATTTCCTGCTGATTTCATTTCAGCCTGAGCAGGCTTATCCCAACCGAGGTGCGACGCTCTGCCATATACTTATAAAATGTATCTTTGTCCTCAACTACCTTTTTATATACCATTGACGCGTTGAGCAGATGCAGCTTGCCGTCGCGTCCCCACACGGCAAAACCCAGGTGTGAGAAGTCCAGCCCTTCTTTTGTCGTAACAATCGCAACGACATCGCCGTCATGCACATCTGGAAGTTCCTTGCGGCTGAGGTTAAGATAGCATTTCGGGAGGTATTTTATCATCCTGCCATTTCCCTCATTTTCCAGTTCAGTTATTTTTGGCACCCAATCAGGGTGAGCAGCGAGCATTTTATAGCTTTTCCAATGCTTTGTCATGTAGAAGTCGTTCACGCTCATTGTTGCATTCCAATACTTTGGTCCTATTATCTCCTCCACTATTCCCTTTTCAGTATTATCATGCATCCACCAAGCAAAATAGTGTAGGCGCGAAAGGTATCCGTCCCTCACACCCCCACGATAGCGGATATATTCAAGATTACGCAAATAGTCGGAGAAGCTGCGCCCGCCTTGGCGATAAGTCATGGTGAGAGCGAGGACAGTCTCCACATACGTTGTGCAGTCCAGTCCGCGAAGATTCACCACCAACTCTTCGGGGTCGGCTACTTCAAGGGTAAACGCCACATAGGGCCTACCCAGAAATTTTCGGGCGTAGAACAGCACATCGTTTCCTTTTGGTGTCATACTGAGCAGTCTGACGACTTCGGCACTGTCTTCTTTGGTGTATTTTACGTTTTCGAAGAGGTCATGCCCGGCATTGCCTCTGCCCTGGAGAAGGCTGTTGTCGACTGGAGCAGCTTTTGCCGGCATGCCGTGGCTAAACAGGCATATTGCTACAAACAACAATATAGAAACGTAACTAGGCAGGGAACACTTTTTCATTGTAGTATTTTCATTGTTTATCTGGGAGCAAATTTAGGCTTTTTTATGGTAACTTTAATGTTTTTTCGTCCAAGAGCCTTTTTTTTAAGGGTTTATATGTATTATATGTAAAAAATTCATATATTTGCAGAGTAAAATAGCAAAACTCTTATCTGATTTTAAAATTTATTCACTTATAAAACCCCTACATTTATGAAAAAGAGAACGCTCCTTGCACTCGCGGCGGTTTTTGCTATAGGCATTACTGCCAACGCACAAGACAAGAACATCTTCAATCACCTCAACGTTGGTGTTTCTGTAGGTCTTGATGGTATCGGATTTGATGTTGCCGCTCCCATCGGCGACTATGTCCGTGTTCGTGCCGGCTATACCTTCCTGCCAGGTATAAAGATTAATGCCGACATCGACTATACTTATAAGGATGAAAATCGCCCAGGCAAATCCAAGAACAAGACAGCCAAGGCTCAGGGTAAGATAAAGAAAGGCGACTTCAAGCTCTTGTTCGACTTCTACCCCATAAAGAAAAGCAGTTTCCACATTACCGCTGGTGCATACATCGGTGGTAAGGAGTTCTTTGACATCTACACAAAAGAGCCTCTGGACTTGCTGCCCGGTGACATTGAGAGTGGAGGTTACGAAATCGACAACACAGGACGTACGTTCCACACTAACCCCGACGGAAATATAGATGCTCGTATTCGCGTAAACAGTTTCAAGCCCTATCTCGGCATTGGTTTCGGTCGTATAGTAAATCAGAAAAAGCTTGTCAGCGTAAACTGCGACATCGGTGTGCAGTTCTGGGGCAGACCTCATGTAGAAGTTTATCAGAGCCCACGCAATGCTACGCCAGACGATCTTTCCGGGTGGATTGAGCTAAAGAAGGAGGACTTCGACGCTCAGACAGATAAATATGGAGACGTTCGCGAAAGGAACGACGACGGCTACAAGGCTCTCAGGGCTATCAGCAAATTTAAAGTTTATCCCGTCATAAACGTACGCGTAGGTTTCCGCGCATTCTAAAAAGGGCGTTTACCATAAAGACATTTATTAACTTAAAACCATAAACAAAAATGAAAAAATCATTATTTTTAGTTAGTTTTTTGGTGATGGGAGTATTCTCTCTCACATCCTGTGGTGGCAGCGACGACGACGCTCCAGTCAAGACCGTTGACCTGAACCCAGCCGTAAACTACTTCAAGACCATCCTTGCCACAACCGATCCAGACGACGCTCTTAGTGGGAAGATTAAGCACATTGGCTTTGGTGCAGGAGAAATTGGTGAAGCTCAAGTTAGCGAGGAGTTTGCAGGCAAACTCGTTCCCAAGGGAGGTAATGCTCCTATCCGCATTGTCAAGCCTAAAGGTATTCTTGACGGATTCGTATATATTCTTTTCACCTACATTTGCAAGGAAGGCAACAAATACGAAATTCCCGGTGTAGCCCTCATCGAATTCACTGACCAGAGTGGCAAGACTGCTACTTTTACCATCAAGCTATATGAAACTGATGAAATAATTCAGGGTCGTGTTAGCCTGTCTCCAACAAACTTCACAGAAAAGACATCATACCTCTGCGGAGACTGGAACATTGCTCACACTAATTTCGTATATCGTGAGTACAACCAAGCAGGCAAGGTTGCCAACACCTATGAGTACAACTTCAACCACGGCAGACTGACCGACATGGCAGATAAACTCTTCCAGGACCACAAAGTTGACATCCGTCAGGACATCGCCAAGAAGGGCGACATCAACAAGATTTCCTTCACCCCCAACAACCGCTGGTGGATTGACTTTTCTTATGGCTCACCCTCTTGCGGAGACTGGAGCTGGACAAATGAAAGCAATGGCGACTTCAAGTACACATGGGATGATAAGGATATGTCTGTAAACTTTGAGAATGGCACTGCTAATGTATATTTCGAAGGTAGCAACGCATTCCTGCAACTCAATGGCGAAGGCGTAAAGAACGATGGTTGCAAATACAAGGTGTGGGTTACTCTGAGAATGGCTCGATAATTCACGAAAAAAAGATTTTCGCAAACACATCTGAAAATCCTATATAAAAAGAACGCCTCGCGGGACAAACGATCTCCCGCGAGGCATTTTTTGTATGTGTTTTTTCCAAACTGTGGTTACAGCAGTTCCACAGAGCGCTTCAGGAATTTTGCCAGAGCCTCGCCCTTTAGCAATCCATTCTGCAATAGCGCCAAGTCTATGAGTTGCGATACGACAGGAGTATCCTTGGCATATCCTGCCAGCAGTTCACGCTTTTTCGTCTCCTGAGCCTCCATGTCTTTATGGCAAGCCTCGCGCTCAGTTTTCTCCTCTTCGGTGATTTCCTCGGGCTTCTTGTCCTTGAGCTTTTGCTCCAGGGCATCATGGCGAGCATTCAGTCCGCGGAGTTCGTTGTCTATAGGCTCCAGTTGCGAGCCCAGTTTTTCTGCAAC
>JAFYFI010000037.1 GCA_017543785.1 Alloprevotella sp.
AATGGCACTGATGTTGAGAGGCGTTTTTCCTGTATTTGTTATCAGTATCTGTTCTTTTATTTTGCTCTTGCTGCCCAGACTGCCTAAGTGGAGGCTGTTCTTGTCGAGTTGTATCACGGGCGCTGTTGCGAGTGAAGCGGCATCGGTAGTAAGTTCGGGCAGCAGTGTTACTGCTACGTCGATAGCATTGTGCTTTCCTATGCGCTCGCCAGGTTTTGTGCTGAGGTAGATGGTGCTTTGCGAGAGTCCCATTGTCGGCACAAGGCGGCTGTTGAGGGTTACAAGAATCTTGCCCTTTTGTCCTGGATATACTGTTGCTGGGGCGTAAGTAGCAGTGAGGTATTTTGGCAGGTGCATCAGCGTGGGGGTGATGTTGTGCCTGGTGGGGTTGTATATTTCTATAGCGCGGAAAGGCTCGCTGCCTCGCTGCACTTCGTCGAACTCTAGTATGTCGGTGTCGAGGTTTATTCCGCTAATAGTGTGTGCATAGGATACATCTGGCTGTGAGATGGCGTTTACTACTTTGCCGCTGATAGTGAGGTAGCTGGGTTCTTCTTCAGCATTGGTATATACGGCAATGCCTTTGCTGAAGTGTCCAAGCTGATGAGCGTCATAGCTCACGTGTATGGTTCCCGTCTTGCCTGGGGCTATTGGTGTCTGTGTCCATGACACCGTCGTGCAGCCGCAGTCGGGCTCTACGTCTATTATAGTCAAGGGCTTAGTAGAAGTATTCTTCAGTGTGAAGGTAGTCTCTGCAGGATTGTGCCAGAGCAGTGTGCCGAGGCTGTGACCTATCTCAGAAAATTCAATGTTTCCCTGAGCTGAAGCCACGAAAGGTATGAACAGAAAAATGGAAATTAGTGATATATGTTTCATGTCTTTGTGCATTTTTACCTCGCAAAGGTACTAATTTTCTTTAGGAACACTTTATCTTTGCAGATATAAATATTGGTTTTTAGGTTTTTAAGTTTTTAGTTGCGAAGCCAACACACAAACCAACAAACCTACCATTTTCTAACATACCACCTTCAAATGAAACTGATTTCTTGGAATGTTAACGGGCTGCGCGCATGCGACGGCAAAGGCTTTCGCGATGTATTCCAGAGTCTCGATGCAGATGTCTTTTGCCTGCAAGAGACAAAGATGCAGGCGGGGCAGCTGGACATAGAGTTTGATGGCTACGAAAGCTATTGGAACTATGCTGAGAAGAAGGGCTATAGCGGAACAGCCATCTTCACGCGAAAGAAGCCGCTTAGTGTCTCCTTAGGCATGGGCATTGAAGAACACGACCACGAGGGGCGTATCGTGACCCTAGAGTTTGAGGACTTCTATGTGGTAACGGTCTATGTGCCTAACTCGCAGGATGGGCTTCGAAGGCTGGATTATAGAATGAAGTGGGAGGATGATTTCAGGAATTTCCTGCTTCGTCTGGATGCCGAAAAGCCTGTCGTGGTTTGTGGAGACATGAACGTGGCTCACAAAGAGATAGACCTGAAAAATCCTAAGACAAATCGCAAAAACGCAGGCTTCACTGATGAGGAGCGTCAGAAGATGACTCAACTGCTAGACGCTGGATTTACTGATACTTTCCGTTTTCTCTATCCCGATGCCAAAGATATTTATAGCTGGTGGTCTTATCGTTTTCAGGCTCGGCAGAAAAATGCAGGTTGGCGCATAGACTATTTTCTGTGCTCCAATCGTTTGCAGCCTCAAATAAAAGGTGCAAAGATTCATACCGACATTCTGGGCTCCGACCATTGCCCGGTAGAGCTTGATCTTGTTTTTTAGTCATCTCCGTCAAGCTAAACAACTTTCCTCCAAAGCAAATAATCAATCAAAAAAATATAAACATGAAAGATTTTCTTAAGTACGTCGCTGCTACGATAGTCGGCTTGTTGCTGGCGTGGGCAGTGTTTTTCTTCATGGGACTGTCTATGATAGTCTCACTTTCTTCAGCCACTGAGGCAACACCTGTTGTTTCTCAAAATACGCTGTTGAAAATCTCGCTGTCAGGAATTATTGCAGAACGCAGTTTTGAGAATCCCTTTGCGCTGCTGGACAATGAACGTTTGGAAAAGCAGGGACTTGAGGACTTGTTGCATGCTATCGACGTGGCTGCCGAAGATGACGACATCAAGGGCATCTATATTGAGGCTGGCAGCGTGTCGGCAGATTTTGCTACGCTTCAGGAGCTTCGCAAGGCTTTGCAACGCTTCCGCGACGACACGGGCAAGTTCGTCTATGCTTATGGCGACAATCTTACCGAAGGCGCCTACTATGTTTGCTCTGTAGCAAATGGCATTTTCCTCAATCCTCAGGGGTTGCTCGACTGGCATGGCATAGCAAGTCAGCCCATCTTCTTTAAGGAAGTACTCGACAAGGTAGGTGTAAAGATGCAAGTGTTCAAGGTAGGTACATATAAGAGTGCCGTAGAGCCTTTTATCTTGACCGAGATGAGCGATGCCAATCGTGAGCAGGTACAGTCGTATATTTCCGACATCTGGACAACCATGTGCCAGGAGGTCAGCCTGAGCCGTAAAGTCTCGATTGACTCTCTGAATGCTTTTGCCGACAGATATGTTGCATTGGCACCAGCCGAGGAATACAAGAAGATGAAGCTAGTAGATAATCTCATGTACATTGACGGCCTGAGAGACTTCCTAAGGGACAAGCTGGGAGGAGAGAAGGTGAACTTTGTTGCCTCCTCGCAACTGGCAAAATTGTGGAGTCCCACGAATAGGAGTAAAGGTTCTATCGTTGTCTATTATGCCGAGGGTGACATTGTTGATGAGGCTGCACGAGGCTTCAATGTCGAGTCGCAGATAGTAGGGCAGAAGGTTATAGAAGACCTTGACCGCATGGCAAACGACGAGAATGTAAAAGCTGTCGTATTGCGCATCAACAGTGGTGGCGGAAGTGCTTATGCCTCCGAGCAGATGTGGCACGCCATTCAGTTGCTGAAGAAGAAGAAACCCGTCGTGGTATCTATGGGCGGCTTGGCTGCCAGTGGCGGCTACTACATGAGCTGCGGCGCCGACTACATCATAGCCGAGCCCACAACTATTACGGGTAGCATCGGCATCTTCGGTATGATTCCCGACATGAGTGGCTTGCTTACAGAGAAGATAGGTTTGCATTTCGATATCGTCAAGACTAACGTAGCCTCCGACTTCGGTGCCATGGGACGCGGCTTCAATGCCCAGGAGTCTGCTGCATTGCAGGCACACGTGGACCGTGGCTACAAACTATTCCTCGACCGCGTGTCTTCAGGCAGGGGCATGAGCATATCCTCTGTCGATTCTATTGCTCAGGGACGTGTGTGGACTGGTGCACAGGCTTTGAAGATAGGTCTTGTTGATGAACTTGGAACCTTGAATGATGCAGTACTCAAAGCTGCTGAACTTGCTAAAGTAAATAAATATGCTGTGCTATGCTCTCCAGCTCCCCCTTCAATGTTCGAGATGTTGATAGAGCCGCAGAAGGAAGGCTATCTGGAGCGTGAATTGCGCCTCACGATGGGCGAATACTATGCGCCTATAGCCATGATACGCCAGATGAGCCACGGAAATTATCTCCAGGCGCGCATGTTCTATTCTCCTAATCTGAAATAGGCTCCAAGGAGGGGCTAGAATTTCTAGGATTTCTAGACTCTCTAGATTTTCTAGATTTTCTAGCCTCTCCTTTGCTTCTTGAAGAAAAAAACTCTCATCTCCTGTCATGCAACTTCTACTCCTGCCTTTCTCTTGGCTTTATGGCTTTGTCATGTGGGTGCGAAACAAGCTTTTTGACTATGGCATGCTTTCGCAGCGCACTTTCGACGCCACAGTCATAAGCGTAGGAAACCTTTCAGTAGGAGGCACAGGGAAGACTCCGCATGTGGAGAAGTTGCTCCGTATGCTCCAAGGGCGGCGCGTAGCAGTTGTCAGCCGAGGATACGGAAGGCGCACGCGAGGTTTCAGGTATGTAGAGGAGGGTAGTAGTGCAGAAAATGTCGGTGACGAGCCGTTGCAGATGAAAAGGAAATTTCCTGATGTGACCTTTGCCGTCGATGAGAAGCGAGCGCATGCCATAGACTTGCTCCTTAGGCAGCCTGAGAAACCTGAAATCATCATTCTCGACGATGCCTTCCAGCATAGATATGTAAAGCCCTGGATGCAAATCCTCCTCACAGACTATAGCCGTTTGTTTACACGCGACTTCGTCTTGCCGGCAGGACGCCTGAGAGAGTTCAGAAAAGGCTACCGCAGGGCAGACCTTATCATCGTGACGAAATGTCCCGAAAATCTGTCGCCAGAGGAAGCAGAGGCAATAAAAAATGAAATCAATCCGCAGGGGCGCCAGAAAGTCCTGTTCTCCTCTGTATGCTATGCCATTCCTGCATCAGCCTTCCGTGGCAAGAAGGTATTGCTGCTCACGGGTATCGCCCGCCCCGAGCCTTTGCTGGAGTATTTGAGGCAGGAAACCGCAGACGTGTCTCATTTGCGTTTTCCCGACCATCATCGATACACTGACAGCGACATCCGTACTATTATTCAGTCAGCCGCCAAAGCCGACATACTCCTTACTACGGAGAAGGACGCAGCGCGTCTCGGCGATACTGATATTTTTAAGAACACAGAAATCAAGGCAAAACTTCAGGTTATGCCAATCAGTATAAAAATTCTTTTCAGAAAAAATAAGAAACATGAAAACAGTTGAAACCTACGTTGAACAAATTCGTCAGACAGGCGAATGGTTGAAAGCCAGGACGCAGATGCGCCCCGAAGTGGCTATTGTCTTAGGAACAGGGCTCGGCAGACTGGCTGAGGAGATAAAGGTGGTAGATGCGTTCCCATATTCAGAAATCCCAAACTTCCCCGTCTCTACTGTCGAAGGGCATAGCGGCAGACTTTTGTTCGGATACCTCGGAAACACTCCCGTCATGGCTATGGAGGGACGTTTCCACTATTATGAAGGCTACTCCATGAAGCAGGTAACCTTCCCACAGCGCGTGATGCACGAGTTGGGCATCAAGACATTTTTCGTGTCCAATGCTTCTGGCGGCATGAACCCCACGTTCCGCATAGGCGACCTGATGATCATAACCGACCACATAAACCTCATTCCCGAGCATCCTCTTTATGGTCCCAACATTCCCATAGGTCCGCGTTTCCCCGATATGCATGAGCCTTATGATAAGGAATATATAGCCAAGGCAAAGAAGATTGCAGCCGAGAAGAATATTCGTCTCGTCGAGGGAGTGTATGTGGCAACGCAGGGACCAACCTTCGAAACCCCAGCCGAATATCGAATGTTCTATAGACTCGGTGGCGATGCCGTCGGCATGAGTACCGTGCCCGAAGTCATCGTAGCCCGCCATCAGGGCATGAGGGTGTTTGGCATTAGCGTCATCACCGACCTCGGCGTAGAGGGAAAGACGTGCGAGGTGAGCCACGAAGAGGTTCAGAAAGCTGCCAACGAAGCCCAGCCGCTCATGGCAGAGATATTCAGAGAAATGATAGCATCAGTATAGTAGTCCGGAAAAATGAAAAAAATCTTCATCTTCATCCTACTGTTCTTCAGTCTTTCCTGGCTCATGGCGCAGGAGCTTACCCTGGAAAATATCAATGCAGGCAGGTTCAGCCCTGCTCGCATCTATGGAGTCAATCCTCTTGCCGACGGAGAAAGCTATTCGCAGCTCTCTTCCGACCTGAAGAAGGTGGTGCGCCGCTCTTTCAAGACTGGAGAACAGACAGCAGTACTCTTCGACGTAAACGAAACAACCGGCGACATCAAACTGGACAGGATAGACGGCTACATCATGTCGCCCGATGAGCAGACCATTCTCGTACAGACCAACACCAATATCATCTACCGACATTCCTTCACCGCAGAGTACTATATATATAATGTATCCTCGCGCCAGCTCAAAAAACTCTCTCAGGGCGGCGCTCAGCAGGCTCCACAGTTCTCGCCCAATGGCGAGATGATAGCCTTTGCCCGCCAAGGCGACCTCTATGTCGCAAGGCTTTCTTCTGAAACCGAGACCCGTATCACTTACGACGGCGAGCGCAACAAAATCATCAACGGCATTCCCGACTGGGTCAACGAAGAAGAATTTTCAACCGACCACAGCTTCTGTTTCACTGCCGACAGCAAAACTCTTTGTTGGGTGAGATATGACGAGAGCCAGGTGCCCGTGTATTCCATACCCATGTACAAAGGTCAGCGTCCTGAGATAAAAGCCTACGACGAATATCCAGGAACCTACGACTATAAGTATCCCGTAGCTGGAGCAGACAATGCCAAAGTTACAGTACATTCCTTCGACATTTCTACAAGCACTACGCGCCAGATAATCGTACCCCTCGATGCCGACGGATACATACCACGCATCATGCCGGCAGGGCAAACCGACGCAATAGTCATAGCTACCCTCAACCGGCATCAGGACCGGATGGAACTCTACAAGGCTGACCCACGCACGGCAGCATGCACACTCATCCTACGTGAGACCGATGACAAGTATCTGCGCGAGTCTGCCTACAGCTCGCTGACTTTCTACGGCGATGAGTTTGTGCTCACAAGTGGCAGGACTGGCTTCGAGCACCTGTACCTCTATAGCATCGACGGAACGCTGAAACGAGCCTTGACGCAAGGAACCTACGACGTGACAAACTTCTACGGCTACCAGCCTTCTACAGGAAAGGTCTTTTATCAGGCTGCCGACGAGAGCCCTCTGCGGCGCAATGTCCTGGTAGGCGAGAAAAACGGAAAGGTCAGGAAACTCTCCACCGAGACCGGCACCAACGACGCCATTTTCTCGTCAAACTTCAAGTACCACCTCAACGTCTTTTCCTCCGCAGAGCAGCCCTATGTCACAACGCTGCGCGACGCCAAGGGCAAGACGCTAACAACACTTCTCGACAATGCTGAGCTACGCCAGCTCACCGATAGCCTCTGTGGCAAAAAAGAATTTTTCACCATAACCACAGCCGACGGGATAGCGCTGAACGGCTGGATGGTAAAACCCCGCAATTTCGACCCGACAAAGCAGTATCCTCTCGTCATGTTCCAGTATAGCGGACCTGGCTCGCAGGAGGTTCTCGACTCCTGGCGGATGGGGCAGGCTGGCGGAGGTCTGTTCGAGAGCTACATGGCAGCTCGCGGCTATATAGTAGCCTGCGTCGATGGCAGAGGCACAGGAGCCCGTGGCGTGGAGTTTGAGAAATGCACATACCTTCACCTCGGTCAGCTTGAAAGCCACGACCAGGCGGAGGCAGCCATCTGCCTTGGCAAGTTTCCGTATATCGATGCTGAGCGCATAGGCATCTGGGGCTGGTCATTCGGAGGGTTCAACACCCTTATGTCTATGTCCGAGGGGCGCAACCTCTTCAAGGCTGGCGTGGCAGTAGCTGCTCCCACCAACTGGAAATACTACGACACCGTCTATACAGAGCGTTTCATGCGCACGCCTGCAGAAAACCCCGGCTACGACGACAACCCCATAAGTCGTGCTCCAAAGCTCCACGGCTCTGCCGACGACAACGTGCACTACCGAAACTTCGCAGAATACACAGAAGCCTTAGTCCAGAACGGCAAGCAGTTCGACATGCACGTCTATACCAACCGCAACCATTTCATCTATGGCGGACAGACGCGCAACCACCTCTACCACCGCATAACTGACTTTTTCTTCAAAAACCTGTAGTGGTACTGCTAGGAAAGGAACCCTTCAAGAAGAATATTAAATTATTAAATACTCAACAGCATGAAGCAAAAAAAGAATTTTACAACCTTTGTGCTATTTATGATGTCTTTAGCCATAAGCCTAACAGCCTGTGGCTGGGGTGACGATAGTAATGATATAGGAGATGGCTCTAATTCCAATCCATTGAATAACTATTTAGATGTTGCAGTAACGGGCAATGTCATGGCAGTGAAAACTAGCAGTGCCACCATCACCGGAGTGGTCAATCTGGATAAAATCAACGCATTCTTTTCCGATTTGGAAATAGGAGTGGAGGTAAGTACAGACAAAGACTTCACAGCGAAAGCACAGACAAGGGCAAGCGGTCTGACGGAGCGTCAGTTCAAAGTGGTAGTTGGCGACTTGAAATATTCCACTACCTATTATTATCGCACATACGTAAAAGTTACCATATCTTCTCTGCCTGTAGAATATCTTGGCGCAACAAATAGTTTTACAACATCTCCACCTTATGAGGTCGTTGACCTCGGATTACCCAGCGGCACACTGTGGGCAGACCGCAATATCGGTGCTGACTGTCCTGAAGCCATTGGTGACTTTTTCGCTTGGGGGGAAACTACGACAAAGAATGATTACAGCTGGAGTGTATATAAATATGGAGAAAGTGTCGAACAACTCACAAAATACTGTCAGAATGCTAAATATGGCAAGGATGGGTTCATTGACAACATCTTAGAGTTAGAGCCCAAGGACGATGCCGCTCAAGTATTTTGGGGTAATAAATGGCGCATTCCAAACTGGGAACAAATAGAAGAGCTCCTAAACAACACAGAACAAACCTGGGTAAAGAACTATAATAACACAGGCATAAATGGCTACAAATTTACCAGCAAGAAAGATGCCACGAAGTACATTTTCTTCCCTGCCACAGGCTACCGCGTTGACGCATTGCACAGACTTGCAGGTTCTTCTGGTTACTATTGGGTGCGTTCTCTCCATCCGGATTACGCGTATGTAGCGTGCAGCATGAACTTCGACGTGGAAGGTATAGCTAAAAACTTCAACAGCCGCAGTGACGGTCACGTTGTGCGCCCGGTTTCTGTACCTTAGCCACAAGGACAAAAACACATCAACAACCCAAATACCTCATCGCCGCGAAGACCACTCTTCGCGGCGATTTTTCAAATTCATTGGTTGGAACATTTTAGCCTCCTCTTGAAATATGCAAATAAATAAAACCTCTGCGCACTTAGCGACTCTGCATTAAAATCTCTGCGTTAGGATGATATTAGCGCGAAGAAGAGCAAAGACGCAATGGGCACAGAGGTAAAGAATCTTGACGAAAAAGTAAAAAGTTTTGACACGGGATTTTTGGCAAAATAGAACGCGAAATTGAGAAATTTCTGCAAAGATTTTGACTCTCTGAAAATCCAATAAGGAAATTTTCGGATTACTCAAAGCAATTTCAAAATTCCTCAAAGAAATTCTGAAATTCCTCAAAGAAATTTTTATGTTCCTAAG
>JAFYFI010000038.1 GCA_017543785.1 Alloprevotella sp.
AAAATTCCTCAAAGAAATTCTGAAATTCCTCAAAGAAATTTTCATGTTTTTGAGCCGAAAAATCGAGGAAAAGTGGCTCGGATTTTCAAAAATCAGAGGAAAATCTGAGCCTGATTTTTGTATCCGCCTGAAAGTCAGGTTTTTCCGCAAAATGCAAAAAACGGGCATTTTTCGGACCAAAATTTTCGGAGATGATTTTTATGCCCGTTTTTCGGGCTCAAAAACAGGGGGTCTGGGATAAAGGATTTTGACAATGTGCAAAATCTCACGGTCACCTGAGGGCTTAGTTTTTTCCTCTTCCCTTTAGGCGGATGAGCAGGCGCTGCCATTTTTCGAACACGGGCAGCGGACGCATGAAGATGTATGCCGGTCTGAGCCAGTCGAGCAGCGGCAGGCGCAGCGGGCGCATAGCATGGAGTGCTGCCTCCAGGCGCTCTTCGGCGCTGCGGCGTTCTGCCTCACTGAGGTCTGCCCTGTGGGCGTCGAAGCTGCGCCAGATGCCCACGAAGTTGTGCCATATCCATCTCTCTGCCAGCCTGAGCAGCTTGCCTTCGGCGTCCTCCTCCTCGAGCATGCTGCGCAACGAGCTGTTTGCCTCGAGGAAGCAGAGCCGCAGGGGTGACCACTGATGCGTGGTAGAGTCGGGGTGCTGGCGGTAGTAATACTTGGCGGCAGTCTGCACCACCTGCTGCGAGTGGAGAAAGTGCTGATGCGCGGTGTTGTCGTCGCTATAGAGGCGCGCGCTGTCGTCGAAGGGCCATTGCCTGTAAAACTCCGTCCTCACGGCATAGAGCCCATGCAGCTTGCGAGCCAGGCTCTGCCGGCAGGCTTCCGTGCCTGTCCATGCCGTGCCGTCGGGGAAGGCGTCGTCTGCCGCCTCCGTGCCGTCGGGACAGGTGCGCACGAGGCGCAGGGCGAGGCTGTCGGCAGCAGGATGGTGCTGGGCGGCAGCGAGCAGCAGCTGCAAGGCGTCGGGGCTGAGCCAGTCGTCGGCATCGAGCATGAGTGCCCATTCGCCTTCGAGCAGCGGCACGGCACGGTTGCGCGCCTTTGCCTGCCCTTCGTTCTGGGGTGTGGCGATGACCATGAAGCGGTTGTCGGCAGCAGCATATCGGTCGAGAATGGCGCGTGAGGCGTCGGTGGAACAGTCGTCCACGCAGATGGCCTGCCAGCGCGGCTCGGTCTGAGCCAGGAGCGAGTCGAGACATGCCTCGAGCCAGGGCTCGGCATTGTGAACGGCTATCATCAGCGAGAAGAGTGGCATCACTGCTCGTCCTCCTTTCTGCCCATCTGGTGGCGAATGTTGGCTATGCGGCTCCTCAGCCCTGCCAGGATGTTTGCCTCCCTGCTCATCATGTTCCACGACAGCCTCAGGCTTATCGCCGCAGCCAGCCCACACACGGCAATGCGCAGCCACAGCTCCGTCTGCACGCAGGCAAGGAGGCTGACGGCAAGCAGAGAGAAGTGGATGGCGGCGCGCTTAAGCGTGTCGGCTTGGAAGCGGAAGCCGTAGCGCCAGCTGTAGGCTGTGCTTATCGCCAGGAGGTCGAAGAAGTTTGCTGCCGAGAGTGCCAGCCCGGCTCCCACGAGTCCCCTGAAGTAGTAGCCCACACAAACCAGCGCCACAAAGACGGCATCGTAGAGAGCCTCCATGAGGAAATACATGACGGAGTCGCCGCGCGCCAGTGCGAGGTAGGACACGGGGGCATAGACAGCCTTGAAGTACATATAGCTTGCTGCGCATAGCGCCATGGGCACTACGAGCATGAACTCTTCGGTATAGAGCAGTCGGACGAGCAGGGGAAGACAGAGGGAGAACACTATGAGGAATGGCGCCATGAGCATGACGAGGACATCTATCTGCTTGTTGATGATGTCGTTGCGCTCTGCGACGTTGTCGCCTGCGGCACTGAGGCGCGGAAAATAGTCGGCATCCATGGCAACAAAGACCATGCGTGCGTAGGACACCACCAGCGTGAAACCTGCGGCATAGAGCCCCACGGCATGTAGGGAGGCTGTGCGCTGAATGAACACGCGCACCAGAATCTCTGCCCCGCTGCCCAGGATGCCTGCCATGATGAATGCGCTGCCCAGGCGTATCATGTGTCCGCCGCGGCGCAGGAGTTTCATGCTGCGCAGCCCTACGCGGTAGGGAAAGAGGCGTGTGGTGAAGCAGAGGGTGATGGCAAGCGTAGCCACTGCCGTGGCGAGGAGCACGGGCAGGATGCCGTGGACGCCCAGCACCCAGTAGAGCACCACTGTGAGCACCATGCAGGCAAGCGCACTCAGCGCGCTTGCCGAAGCCATCTTCCTGAGTTCGTGCAAGCCTTTCAGTATTGCCATCTCGCCTCCCAGGAGCGTCAGGGCAGGTATGGTAGGCGAGAGGAGCACCAGGCCCTTTGTGGTGTGGAAGTCGCCGAAGAGCTGCAGGCTGAGCAGAGGCGAGAACACCAGGCACACGAGAAAACCGAGCAAAGCCGTGAGCAGAGTCCACGAGCGAATGAGCTTCACGTACATAGCAACGGCATTGCGGCTCCCTCGCTTGGAGAGCTCGCTGAGCCTGCGCACTGCGCTGAAGGCTATGCCGAAGTTGGTAGTGTTGCCTACGAGGTCGGCAGTCTTGGCATACGTGTCGGCAAGACCCATACCCCACGGACCTATGAAGTAGGCCGCACACTTGTTGCGGATTATCGACATAAGCACATTGAATATCTGCACACCGCCGAGCAGGCTGGTGTACTTGATGATTTGTCTGTATGTCGTCTTGAACTTCATGAAAAAACAGTTTGGTCTTTTTGGGGAAAAGTCAGGCTTGACCGCCTTTTAGAAAGAAAAACACAGTAACCTGTAAGCTCTAGAACCTGGAATCACACGTTAGGCAGCGACTGCCCGGAGATTTTCCTGTAGAGGTCGAGGGCGAACACATCGGTCATGCCGCTCAGGTAGTCGAGCACAGCCATTATCCTGTTCTCCAGCCTCTCGTCCATGAGCTCGTACTGCGGCGACGCCTGCGAGATGAGCAGCTGGCTGTAGGACTTACGGGGGAACCTGACGGCTTCGGTCATAAGCTCCATGAGCGTATAGATGATGTGGTAGCCGGCGAGTTCTATGTCGGTGACGTCCTTGCTGTTGTATATCTTTGCCACAGCCACCTTGCTGCATTTCTTGTATGCCTGCTGCAGCCTCTCGGGCAGCCTCTTGATGAGAGTTCCCTCAAAGGTGCCGTCGAGCATCGGCTCCTCGTTGTCGAGAAACACCCTGACGCAAGCCTGCTCCAAGGCGTTGATGACGCACGAGCGGTAGTAAACCACGCGGTCGTTGAAGTCGGTCATCTGCGGATAGGCGGTCTTCAGCTTTTCGTGCTCCTCAGGCTCGAAGAAACCGAGGAGTAGCTCCTCCGTGAGCTCGTCGGAGAGCAGGCGGAGCTTGTGGGCGTCCTCTATGTCCATAATCTGGTAGCAGATGTCGTCGGCAGCCTCCACCAGATACACCAGCGGATGGCGCACGAAGCGCAAGCCCTCGGCGTCGTCCTGCAGGCAGCGCAGCCCAAGCTCGGTGCCTATGCGCAGATAGTCCTCACGCTCGGCGGCAAAGAATCCAAACTTGTTCTTGCTGCCAGCCAGAGTGCTGGAGAAGGGATATTTCACGATGGAAGCCAGAGTGGAATAGGTCAAGACAAAACCGCCGCGGCGATGGCCGTTGAACTGGTGAGTGAGGAGTCGGAAGGCGTTGGCGTTTCCGTCGAAGCGCGTCACGTCGCTCCACACCTCAGGCGGCAGCAACGGCTGAAACTCCTTTCCGCTTCCCTCGGAGAAAAAACTGTATATGGCGCGCTCGCCGCTATGTCCGAAGGGCGGATTGCCCATGTCGTGAGCCAGGCACGCAGCACTCACTATGGCACCGATGTCCTGCAAGCCGGCATCGGCAAGTTCGGGATGGCGCACGAGCAGCTCTCTGCCCACGTCGGTGCCCAGCGAGCGCCCCACGCTGGAAACCTCGAGCGAGTGGGTGAGGCGGTTGTGCACAAAGATGCTGCCAGGCAGGGGAAACACCTGAGTCTTGTTCTGCATGCGGCGAAAAGCCGACGAGAAAATGAGCCTGTCGTAGTCGCGCTGAAACTCAGTGCGCATCTCTGTGGGAGCATGCTCTGCACTCTCGCGTCCCAGGCGTCTGTAGGATATAAGTCTGTTCCAGTCCACGGTCAAAAAAATTTCTTTTTCACAAGGATAATGGTTCCTGAAACGGCAAATTTACGCTAAAAAAGGATAAAATAGGGCGTTTTTACATAAAATGTGGCTATGCTTTGGGGGGAATTGCTTAATTTTGGTCCCAAATACGCAAAAGAAAACTCCTTCAGGACTCAACTCCTATATAGGTTCGTTGGTTTTCAGATTCTCAGGCTCATCCCCAAAGCCTGGAAAAACTAAAATGCCCAAAAACCTAAAAAACCACACACTCATGGAAGTAAGAATAGTGAACCACTCCCACCATGCCCTGCCGGCATACGCCACCGAGCAAAGCGCCGGCATGGACCTGCGCGCCAACCTCGACAGCCCTGTAGTGCTGCGCCCGCTGGAGCGCCGACTCATCCCGACCGGACTGTTCATATCGCTCCCCGCAGGCTACGAAGCCCAGGTGAGACCACGCTCAGGGCTGGCACTGAAGAAAGGCATCAGCGTGCTCAACACCCCCGGCACCATCGACGCCGACTATCGCGGCGAGATAGGCGTCATACTGGTGAACCTCTCCAACGAGGACTTCACCGTGGAGGACGGCGAACGCATAGCCCAGATGGTAGTGGCACGACACGAGCAGGTGAGCTGGAAACCCGTGGAAAGCCTCGACGAGACAGAGCGCGGAGCAGGAGGATTCGGACATACCGGACACGAATAGGCAGGTGCCTTGCAGATACAGACAAAAGAAACAACCACAAAAACACATTTTTCGAGAAAAATTGAAACTCACATCACTACATAAAACCTTTCTGTCAGCCACACTGCTGGCTGCACTCCTGCTGGCTGCATGCAAGCCCCTCGACCGCACAGGCATGGTCTATGAAGACAGTGGCATGACTCCCAAGCAGCAAAAGGCTTTCGACGACCTCTATCGTGCAGCCATGCGCTACAAACTGGCACATAAAGGGGACGTGGCTTACGAGCTCTTCTCGCAGGCTCTCAAGATAAACCCCAATGCCCCTGAGGCGCTTATAGAAATAGCCAGATACAAGCGCAACATGGTGAGCTATTTCGACTCCATAGGGAACCTCCAGGCAGATTCTCTCTATGCTCGCGCCATACAACTGGCTCCCAACAACTTAGACTACAAGAAAGAGCTTGCGGAAGAACTTTTCGACCGGAGTGAGTATAAGTCTGCACAGCCTCTCTATGAAGACATAGTCAAAGTAAAGCCGGTAAACACTGAGGACTTGAAAAAACTCAAGGAAATATACGAAGCTACTGGCGAATACAAAGCCGCGCTGCGCACCATTGCCGAACTGGAAGAGCTGGAAGGTACCGACGAGGACTACGTTGTAAGCAAGGCAAAAATCTTTCTGGCACAACAGGACTCTGCAAGTACCTACAAAATGCTTGAAGGGCTGAGGAAGAAATACCCAGAAGACCACCGCTACAGCGCCTTGCTTTCGGACAACTACGTAATCTACGGCGACACGCTGAGGGCTTGGAACTTTCTGAAAAGCCTGGGCGCGGAACAGTCTGAAGAGCCATTCCTGCAGATTGCGCTGATGAACTACTACAGGTTTACGAGCAACAGCCCGATGTATGATAAGATGCTGCGCCGCATGGCTCTGAACAAAAATGCAAACGAGGACATGCGCTTTGACGCAATATATACTCTCTTTGACGAAGCAAAGAGCTACAACGACAGCCTTGAGATATTTGATTTGGCAAAACAGAGCCTGCAGCTTCCTACCGAGACTTCTTCTCCCGCCAAGACTTTATTGTTTATTGCTAACCTGACGCTGGGCGTGCCCTTAGCCTCCCTGGAACCTATTTTTGAGAACATCATGTCCCATGACGCAAAGCTGCCAAATTCGGCTTTTGCCAGGGAATACTGCGCTTTCTTCAAGTGGAGGAAAGGCAACGTGGAAGAGGCTCTGCAGCTATGCAGGGAAGGACAGACATTCATTCCCGAAGACCAAGCCTTCTACTCAATGGAGGCTGCCATACTCTCAGAACAAGGCAACAACGCTGCTGCCCTGGAAGCCATGAAGCGAGGCGAGAAATATGTTGATAGGGAAGAATACTTCTTACTCTTCATGGGCTCCGTCTTTGAACAGAAGAGTCATTACTATAGCATATACTCTGACATACTTTGGGAAATGGGCGACAAGGCTGGGGCTATAGAGAAAGCCGAAAAATCTGTAAAAGCAGACACTACCGACGCCACCGCCATGAACAACTTTGCCTATCTGCTGGCCCGATGCGACACGCGCCTCGACGAGGCTGAGAAATACATTCTCAAAGCCATCGAGATAGAACCGGACGAAACATACATGCTCGACACCTATGCGTGGGTGCTCTACAAGCAGGGACGCTACAAAGAGGCTCGAAAATACATAGACATGGTAGTGAACAGCGGAGACAGCATCAATTCGACCGAACTGGACCACGCCGGCGACATATACCTGCGATGCGGAGACAAGAAGAAGGCTCGGGAGTTCTGGCGCAAGGCTCTCTTGGCACAGCCCAACGCAGACGAGGAAAAGGCTATTAGGAAAAAACTGAAAAACAAAAGGTAATAAAGACCATACATTTTATGAACCCACTTATAAGAAAAACATCTCGCCTGCTGACGCTGGCCCTCGCGCTGCTTATGCTGGCTGCCTGCGGCGGAACGAAAAGCATAGTCTCCAACAACTCCGCCGCCTCAGTTCAGGACGCCCAGATGGCATACAAGAAGCAAGTAGTGGCAAACCAACAGACGGCAGAGACGCTGACGGCACGCCTCGGCGTAAACGTAAACATGGGTGGCAAGAGCGTCTCGTGCAATGGAATCCTGCGCATGAAGCGCGACGACGTCGTGCAGCTTTGCCTCACGCTGCCGCTCTTAGGCACCGAGGTGGCACGCCTGGAATGTACGCCTACGGAGGTGCTCCTCTTGGACCGCTTCAACAAACAGTTCATCCGCGGCACATACTCCGACGTGAAGTTCCTGCAACAAACGGGACTCGACTTCTACTCCTTCCAGTCGATGCTTTGGGACGAGCTCTTCGTTCCCGGCGAGCGCAACATTGACGATGCCCTGCCTCGCTTCCGCACTGCCCAGAACGGACAGCACACCTCGCTCATCCTCTCCGACACTCCGCGACTGGAATACAGTTTCCTCACGCTGACGTCGAAAGCCGTGGTTGACCGCGTGAGCATACGCAGCAAAAACGTTGGCGAGAAGGGAGAGCTCATCTGCAGCTACAGCGACTTTCAGGACTTAAGCGGAAAGCCCTTTCCCTCAACCATAAAACTTGAGATGCGCGACCTGGGAACCAACATGACGCTCAAACTTAACCTCTCGCGCATTGGGCACGACAACAAATGGGAGACGCGCACCAGCGTGCCTGAGAAATATCGCGAGCGGCAGACGAAGGACATCTTCAGCCAGCTCTCGAAATTCAGTCTATAAAACCTGCCGAGGACACCGGCACATTAGGACAACAGAAAACTTCATCCAAACAATACTCTGACAGAAACGATGCCAAACAGCCTTTTCCATAAAGCCCTGCGCCTCCTCTGCGTGCTTACGGCAATTTGTGCTCTCATGCCCGCTGCGGCTCAGACAAAACAAATCAACAAGCTGAAGAACGAGAGTGCCGCCTTGCAGAAGAAACTTCAGGAAAGCGAGAAACTGCTCAAGTCCACGCGCCGCGACGTAGGCACTCAGCTTGGAAACCTGAACATCATCACCTCGCAGATAGGCGAGCAGCAGAAGTACGTAGATGGCATAAGCGCAGAGGTCGATGTGCTTGGAAAGGACCTGAGCACACTTGAGGCTCAGCTGAAAGTGCTGGAGGAAGACCTGAAGAACTGCCGCACTCGCTATCAGCGCGCTGCACTCTACATGTTTCGCAACCGTTCCTCACAAAGCAGCTGGGCATTTATCTTCTCTGCCAAAAACTTCAAACAGATGTTCCGCCGCTTGCGCTACGTGAGCGAATACGGAAAATATCAGAAGCTGCAGGCTGCCGCCATACGCGAAAAGGAAAAAGCCATAGAGGAAAAGCGCGCCGAGATATTGGGCATAAAACAGGAGAAAGACCGCCTGCTCACCGAGGGCAAGCAGCAGCAGGAAAGCCTGCAGCAGAAGAAGCAAAAGCAGCAAGCCATAGTGAACGACCTGAACAAGCGTCAGAAGGAACTGCAGAACAACATAGCCCAGACGCGCAGGAAACAGCAAAGCCTGAATGCCCGCATCGACCAGCTCATCCAGCAGGAAATAGCCGCTGCCGAAAGGCGCAGAAAACAGGAAGCCGAGCGCAGGCGCAAGGAAGAAGAGCAACGCAGGCTGGCTGCACAAAAGAAAAAACAGCAACAAGCCGTTGCAAGGAATTCTTCAAAGCAATCTTCGTCCAAGAAGTCTGACAAGGGCAAGCACTCCTCCGTAAACCGCTACGACGAGAAGACGGCAACTCCCGTATTCCGCTCACCCTCGGGCGAGGACGCCAAGCTCTCCGGCGGCTTCGAGGCAAACCGCGGCCGTCTGCCCATGCCTATCACGGGCTCCTATGCCATCACGGCGCACTACGGTGCCTACAATCCTGGCGGCATGAAGGGAGTGACGCTCGACAACAAGGGCATCAACATCACAGGACAAAGCGGTGCTCAGGCGCGCTGTGTCTATGACGGCGAGGTGAGTGCCATCTTCACCCTGGGAGGACTCTACAACATCATTGTGCGCCACGGCAGCTACATGAGCGTATATTGCAACCTGTCGGGCATAAGCGTGAAGCGCGGGCAGAAAGTGTCCACACGCCAGACGCTGGGCAGTGTGGCAAGAGACGCCTCGGGCAACTGCACGCTCCACTTCCAGCTACGCAGGGAAACGGCGAAGCTCAATCCTGAGAGCTGGCTGGGAAGGTAAGGTTGGCGTCTTGCGTCTTTAGGTTTTGTGCTTTTGGGCTTTTTTTGATACATTAATACTTATATATAGTCAGGACAACAGCAAACATTTGAATAATGAGACGACTCCTTGTTTTTCATCCTGCGCTTGCGCCCTACCGCATTGACTTCTTCAATGCCTTGGGCAGCCAGTTCAAGTGCCGCGTAGTGTTTCTCTACCGTCAGGGCGAGGAGGTGCTCACACGTCAGGAGGAGATGCTCAAGCATGCTACGTTTGAGCATGGCTATATGCCTTTTACTCAGAAAATTCTCGGACGCGACATAAGCCTGGGCTATGGCAGGGCCATACGAAAATTCCGTCCCGACATCGTTCTGACCTGCGAGTTTGGCATGCCCCTGCTCGCCCCTGTACTTCTACGCAAATTTCCCAACATACATTTTCGCCTCTACACCCTCTGCGACGATAGCATCGACATGGCTACGCGCCGCTCCTCCTCTGAGCGCCGCCGCCAGGCTTGGCTGTTGCGCCGCACCGACGGTGTGGTGTGCATAAGCGAGGAAACAGCCCGTTGGTACAAGGTGCACACCCCTGCAAAGCACACCATGGCTTTCCCCATTATCCGCGACGAACGCAAGTTTGACGCTGGCAGCGACAGGCTGCACGCCATAGCGCAAGGCTACATAGAGAAGTTCCAGCTCCAGGGCTGCCGCGTAGCGCTCTACGTAGGCAGGCTCATAGGTCTGAAGAACATCCACCTGCTGCTCAGGCGCTTTGCCGAGCAGGCAGAGTCACATGCCTGCGGCGAAGAACTGAGGCTGGTCATCGTGGGCAGCGGCGAGGAAGAGGACAACCTGCGTGGGCTGGCAGAAGAGTTGGGGATAGCCCGTCAGACCATCTTTGCCGGAGCCTATAGCGGCGACGACCTCATGGCGTGGTATCTCACAGCCTCGTTCCTCGTCCTACCAAGCCGCAAAGAGGCGTTCGGTGCCGTTGTCAACGAGGCACTCCTCTGTGGTTGCAAGGCTCTCGTCAGCGAGCGCGCCGGAGCACGCAGCCTCATCGACAAGGACAACGGCAGAACCTTCAACCCCTCCAGCAGCGAGGACTTTGCCGAGGTGATGAAGGAAGCTTTCACCGCTGCCGAGCCCACACCCTCAAAGGGCTTCCGACGGCAGTCGCTCATGAAGGTTTCTTTCAGCGACTGCATGAAGCAGCTGCGCCATTTCCTCAACGAATAAAAAAACAGAAAAACTCCATATCCTCCATGCAAGCCATAATTTTAGCCGCGGGAATGGGACGCCGACTGGGACGTCTCACTCAGGACAACACGAAGTGTATGCTGCCCGTGAACGGCACTCGCATCATCGACCGCATGCTCAGCCATCTCATCGAGGCAGGCATCAAGCGCGTCATCATCGTTGTGGGCTACAAGCGTGAGAACCTCATCAGCCACATCGGAAACCGCTACGACGACCGTCTGGAGATAGTCTTCGTGGAAAACCCCATTTTCGACAAGACCAACAACATCTACTCCCTGGCTCTGGCAAAGGACCACCTCTGCCAGGACGACACGCTGCTCCTGGAGAGCGACCTCGTCTTCGAGCAGAGCATGTTGCAGCGCATCCTCTCCGACCCGCGTCCCAACCTGGCACTCGTGGACAAGTACGAGACTTGGATGGACGGCACCATGGTGAAGATAGACGCTGAGGGCAACATTCTGAACTTCGTGCCGAAAAAGGCTTTCCGCTATGCCGACGTAGCGCAGTACTGGAAGACCTGCAACATATACAAGTTCTCCAAGGACTTCAGCCGCCAGAAGTATGTGCCCTTCCTCGAAGCCTATTGCTCCGCCCTGGGCAACAACGAGTACTACGAGCAGGTGCTGCGCGTCATCACGCTGCTCAACTCCAACGACCTGCAGGCACTGCCTGCCGACGGCTGCAAGTGGTATGAGATAGACGACGTGCAGGACCTCGACATAGCCGAGACCATCTTTGCCCCCGAGGACCAGATGCTCCACAAATACATGCGGCGCTACGGCGGCCACTGGCGCTTTCCTCACATGGCAGACTTCTGCTACCTGGTGAACCCCTACTTCCCCACGCCGCGCATGAAGGACGAGATGCGCGCCAACTTCGACACGCTGCTCACCGAGTATCCCTCGGGCATGTATGTCAACTCGCTGCTCGCCGCCAAGTACTTCGGCATATCGCAGAACTACATCGTGCCGGGCAACGGCGCCGCCGAACTCATAAAAATCCTCGTGGAATGCGAGACGGGCAGGCTCGGCATAGTGCGCCCCACCTTCGAGGAGTATCCCAACCGCATGCCGCAGTATCGCGTGGTGAGCTTCCAGCCCGACAACGACGCCCTGCGCTACTCTGCCGACGACATGATGGAGTTCTTCTCCAAAAACTCCGTCGCCACGCTCCTTCTCATCAATCCCGACAACCCCTCGGGCAACTTCATCCCCAAAGCCGACGTGCTCAGGCTGGCAGAATGGGCACATCTGAAAGGCGTCCGCCTCGTGGTCGATGAGTCGTTCGTAGATTTCTCCGACGACTTCGAGAACAACTCGCTCCTGAGCGACGACATCCTGTGCAGATATCCCAGCATGGCAGTGGTGAAGAGCATCAGCAAGAGCTACGGCGTGCCGGGGCTGCGCCTGGGCATACTGGCATCTGCCAACGATGACCTCATCCACTACGTGCGCCGCAATGTCTCTATATGGAACATCAACAGCTTTGCCGAGTTCTACATGCAGATTTTCGGAAAATACGAAGCCGACTATGCCGTCGCATGCCGCAAGTTTGCCGCCGAGCGCACCCGCTTCATGCAGTCGCTGGCAGACTGCCCTCTGCTGCAGGTGTTCCCCTCGCAGGCCAACTACTTCCTCTGCCGCGTCATGCCTCCCTACACTTCCCACACGCTGACAGAGACTCTGCTGCGCAGGTTCGACATTCTCATCAAAGACTGCGACACGAAGCACGGACTGGAAGGCAAGAACTACGTGCGCATCTCCGTACGCAACCAACAAGACAACGACCGCCTCGTCGAGGCACTCCATACTCTGAGCCATGAAGACCATAAGCAAGGATGACATCCTGGCACTACACATCGACGAAACGACTTGCATGCAGTGGATTGAAGAGTCGTTCCGCATGAAGTACGACGCCCAGCTACCGCCTAAGATAAGCCTCCACCCACAGGGCAGCGACTTCTTCAACACCATGCCCTGCATGCTCCCAAGCTCCATTCACCGCTTTGCCGTCAAGGTGGTCAGCAGGATAGAGGGGCAGCACCCCGCCCTCAGAGCCCACATACTGCTCTACGACAGCCAGACGGGCGAACTCCTCGCCCTGATGGACGGCGACTGGATAACCTCCATGCGCACTGGGGCTGTGGCGGCGCTCTCGGCAAGGATGTTCCAGAAAAGCGGCAACTCCACCTACTCCATCATGGGGCTTGGCAACACAGCCCTTGCCACGGCGCACTGCATCATAGCCGAGCGCCACGAGCCTACACACTTCCGGCTGCTGCGCTACAAAGACCAGGCGGAGCGCTTTGCACGGGTACTGACGGAAAGACCCGGAGTGACGGCTGAAGTCATCGACGGCACCGACCAACTCGTGGCTGGCGCCGATGTGCTTATCTCGTGCATCACGGCAGCCGAAGGCATCATCTGCCCCGACGACAGCCTCTTCCGCCAAGGGGTGCTGGTGATTCCCGTCCACACTCGAGGCTTTCAGAACTGCGACCTGTTCTTCGACCGCGTCTTTGGCGACGACAAGGGACACATCTGCGGTTTCAAGTATTTCGACCGCTTCCGCCGTTTCGAGGAACTCAGCCGCGTGCTGCGCGGCGAGGCGCAGGGCAGGGCGGACGACGCGGAGCGCATCCTCTGCTACAACATAGGTCTCGGGCTGCACGATGCCGTCTTTGCCGACCATATATATAACATGACGACTGCCCCCTGATAGCAGCCCTGCAGCGGATAGACGCTCAGAACGCAGAATCCCGCCTCTGTCAAAATCCTTTATCCCAGACCCCCTGTTTTTGAGCTCAAAAAACGGGCATAAGAATCATCTCCGAAAATTTTGGTCCGAAAAATGCCCGTTTTTTGCATTTTGCGGAAGCGGCTGACTTTCAAATCGATACAAAAATTTGGCTCGGATTTTCGTTTGATTTTTGAAAATCCGAGCCACTTTTCTGCGATTTTTGGTCCCAAAAACATGAAAATTTCTTTGAGGAATTTCAGAATTTCTTTGTTGGATTCCGGAATTACTTTGAGTAATCTGGAAATTTCCTTATTGGATTTTCGCGGAGTCAAAATCTTTGCAGAAATTCCTCAAATCTGCGTTCTATTTTGAAGAAAATCGCGTGTCAAAACTTTTTACTTTTTCGTCAATTTTCTTTACCTTTCTCCGTACATCCAAGCTCTAAGAGACCATTATCTTTTTGCGTGCCGTAAAAGAAGAGAAACGACCGCCGAGGCTTCAACACCCCGGCGGTCGTTTCTCTTCCTGCAGCCTTGCGGCTATGGTTATTTCAGCTCAATGAGTTTGTACTTCGTGGAGCCCAGGCCTATGCTCTCGGCATATTCAAGGATGTGGAGCCCGTGCTGGCGGTTGATGCGCTCGATGAGCGGTTTCTCGTCGTCGCCCTCGGTGGCTTTATGGTTGAACACGAGGTCGGTGCAAGCCTTGTCGAGAGCCACGGGATCGTTGGATGCCAGGATGCCCATGTCCTTCAGCTGAGGCTCGTCGGGTGAGCCGTCGCAGTCGCAGTCCACGCTGAGGTTGTTCATCACGTCGATGTAGATGATGCGCCCCGGGCGGAAATAGTTGTGCACAGCCTGAGCCGCAGCAGCCATCGACTCGAGGAAGCCGTCCTGGTCGTTGGTGTGTTTCCAGCATTCCACGGGGTCGTCGGTGACGCCAACAGAGTGGATGTATGCCTTGCCGCCGGTACTTGCCACGCCGATGCTTGCATTCTTCAGCACACCGCCGAAGCCGCCCATGGCGTGCCCCTTGAAGTGGGCAAGGTTTATCATGAAGTCGTAGTTTGCAAGATGCTCTCCCACGATGTCGTACTTGAGGTGCTTGCGGTCCTGCACGGGGATGCGTATCTCGCCGAACTCATCCATGAGGTCAACGGCAAAGCGCTGTGCGAAGCCGTGCTCCTCGATGGTCTGCCAGTGTTTCTTGGGGTCTTGGCGCGTGCCGCCATAGGCAGTGCAGCACTCTACTATGGTGCCGTTGACCTCGTCGACGAGCTGCCCTATCAGTTCGGGCTTCAGGTAGTGCTTGTTGCCTCCCTCGCCTGTAGAGATTTTCACTGCCACACGTCCGTCGGCTTTCACACCGAGGGCATGATAGATTTTCACCAAATTCTCTGGGCTGATGTCGCGTATCATGAATACGCGGCTCTGAGCCATGCCTGCCGTGGCAAAGAGCGCGGCAGCAACAATCATAAATGCTTTTTTCATCATAGATATATTTTTGGTTTATGGATTTTTCAAGTTCATAGGTTTGTGGGGGCTCGTCTCTACAGGGATATCTTCACTCCGCCCTGGAAGGTGGCACGCGGCATGGGGTAGCCGGCAACTATCTCGTAGCGCTGTGCCAGCAGGTTCTCGCCCTGGGCAAACACCGTGAGCCAGCGCAGGGGGCGATAGCTCAGCGTGGCGTTCCAGAGGACGAAGTTCTGCTTGCCGTCGGCGGCGTCGAGGCTGGGATGCAAGCCTGCAACATACTGCACGCTGGTACTGACACCGAAGCATTTGTAGTCGTAGCGCGCACCGACGTAGAGCTTATGCTTGGGAGCAGCCTCGAGCAGGCGCGTAGTGTGGAGGTAGGCATAGTTGGCATCCAGGCGGAGCCCCCTGACGGGCTGAACGTCGAAGAGGAGTTCTACTCCGCAGTTCTCCGTCTGCCCCGTGTTCACGTTTTGAGGCTTTCCGCCAATGCGCGTCGTAGTGATGAGATTCTCAGCCTTGAGGTAGAAGAGGTTTGCACCGAGGTGCATCCTGCCCTCCATCAGCGGCTGGCGCAGCGACACCTCATAGTTCATCAGGCGCTCGGGCTCCAGGCGTGGGTTCTGCGGCGGAAACATGTAGAGCTCGCGCAGCGTGGGGTTGCGAAAACCCTTGCTCACCAGCATGCGCAGCTCTCCGCGGGTGGGCAGGTGGAAGGTCAGGCTGCCCTGAGGCACCCATTCGCTGCCGGCGCGGCTGTGCCAGTCGAAGCGTAGCCCAGCCTCCAGCGTCACGTAGCTACCCAGGTCCTGACGAAGGTCGGCATAGCCTGCCAGCTCGTCTTCGCGGAAGGATGTGCCCTCGGTCTTGTTGAGAGCTATGTGTTCGCGCGTCAGCACGTTGCGGTTGTATGCCTCTCCGCCGAAGTGCTTGTAGTCGAAGCCCAGCGTGAGGTGGTTGCCCGAGAAGAGGCGCAGCGTTTCGTATGCCGAGACGCCAGCCACATAGTCGTTGTGGACATAGCGCACAGGGCGCGGAGTGCCGCCGGGACTGTAGCCGTCGTTGATGTGGTGGTGGCCTCCGTTGTAGTATAGCCTCAGCGAGCCGTCGGCTTTGTCGTAGCGGTTGTCCAGGCTGAGCGAGCCGAGGTAGCGCGTTATCTCTTGGTCGTTGTCGAGCAGAGGCTCGTCTATGGTTCCGGGGTTGGAAGCCTTGAAGTAGGTCAGGCTGCCGTCGAGGGCAGCAGCCCAGTGGCGCGAGATGTCGTAGCCCAGCTTCAGGAAGCCCGAATGTTGCTGAAAGGCAGAGTTTGTGCGCACCCCGTCGGTGCCTCCAAAGTTGTAGCCCGCTGTGGCAGAGAACTTCTGCCTGTGCATCTGCACGTCGAAGCTGGTCTCGGCAGTGCCGTAGGAGCCAGCCTTGGCAAGGAAATTGCCGTGCCAGCCGTCGCGTAGGGCTTGGCGCGTCACTATGTTCACCACGCCGCCCATGGCATTGGAGCCGTAGAGCATGGACGACGGTCCGCTGACCACCTCTACCCTCTCGGCAAGGAGCGTCTGATAGCTGTCGGCAATGGGGTGCCCCATCAGTCCGGCATACTGCGGCTGACCGTCAACCATGACCAGCAGCGAAGCCATGCCGCCCACGCCGCGCACCTTCATAGTGCCCATGCCGGTGTTCACTCCATAGCCCAGGATGTTTCCTGCTGTGAGGAAAAGTCCGGGAACCTGCTCGGCGAGGGTGGGAAGAACGCTGCTGCGGAAAGTCTCCGTGAGTTTGTCGCGCCCTACGACGTTGACCGTCTGAGGCACATTGCGACCGCTCACGCCAGCCTCGCGCGTTGCCGTCACCACGGCGGCAGAAAAGGAAGCCTCCTGCCGGGCGTGCTTCAGCGTGTCGCCGCTGAGCGACTGCGCCATGCCTGCCACAGCCAGCAGAAAAGATAAAGATGTATATAAGAATCTCATATCCAAACCTTTTAAATCGCGCCAAAAGTAATACTTTCTTTTTGAAAGTCTATCGGCTGAAACTTTCTAAGTAGGGAAGAAATCTGATTTCCTTATTCTTGTAACACGGCGTTTTGCTCTGCGAAATACTTTCTTTATCTTCGCGCTATAAACATTTGCTTAAAGACCATGGCTAAACATTTTCTGGCACTTGCCGCTCTCTGCATAGTTCTGTCATCGTGCGGCAGCAAACTTGGCACTCTCTCGTCCGACGACTTCACCCTGACGCCACAGCCCCTCGAGGCGAAAGGCGGAAAGGTGGCATTTGCGGTGAACGGACGCTTTCCTGAAAAATTCTTCAAAAAAAATGCTGAGATAAGCCTCATCCCCGTGCTGCGCTACGACGGCGGCGAGACTACGGCAAAGGGCGCCTCGTTCAAAGGCGAAAACGTAGTGGGCAAGGCTAAGCAGATTTCCTACATCGTAGGCGGGAGCTTCAACCTGCGCGGCACCTTCGAGCCCTGGGTGCCCGAGATGGAACAGGGCGAGGTGCTGATGCGCTTTGCGGCAAAGGTGGGCGGCAAGCAGCAGTACCTGCCCGACGTGAAACTGAGCTCCGGAGTGCTGGCCACAGCCACACGCCTCAGAGAGACCATTGGCACCGAGGCTGCTGCATGGGCAGAGGACAACCTGAAGGACCAAACGACTCAGGCTGCCGGGCAAGGAAACAACTCCGCACCACTCAGCGCCGACGAAATGCTCAGCCGGGCGGCTCAATGCAAGGGCTTCAACGAGCGCGAGGGGCTCTACGTTGCCGCTGCCACGCAGTATCCCGACGACTACCGCGCATACAACAATCTCTTCGTCATGTCGTGGCAGAAAGGCGATATGGACTTGGCACGCATCTACCTGGACGAGGCTCTCCAGAAAGCGCCCGAGGCGGCTGAGCCTAATGCCAACAAAGCCCTGATGCTGATGCTCGACGGCATGGCAGGGAAAAAGGGCGAAAAGCTGACGGACGAGGTGGAGAGATGCCTCGCAAAAGCTACCGAGGCAAAGAGCTACATGCAGGTGCTCGGCACGTGGCACATAGCAAAGGGAGAATACCCCGAAGCGGCAAAACTCCTGGCAGAGACACACTCGAACACGGCAGCACTGGCACAACTGCTCAACAAAGACTACCTCAAGGCAGCCGAGACTCTGAGCAGAGTGGCAAACCCCAACGCTGAAACGTTCTACCTGCGCGCCGTCATTGCTGCAAGGACAGCGCAGGCGGAATATGTTTTCTCAAATCTGAGGAGCGCCGTCAGACTGGACAAGAGCATCAAACTGCGGGCGCGGCGCGACATGGAACTGAGCAAATACCAAAGTGCGCAGGAGTTCATGGAAATAGTCGAGGACTGAACACCCGGCGCACAGAAAAGTACAGAATGTCGAATACATTATATATATAATATATACATGACTCACAACCCAAGAAACGCCTCTAGGCAAATCCTACTCTGCTGCGCAGCCATGCTCGTGCTCACGCTGCTCTCAGCCTGCGGCCCGTCGAAAAACCGCGTCAGAATAACTGGCAAATTTCATCATCTGGACAAAGCTGAATTCTATGTCTATAACCCCGAGGGAAAGTTTGAAGGGCTGGACACCATACGCATTGACGGAGGTAGTTTCAGCTTCGACAAAGAGATAGAGGAGGCAGAAGTGCTCGCACTGCTCTATCCTAACTTCCTGCGCTCGTACATCATTGCTGAACCCGGCAAGACCATACGCATAGAAGCCGACGCCTCGCACCTCGACGAAGCCGACATAAGCGGCACCGAGGAAAACAAACGCCTGACCGAGTTTAGACTGAAAAACATAAAACTGCCCGAAAGCAACGCCCTGCTGGCTGCTCAGCAATACATACGCGACAATGCCGGCAGCCTGGACGCCCTGGCAGTATTCATGCAGTACTTTGCCTACGCCAAGAGCCCCCATGCCAACGAGTCACTGCAACTGCTGCAGCTGATGAGGGAAAAACAACCTAAGAACCATAGCCTCGAGGCTCTCGACCGCCACCTCAGGCCTGTCTTGGAGAACTCTACAGGGCGAGAACTGCCCGACTTCTCCGCAGAGACCACCGACGGACGCACAATAGGCAAGAAAGACTTTGCAGGCACCAAGCCGCTGCTCATTACCTTCCTGGCGAGCTGGACTTCGGAGAGCCGCGAAGCCCTGCGCGAGACAAACCGACTGGCAAGAGCCCACGGCGACAGGCTGGGACAGATAGTGCTGTCGATGGACATGAACAAAAAATCCTTTACCGACTTCACAAAGTCCGACACCCTGCGCGTAACTGCCATCTGCGACGGCAACGGATTTTCGTCTCCACTGGCTCAACGACTGGGAGTGCACTACGTTCCGGGAAATCTGCTCGTAGATAAAGACGGACGCATCGTGGCACGCGACCTGAAAAAAACAGAACTGGAGAACACCATAGCACGACTGCTGAAATAGTAGGTGCTCTGAAACGTAAAACAATAAATCCTAAAAATGTTTTCACAGATAAACAGCGCTACGCTCAACGGACTGAAGGCTCTTGCCATAAAGGTGGAAGTCAATGCAAACTTCGTGGGCAACAACGTCAGCGGCGAAACGCTCTTTATGATGGTAGGACTGCCCGACAATGCCGTGCGCGAGAGCCGACAACGCGTGCAGAGCGCCGTGGCAAACTCTAGCCTGCGACTGCCGCGCATGAACATAACGGCAAACTTCGCCCCTGCCGACATACGCAAGGAAGGCTCAGGACTCGACTTGCCACTTGCGGTAGCCTTGCTGAAATGTGCAAAACTCATCAAGCCGGAAGACCTAAGCAAATACATGTTCGTAGGCGAGCTGGGTCTCGACGGAACGGTGCGCCCCGTACGCGGAGCGCTGCCCATAGCCATCGAGGCGCGCCGACTGGGCTTCGACAGCCTCTTTGTGCCCGAGGACAATGTGCGCGAGGCTAGCGTAGTGAACAATCTGAAAGTGTTCGGCGTCTCCACTCTGATACAACTGGTGGACCATCTGAACGGACAGATACAACTGGAACAAACCATTAGCGACACACGCAAGGACTTCTATGCCGCGCAAACCGAAGAACAGCCCGACTTCTCGGAAGTGAAAGGGCAAGAGCTGGCAAAGCGAGCTTTCGAAGTGGCTGCGGCAGGAGGGCACAACCTCATAATGGTAGGCTCGCCGGGTTGTGGCAAGAGCATGATGGCAAAGCGTCTGCCGGGCATACTGCCACCGCTGACACTCGCCGAGTCGCTCGAGACGACGCAGATTTACTCCATAGCCGGCAAGATGGGGCGCAACTCCTCTCTCATAGCCCAGCGGCCCTTCCGCAGTCCGCACCATACCATCTCCGACGTGGCTCTCATCGGCGGCGGCACAAACCTGCAGCCGGGCGAAATAAGTCTGGCGCACAACGGTGTACTATTCCTCGACGAACTGCCAGAATATTCTCGCGCAGCTCTCGAAACGATGCGACAGCCGCTGGAGGACAGACAAATCACCATAAGCCGCGCAAAATACAACGCCACACTGCCCTGCTCCTTCATGCTTGTGGCAGCCATGAACCCATGTCCCTGCGGATACTACGGCGACCCTACGCATGAATGCCACTGCACCCCTGGGCAAATTCAGCGCTACATGAGCAAGATAAGTGGTCCGCTTCTCGACCGCATCGACATGCAGCTGGAACTCACTCCTGTGCCTCTCTCAGAGTTGCAGAACGCCCCGCGCGGAGAGACGAGTGCTGAGATACGCAAAAGAGTAGTCCGCGCCAGAGAGATTCAGCAACAACGCTATAAAAACTTCCCAGGCATACACTGCAACGCGCAGATGACCGACAAGATGCTGCAGGAGTATGCACAGCTCGACGCAGAAAGCCTCTCAATGCTCCGCGTAGTGATGCAGACTCGAGGACTCAGCGCCCGCTCCTACAACCGCATCCTCAAGGTAGCCCGCACCATAGCCGACCTCGCCGCCTCGGAGAGAATAGAAAGCAGCCACATAGCCGAAGCCATAGGCTACCGCAACCTCGACCGCAGCGACTGGGCAGAGAGAGGGATATAGAACTGACAGAGTCATGAAAATAAAACCTGATATCATTAGAGCATGAACTATAAGAACCATGAAAACTGAAGCTGAAATCATTGCTGCATCAGTTACTGCAAAACCCTCGGCGTTTCCCTGTTGAAGCAGCCCTGGGAAAAGTATTCTTCATCATAGCTGTCTGGAGCAGCGAATCATCTTCGTGGAATGAAGTACCGGGGCAGAAGGAGAACATACAATAATTATAAAAAGACAATAATATTATATACGCATAAAGATGAAA
>JAFYFI010000039.1 GCA_017543785.1 Alloprevotella sp.
GTGGGCTTCGACGAGGAGACGCGCCCCAACCTGGAGCAGTTTGGCACTAACGCCCTGCGCATGGGACGCCGTCTGGAAGAGGGCTTCGTAGTGACCGACGAGCCTGGCATCTACTTCATACCGCAGCTCATCGACCTATGGCGCCGCGAAGGCACCAACGCCGAGTTCCTCTGCTTCGACAAGATAGAGGCCTACAAGGACTTTGGCGGCATACGCATTGAGGACGACGTGCTCGTCACAAAGGACGGCTGCCGCTTCCTGGGCGAAAAGCGTATTCCCTACAGGGCAGATGACGTGGAGGCTTTCCTTGCCGACCGCAAATAGGTATGTTCTATAATCAATAACCACAAATAAGACTAAAACAATGAAAACCCTTATGACCAAATGGATGCTGGCAGCCATGCTGCTCATGACATTCACCTTTGCCGCCTGCGGCAGTGACGACGATGACGAAACTCCTGTGACCGACCCTCTGGCTGGATTGCAGCAACTCTTGCCCACCGAGGACGGAATGTACCACGACAACACTTTGCTCTACCGCATCATCAACGAACAGAACCGCGAAGTGGAAGTGGTAAACCCCGTCTTTCCAGAAACGTTTAAAGGTACTACAATTCCCGAAGCCGTGAACATCGACGGAAAGCGCTACGCCGTGACCGCCATTGCCGACAATGCTTTCGGTTTCTACATAGATGAAATATGGAATTTAAACGACGTACTTGAATACCTTATTCTTCCATCCTCCCTCAAACGCATAGGGGAACATTCCTGCTTTTTTTGTGTAAAGCTAAAGTCTATTACGATTCCTAAAGGAGTGGAGAAAATCGGCCAAGGTTCTTTTGAAAGATGCTTCAATTTAGAAACCATTGCTGTTGAGACAGGCAACGCAGTATATGACTCTCGCCAGAATTGCAATGCTCTCATAGAGACCAAGAGCAATACCCTCATCAGAGGCTGTCAGAACACCGTCATCCCTGATGGAATTAAAACCATTGGCAATGCTGCTTTCCTTAGAGTTGAAAACCTTAAGGATATCAAGATTCCTACCAGTGTTACAAGCATTGATAGTTGGGCCTTTTATTACTGCACAGGCATAACTAACATTGAACTACCAAGTTCTGTCACAAATCTCGGAGGTATGGCATTTGGTGATTGTGTAAATTTAAAAAAGATTACCTGCCTCAACACCACACCGCCCACGCTCGGTAACAATGCTTTTAGCGGAATAGCCACTGGATGCATCCTCTACGTGCCCGATCGCAGTGTGGACAAATACCTGAGCCAATGGCCCTTCAAGAGCGGCTACGTCAAAGCCATCGGCTCAAGCCCTGACAGATAAGGTAGAAAACAAGATTATCCATATAATTTTAAAAGAATAAAAAAACCAAACTGGAATGAAAAAAATCCTCTTTACCGCAATTGCCGCTCTGGCTATCACTGCCTCGGCGCAAAACGATACGGTGAAATTTACCGTAGTGAAAGAAATCCCCGTAACAAGCATCAAAGACCAACACCGTAGCGGCACATGCTGGAGCTACAGCGGCCTGGCTTTCTTCGAGGCTGAGGCCCTGCGCGCTGGCAAGGGCAAGCTCGACCTGTGCGAAAGCTTCGTGGTGGAACATACATATATGGACCGCGCCGACAAGGCCGTGAGAACCCACGGCGACGTGAGCTACAGCAACGGCGGCTCGTTCTACGACGTGCTATACTGTCTGAAGAACTACGGCATAGTGCCCGAGGGGACAATGCCTTTCCCCGGCAGCCTCTACGGCGACAGCCTCTTCAACTTCCAGGAGTTCGACCCCATTCAGAATTCCTTCGTGGAAGCTATTGCCAAGAGCAAGAACAAGAAGATACCCCTCACATGGAAACGCGACTTTGCCAACATCCTGGCTGGATACTTTGGCGAATATCCCACAACTTTCCAGTATGAAGGCAAGACCTACACTCCGTTCTCCTTCTGCGATGCCCTCGGACTCAACCTCGACGACTACGTGAGCCTCACCAGCTACACACACCAGCCTTTCTACGACAAGTTCATCCTTGAGATTCAGGACAACTGGCGATGGGCCAGCAGCTACAACCTCCCGCTCGACGAGTTCATGGAGGTGATGGAGACCGCCGTGCGCAACGGCTATTGCTTTGCATGGGGTGCCGACGTGAGTGAGAAAGGATTTTCGCGCAACGGCATCGCTACAGTACCTGCCAAGCAGTATAAGAACGACATGAGCGGCAGCGACGCTGCACGCTGGACTGGCACGAACGGCAAGGAAGTGAAGGTTGCCGACTCGAAGGACGAAGCCGTCATCACCCAGGAGATGCGCCAGCGCGGCTACGACAACTGGGAGACGACGGACGACCACGGCATGGTCATCTACGGACTTGCCAAGGACCAGGACGGAAAGGAATACTTCATGGTGAAGAACAGCTGGGGCGAATACGGCACCTACAAGGGCGTCTTCTACGCATCGAAACCCTATGTGGCCTACAAGACGATGAACATCCTCATCAACAAGAAC
>JAFYFI010000040.1 GCA_017543785.1 Alloprevotella sp.
AGAGCCCTAAAAGCAGAAACGGGTAGGCAAGAAGCCGATGCAACTTGCCTACCCGTAGTTTTTTTAGAATATCCCCAAAACAAAAACCCACATGACAAACGGACGTCTCCTCTGGGTTGATGACGAAATCGACCTGCTCTCCGTTCACATCATTTTCCTGCGTCAGAAAGGATACGACGTGACAATCTGCTCCAACGGAACAGACGCCATCGACATTTGCAAGGAAAACAGTTTCGACCTGATACTCCTTGACGAGAACATGCCCGGACTCTCAGGGCTGGAGACGCTTGCGGCTATCAAGGAAGTGCAGCCGAACGTGCCTGTCGTCATGGTGACCAAGAACGAAGCCGAAGACCTCATGGACCAGGCTATAGGCTCGCAAATCGCCGACTATCTGCTCAAGCCCGTCAACCCCAAGCAGATACTCCTCACGCTAAAGAAAAACATACATCAGCGCGAGATAGTGTCGGAGGTAACACAGACCAACTATCGGCAGGAGTTCATCCAGATAGCTGCACAGACCGACGAGTCGTCAACACCCGAACAGTGGAAGGAACTGTATAAGAAACTCGTCTATTGGGAACTGCAGCTTGCCGAGACCGACGGAGCCATGAACGAAATGCTGCGCTCGCAGAAGGAAGAGGCCAACCTGGCTTTTGCCAAATACGTGCGCCGCAACTATGAGAGGTGGCTCGCCGAACGACGCGACGGCTTAGTGATGTCGCCCGACATATTCAAGACGCAGATATTTCCAAGGCTTTCGGAAGGGAAGAAAGTATTCCTGCTCGTGCTCGACAACTTCAGATTCGACCAGTGGCGCATGCTCTCGCGAGAACTCTCCGACTCCTTCGACATGGAGGAAGACCTCTACTTCAGCATACTCCCCACAGCCACGCAGTACGCAAGAAATGCCATCTTCTCAGGACTGATGCCGCTGAGGATAAAGGAGATGTATCCGGAACTGTGGGTGGAAGAGGAAGAAGACGAAGGCAAAAACCTCAACGAAGAGGCACTCATACGCCACCAGATGGAACGCTACCGCCGGCGCGAGGCTTTCACCTACCACAAGATTAACGACTCGGCACAAATCGACAAACTCTTGCCACAGCTGCACAGCCTTGAAAACACACCCTTCAACGTTCTCGTCATCAACTTCATAGACATCCTGAGCCATGCACGCACAGAGAGCCGCATGGTGCGCGAGCTTGCCGGCGACGAGGCTGCCTACAGAAGCATCACTCTCTCATGGTTCCGCCATACTGCAGTGAAGGACCTCTTCGCAAAACTCGCAGAGATGGATTACGAGATAATCATCACTACCGACCACGGTTCCATACGCTGCTACGAACCTTCGAAAGTCGTGGGGGATAAAAACGTAAATACAAACCTACGCTACAAGCTGGGCAAGAGCCTTAGCTACAACCTGAAAGAAGTGTTCGAGATGCGCGACCCGAAACGTTTCGGACTGCCCTCGCCAAACCTCTCGACAACTTATATCTATGCCACTGGCTCACGCTTCTTTGCATATCCCAACAACTATAACTACTACGTGCAATACTACCGCAACACTTTCCAGCACGGAGGTATATCCATGGAGGAAATGATGGTGCCGCTGGTGTGCCTGAAACCAAAACGCAGATAGCATGAACCAATACAACAACCAACCCAAGAAACCGAGCGGCTGCCTGCTCACAGCGGGGTGGGGCGCACTCATACTGGCTGCGATAATGGTGGCTTTCGGAATAGCATTCTGGATATACGACGACCAGGAGTGGACTCGCAAGCAAGACGAGGAATCTATGAAAATGGTTGAATGGGAAAAACTGAACGATACTATTCAAAACAGTATTTACAGGCTCGACTCGCTCGCTGTGCTGGCTTATACTGACAAAGACAAGGCCAGCTTTGCTGCCTACGAGGATAGCATCGTAAAACTTTTGATGGAGAAATCGGACGAGGAACTCGAAAAAGCCGAGATGGGCAGACTTGACTCATTGCTGAAAGTGTCCTTGGGGAAAGGGCTTACTTCTGAAGCGTGGACCTATAAAGACAGCATACACGACCAGGCTTTAAACATGAGACCTCCCTTGCCTGAAAGGAAATATCTGGGATTTCCGCTTGGCGGACTTGTAAGTGTCTTCGTGTTCATACTTGCCGCACTGCCATTCATACTGGGCATCATCCTGCTGGTCGTTTACTACTCCAAACGCAGTTCCTACAAAAACTCCCAGCGCATGAACATGCCTCCGCCTGTCCCACCGGCATCAGTTCGATGAGCCAGTGCGGCTTGTCGGATAAGTTCTTGCCACAACTTGATGAACCCTTGCGGCTATCTGATAAGTTCCTGCGGAATGAGGGAGCTGTCGAACATCACTTCCGACTTATTGTCCCATATAAGGTCTTTGGATAATACTTTTCCAGAGGCCTTTTCTATTGTCTCGCGATAAATCTTTGAAAGTCTGTAATACTTGCCGTTGCTTGCCAGGTGGAAGTGGTGGTCCTCCTCAACGATTCTGTACTCCGTCGGGAAAGCTTCCGTAGTGCGCAGCTCTACATGCAGCCTCTCGTCCTCGCACCACGCAAGTAGCTGCACGGGCTGCGTGGTGTCATTGCGAAAGCGGTAGTCTATGAAATTATAATTGACGGATGTTCCGGCACTATAGGGTATGCGTCCACTCTCGGGGTCGGGCGCAAGGGCATCGGAGTGATGATGTAGCTCAGTAACGGTGAGCGGGCTGTGGAGCACAAGGCGGTGAATGCTGTTGGCAAGGTTGCACAAGCCGCCGCCAACGCCGGCGATGAGTTTGCCGTTCTGAATGACGCGCCCTTCGCTGAAACCGTTGCGCTTGGTTGTCTTCCCCACTAGTCCCCAGAACGAAAACGTCTCTCCAGGTTTCACTATGATGCCGTTTATCTTGCTGCATGCCAGGCGAATGTTTTCAGCCTTGCCTTCCTGCAAGGTCAAGCTTATGCCCGGACCTCGTTTTATAAGTCCGTTGCTGTGAGTGCTCACCACGACGGGCAGAGGCTCAGACTCATGCTGACGGGCAAAATGTTCGCTGCTAAAAAAATTCTTTATGTGGCGACGCACAATCTCCTTGTGCAGCGAAATTTTATACGCCGCAGGGCAAAGTTCGCAAAAGAGTTTTCGCCGAGCCATAAATAATAATGTGAAGATACAAAGCCTAAGCCTTTGGCTTTACCATGATGAGGGCATCGTTCACGCTTACAACAACGATAGGCGTGCCTTCCTCTATAAACTGTCCGGCACTTTTCACTTCGACGGTCTGTCCTTCAATGTCGGCATTGCCTATAAGGGCAAGGCGCGTCAGGGCTACACCCTCCTGCCCGGGTCTTACGGAAAGCTGGGCGGCAGTAGCGTTGGTGGAGTCGATGTTAGTCTTTAGCGACATACGGTCGAGAGTCTTCGGGCGAGTCATCAGCCAGATGAACAACAGCACAAGGATTGTAGAGATGATAAGTGCTATGGTTGCTGTCAGATGGTCATAATAGTAATAAATCATTGCGTCGGCAATGACTACACATGTCGTTGCACCTATGCCCGCTACTCCGAAGCCCGGAGTGATAAGAGCCTCAATGGCGAAGAGCAACAAGGCTATTGCGCCAATAATACAAATGAGAAGTAATGGTTCCATTATATATATAGGTATTTCAAGTTTCGGATGTGGGGGCGTAGAAGAAGTTGAGGGCGATAATGAAGGAGAAAGGTTTTGGAGAGTTGAAGACGTCTTTTCTCTGCTCAGAATGCGGCTCTGTATTTTCCTTCGTCTTTGTCTTCCATCATGGAGAGATAAGACTGGTAGCGGCTCAGGGGCAAGCTTCCGCTTTCCAGAGCCTCCAGCACGGCGCAGCCAGGCTCGTGGGTATGAGTGCAGTTGTTGAAGCGGCAGCCAGCTGCTATGCGGAAGATGTCTCGGAAATAGTGGCTCACCTCTTCGGGCTCTATGTCGAATGTTCCGAAGCCTTTCACGCCGGGAATGTCTATCAGTCCGCCGCCGTCGGGCAGGGCAAACATTTCGCTGAACGTAGTTGTGTGCATCCCCGTCTGGTGCGACTCCGAGATTTCTTCGGTGCGCACGTTCACGCCAGGTATGAGAGCGTTAAGAAGTGTAGATTTCCCTACGCCTGAATTACCAGCCATCAGCGTTGTCTTGTTGTGCAGGATGTCGCGCAGACTCTCCAGCCCCGAAGCTTTCAGCGCCGAGATGCTAAGGCAGGTATAGCCTATCTCGCCATAAAGTTGTGCAAGGCGGTCTCTTGTTTCCGTCTCTTCAGGACTGAGGTCGTCGGACTTGTTGAAGACAATGACGACAGGAACTCTATATGCCTCGGCGCATGCCAGGAAGCGGTCGATGAACGTAGTGTTGGTTTCGGGACGTGCTATGGTGACGATGAGCAGAGCCTGGTCTATGTTGGCTGCCAGTATGTGGCTTTGCTTCGACAGGTTTGAAGCCTTGCGCACTATGTAGTTCCTGCGGTCGAGCACCTCTTTTATATAAGGTGTCTGTTCGTTCTCTTCAGTCACTACCACGCGGTCGCCCACAGCGACAGGGTTTGTAGAGCGTATGCCGCGCAGGCGGAAGTTTCCCTTGACCTTGCACGTCAGACGATGTCCCTCATCTGTCAGTACGTCATACCAACTCCCTGTACTTCTGACTACCGTACCCGTCATTACTAAACGGTCATGATTTCCTTGTTCTTTACTTCAAGGATTTTCTCTATTTCCTTAATCTTCTTGTCGTGGATTTTCTGCAGTTCCTCTTCGGCATCTTTGCGATTGTCCTCTGAGAGTCCGTCCTTCTCAGCTTTCTTCAGTTTGTCGATGCCGTCGCGGCGTGCGTTGCGCACTGCTACCTTAGCCTCTTCAGCCTCTTTTCCGCATTGCTTTGTGAGCAGCTTACGGCGTTCTTCCGTAAGAGGTGGAATTGCCAGTCGGATAATTTCGCCGTTGTTCTCGGGCATGATGCCTACTTCAGAGTCGATGATGGCTTTCTCGATGGGGCGGAACATTGATTTGTCCCAAGGCTTGATGGCTATGGTGCGAGCGTCGGGTGTCGTCACTGAGCTGACGGCGTTGAGGCCCACCATAGAGCCGTAGGAGTTAACGCGGATGTCGTCGAGGATGTGCACGTTGGCTTTTCCGGCGCGGATAGTTGCCAGTTTGTCTTCCAGGTGCATCACGCTCATGTCCATTCTCTCCTCGCAGTCGGCGAGGCATTGTTTTACGTCGAACATATTCTGTATGTTTTAGAGTTTGTCTGTATGCAAAGTTATGGAAAATAATTCCAAATGAGATATAATCTTAATCGAAAAGTTTCTCAGAGGCATGTTTGTGGCTTCTTGCCGCTGCGGGTGTAGTTTTTTTCAGGGCTAAATGCAGCATGCGTAGCCTCAGAGCGGGTCAACGTTGAAAGTGATGGTGAGTCCCTTCATGTCGGGCTGTCCTATGATGATGTCGCGGGCGGCGTTGAGCGTGTGCCTCAAGCCCATCGGCGGCATGGAGGGAACTATTTTCAGGAGGAACTTGCGTATGTGTTGTAGCTGCACCCATGCGACGACGGGTTTGTCGGGACCGAGGAGTTCCTCCTTCGTGAAGTGCGGCTGCAGCATTGACGCCAGTCTTTGCGCGGCGGCTGTTACGGTTTTCTCTTCCCTATGTTTCAGGTAAATTTCTATGATGCGCGTGAAGGGTGGGTACATGAACGCCTCGCGCTCGGCGATGGTGTCTTCGTAGAAGCCTCTGAAGTCGTGGCGGCAGACCTGCTCCACCACTTCGAGGTCGGGCTGTCGAGTCTGCAGTATCACCTTGCCTCTGCGTTTCTTTCTTCCTGCTCGCCCAGCCACCTGCGACATGAGTTGGAAGCCCCGTTCGTAAGCCCTGAAGTCGGGAGCGGAAAGTAGCTGGTCGGCAGAAAGTATGCCCACTACGCTCACTCCGCCGAAGTCGAGTCCTTTGGTCACCATCTGAGTGCCTATGAGTATGTTCGTCTTTCCTGCCGCAAAGTCGGAGAGTATGCTTTCGTAGCTGGAGCGTTGGCGCGTAGTGTCCAGGTCCAGGCGTGCAGTCTTGGCGCTGGGGAAGACAGCCTTCACCGCCGCCTCAATTTTTTCTGTGCCAAAGCCCAGGTCGCGTAGTTGGTGCTCGCCGCACTCCGGACATTGTGCCGGCAGGGCATAGGTTGCTCCGCAGTAGTGGCACACTAGTTTGTTCTCTTTCTGATGGAACGTCAGTGCCACGTCGCATCGGCTGCAGCGCGGTGTCCAGCCGCAGTTAGAGCAAGAGAGTTGCGGGCTGTAGCCTCTGCGATTTTGGAACAGAATGGCTTGTTCGCCGCGGCTCAGCGCCAGGCGTATCTCCTCGATGAGGCGCGGCGCGAAGGGCGTTGGCATGAGTTTTTTGCGGCGCAGCTCGCCGATGTCCTCCACTATGATTTCAGGCAGCTGCATGTTGCCGTAGCGCGTAGAGAGCTCAGCAAAGCCATATTTCCCCGTCAGAGCGTTGTGGTAGGTCTCCAGCGAGGGCGTTGCGGTGCCCAGCACAACTTTTGCCCCAGCCATTTTTGCCAGTACGATGGCAGCGTCGCGAGCATTGTAGCGCGGAGCCGGCTCTTGCTGCTTGAAGCTGGTTTCGTGTTCTTCGTCAATGATGATGAGTCCCAGTTTGTGGTAGGGCAGGAACAGTGCGCTGCGCACACCCAGGAGTAGTCCGAACGCCTTGTCGGGCGAAGCCATGCGCTGATATATCTCCACGCGCTCGTTGTCGGGAAACTTTGAGTGGTACACGCCCATCTGCTCTCCAAACACACGCCCCAGGCGTTGCATGATTTGCGTTGTCAGGGCAATTTCGGGGAGGAGGTATAGCACCTGTTTCCCGGCGCGCAGCTGTTCTTTGATGAGCTGGATGTATATCTCGGTCTTGCCGCTTGACGTCACTCCGTGGAGCAGGCAGCAGGTCTTGTCCTTCAGGTTTTCCTTGATGCGGTCTATGGCTTGGTGCTGTGCCTCGGTGAGTTCTCTTTCGGGAAGTCCATCCACTGCCTTTGCCGTCTTCAGCCTACCTGTTTCGTAGGCATAGGTCTCCAGGATGCCTTTCTGGCGTAATGCTGTCAAGGCGCTCTCTCCGCCGCCAGCTGTGTGGAGCAGTTTTTTCTTGGACACCTCAGCCAGGAGTTTGTAGTTCTGCAGTGTGAAAGCCGCGTCCAGCTCAGCGAGTTCGGCATAGAGCAGGAGCATATTCTCCTGTTTGGGCGACCTCTTTAGCGAGTCGAGCAGAGTGTTCAGTTTCTGTGCGTCGAAATAGTCTTCGCAGAGCCTTACGTGGGTCTCTGTCCTCGGGCGATACTGCCGCGCCATGTGTTCCTCCACGCGCAGGGCTCCGCAGCCTATGAGCCTCTTCACGGCAGGCAGCACTCCAGCTCCGCTAGCCTCCTTCTGCAGCGAAGCCAGTGTCTTAGGCTCAGTGGCAGAGAGCAGGCTAAGGACGTAAGCCTCGCGCGGCGGCAGGTCGTCGGCGCCGTCAAAGTCTTCCTCGCGCAGCAGCCGCATCTCGCTCTCCAGCTTCAGCCCGGCAGGCAGTGCCGCTTTCATTACCTCGCCCAGAGTGCACATGTAGTAGGATGCTATCCATTTCCAAAAGTCTATTTGCTCCGTCCCTATGAGGGGTTTCTCATCGACGAGGTCGCTGACGTCTTTTATCTCGTATTCTCCCTGAGGCTCTTCGGAGTGGATGCGCGAGACTATGGCAGAGTAGAACTTACGCTTGCCGAGCGGCACCACAACGCGGCTACCCACGCCCACACGGGCTTGGAGCGAAGCCGGAAGCCTGTAGGTCAGCACCTGAGGAAGTGCCAGTGGCAATATGACGTCAACGTAGCTATTCATAGGTTGCCTGCAAATTTACTTAATTTTTCCGCATTTTTGCATAAATTTGCACTCGCATCTTAATTTTCGCACGCCAGCCAGCGATGCACTTCGCGCATCGGGCTGACTCGTGCTAAGATGCTCGGCGAATATAACAATTTGCACTTGCATCTTTGCATAACAATTTGCACTCGCATCTTATTTTCGCACGCCAGCCAGCGATGCACTTCGCGCATCGGGCTGACTCGAGCTAAGATGCTCGGCGAATAAAAACAATTTGCACTCGTCATGATAGAAATAAGCAAAATAAGAAAATCCTTCGGCACGCTTGAAGTCTTGAAAGGCATAGACCTGAGTGTGGAGGAAAAGGAGATTGTCAGCATCGTGGGTCCAAGCGGTGCAGGTAAGACAACGCTGCTGCAGATAATAGGCACCCTCTATCGTCCCGACTCTGGCGAGTTGCGCATAGGCGGCACCGACGTTCTGAGCCTCAGCGGCAAGGCTCTCTCCAGGTTCAGAAACGAGCACATAGGCTTCGTCTTCCAGTTTCATCAGCTTCTGCCGGAGTTTACGGCTCTGGAGAATGTGATGATACCTGCCCTCATAGGCGGAACGGCGGAGCATGCTGCCCGGAAGAGGGCTCAGGAACTTCTCGACTTCCTGGGACTCGTGGACCGCGCCGCCCACAAGCCTGCCGAACTCTCTGGCGGCGAGCAGCAAAGGGTTGCCGTGGCGAGGGCGCTGATGAACAAGCCCGACGTGGTGCTTGCCGACGAGCCTTCGGGCAGTCTGGACAGCCACAACAAGGCTGATCTCCACAACCTCTTCTTCCGTCTGCGCGATGAGCTGGGGCAGACCTTCGTCATCGTGACCCACGACGAGGAACTGGCAAGCCTCACCGACCGCACCATACACATGGCAGACGGGCTTATTACCGAACCCAAAGAACAAGACGTAAAGCAATGATACTCCTTGGCGACTACAACACGCTGCGCCTGGTGCGCTTCAGCGACCACGGGGCATATCTCGACGGTGGCGAGGTGGGCGAGATTCTCCTCCCCAATGCCTACGTCACGCGGCAGATGCGCCCTGGCGACGAAATCATGGTGTTTCTCTATCTCGACCAGAGCGAACGCCTCACGGCTACCACGGAGACGCCGCTGGCAAGGGTGGGGCAGTTTGCCTTCCTGCGCGTGGCGTGGGTCAATGAGTATGGCGCCTTCCTCGACTGGGGGCTCCAGAAAGACATCTTCGTGCCCTTCCGCGAGCAGAAGAAAACCATGGAGATAGGCCAGAGCTACATAGTATTTATATACATTGACGAAGAGACCAACCGCATCGTGGCTTCGGCAAAGGTGGAGAAATTCATGCAGCCCGCTACCACTGGTAGATACCACCGCGGGCAGCAGGTGGAGCTCCTCGTGCAGCAAAAGACCGACCTGGGCTTCAAGGTCATAGTGGACAATGCCTGCAGCGGCATGATCTACGACAACCAGATACTCCGCGAGCCCCACACCGGCGACCGCCTCACGGGAAGCGTGGTCACCGTGCGCCCCGACGGAAAGCTCGACGTGGCGCTCGGCACGATAGGCAAGACGCGTTTCCGCGACTTTGCCGACGACCTGCTCGACGCCCTGCGCCGCGAGGGCTCCCTGCCCTTCACCGACCACTCTTCGGCAGAAGCCATCGCCGAACGCTTCGGTGTGAGCAAAAAGACCTTCAAGCGCGCCGTGGGCACGCTCTACCGTCAGCAGCTCATTACCCTGCACGACGACTGCATAGCCCTGAACGAGGACTGAGGAGGGACGAGATTGTAAAAATCCTTTATCCGCGACCCCCTGTTTTTGAACTCTGAAAACGGGCATA
>JAFYFI010000041.1 GCA_017543785.1 Alloprevotella sp.
TCGGTGTTTTTCATAGTTTTTCAGAGGAAAAAGTTGGTACGATGATAATTGGTTTGTATTTTTGTAAGCGAAACAATCAATATACATTCACAATTAAAACCGTACCAGTATGCAAAAGTACAAAATTTCCTTCAAAGGACAAAACATTTACGTCGGAATTGACGTACATCTGAAGACTTGGCACGTGACAACGCTCACGGAGACCGGCTGCAAGTATTCGTTCGCCCAGCACTCTGATGCAAAGGAGCTCTTTGACAGACTGAACAGGAAATTCCCCGATGCCCACTTCAAATCGGCCTACGAGGCTGGCTTCTGCGGTTTCTCTGCCCACTATGCGCTGACGGAGCAAGGATTTGAGAATATCGTGGTCAATGCGGCTGACATCCCCACTACAGGCAAGGAGAGGACGATGAAGTCAGATGCCGTGGACTCAGAGAAAATCGCCTGGGCATTAAAGCGCGGACAGCTCACGGGCATCTATGTCAAGGACAAATCGTTCATGGACGACGCGAACCTGATGCGTCTACGCCAGCGGTTCATCAAAGATCTCTCACGGCAGAAGAACCGTCTGAAGCACCTGCTCTATACGCAGGGTGTCACCTATCCGGAGCGCTTCGCCAAGAGCGGGACCCACTGGTCACGCAACTTCATGAAATGGCTTCGTGAAGAGGTTGTGCTGCTTTCTGAAGAGAAACTGACGCTCATGCTGCTATGCGACCAGGTAGACAACACCCGTGAGGCAGTTCTGAGAGTGACACGCGAAATCCGTCGGCTGAGCCAATCGGACAAGTACAAGGAGAACTACGACCTGCTGACCACGATACCGGGCTTCGGCCTGATAACCTCCATGTCGATGCAGACTGAGCTGGACAACAATCCGGCACGCTTCCCCAACGAGCGGAAGTTCGTGTCCTTCCTCGGACTTATTCCCACCTGCCACGACTCAGGCGAGAAGAAAGTCAGCGGCGAAAAGACCTTCAGAGGCAACAAGCATCTCGGTCCGCTGATTGTGGAGGCAAGCTGGATAGCCATACAGAGAGACTACGATCTGGGAGCGTACCACGCCAACTGCTGCCAGCGCATGAAGCCTCAGAAAGCCATCATCAAGGTGGCAAGACGACTGGCCAGCAGGGCATATGCCGTAATGAAGACAAAGAAAGCTTATGTGCTTCGATAAAGGAATAGAAAACATATGTATAACAACAGGAAAATAAGTCGGACAGACTTCTCATATTACAATGACCACTAGTCGTCCCTGATGAGTCGATAAGACTACATCTATCTGTAAGGTTGTGGCATTATACAGCAAGATCTGAAGAAGTAATCTGATGAGTGGCTACGGCTCACTACATCTAATAGAAGTTTGATCCGGCTTCCTGTTGCTTATGCAATTTCCAGATGCGAGGAAAACGTGTCTGGAGGGGATTTCTTGCCTGTATAAGTGCAAAATAAGGCAAAAACGGGACAAAAATGGTTAAACAATGCAAAAATGACAGCCAATTATTTGGTTTGCAACATAGAAGGACGGCATAATTCCATATTTTCCGCATGATATGAAATTATATCGCACCTACGGCGCTCATGGGGAATGAATGCCAATGATACGTGGGTTACACCCACGCCTATGCTATGTCGCCTTTACAAGGCTTTTCACTATTCACTAAATAAAAAATGTTTTTATTTCGTTTATCTCTCGCTTAATCGTAACTTTGGCTCACGTCGAAGTTACTGGCACTCGGAAGAA
>JAFYFI010000006.1 GCA_017543785.1 Alloprevotella sp.
AGCAGAGGAACACAGCCTTGTCCAAATCCTTTATCCCAGACCCCCCGTTTTTGCGCTCGAAAAACGGGCATGAAAATATTCTCAGAAAATTTTGGTCCGAAAAATGCCCGTTTTTTGCGATTTGCGGAAAGGTCTGACTTTCAAGCGGATACGAAATTCAGACTTGGATTTTCCTTTGATTTTTGAAAATCCGAGCCACTTTTCTGCGATTTTTTGGCTCAAAAACGTGAAAATTTCTTTGAGGAATTTCAGAATTTCTTTGTTGGATTCCAGAATTACTTTGAGTAATCCGAAAATTTCTTTATCGGATTTTCGCAGAGTCAAAATCTTCGCAGAAATTCCTCAATTTTGCGTTCATTTTTGCCAAAAATCGCGTGTCAAAACTTTTTACTTTTTCGTCAAGATTCTTAACCTTTTGGCACGTCGGATATTACTCGGGGCGCTAAGAAATATAAAAGGGAAGCAATGGTAGTTCGCCCAGTTTTGCAGTTGAACAGAAAAAATCTGAAGCGTCCTACCACCTTTTCTTGATAAAGTTGGCTATCCACTGGCGCGGCTGGTCCATAATGACGCTTGCCAGGAATACGGCGCAAAGGAAGCCTAGCATGACGACAACGACAAGGGGTAGTTGGAAGTTGCTGTCGATGTGGCGTACCATATCCTTGTAGTGGTTGCGCAGGAAGATGTTCTGATGCACGAGATATACGTTGAACGAGCCTGCAGCAAGCCAGTTTACTATGCTGTTCTGGAAGTTGAGGCGGCTAAAATAAAGTAGGATAAAGACAGAAGCGAGTACTACCACGGGACTGTTATACACCGTCAGGTATTGTTCCAACGCCCCTATCCATGGGTTTCCCCACCACATAGCTGCAGCAAATATCAGGCTGGCGCAAAGGCACGTAACGGCGAAATAGCCTGCGAGGAGTTGGCGGCGCGAGAGATGTGCCAGTGGATTGTATGTCTTCAGATAGCGCGCCAGGAGATAGAGGGCGCAGAAATGAATGGCGGAGTAGCCCGAGTTGAAGTCGCTAGAGAATTTCAGTAAGACGTCGAGAGTCTCCAGACTGAAAAGCACTATGAGAAGTCCTGCAAACTGACGGCGCGAAGCTCCCTCGACATAAGCATTGAGGACGGGGCTGAGGACGTAGAGCACCAGGTATGACCAAACGAACCAAAAGCCCTTGTAGCCTGAGCCTATCTGCTCCAGAGGTATCGGTGCGAATCCACCGCAAATCCATGCTCCAAGGAGTATGAGTGTCGCTGTGAAGAAAATTTGGAACAGGTAGAGCGTTCCCCCCTTGAGAGAACTCCTAATGCCAAACCAACCTGATATGAGCACGAAGATGTCCACTGCTCCGATGGCAAACTGTTCGGCGAAAATGCGTATGCTCCATAAAGCAGGGGCGGCAGTGACACCAGTTACCTTGGGATAGCCGAAAACGGCATAGTCGGCATGGAGTATCAGCACAAACATCATGGCAAAGATGCGGAGCAACTCAATGTTGGATTGGCGTTGTTTCATGATTCTAGGGTGGATAAAAAAACTGCGGGTTTGCATGACGGAATTTTTTCGCGCCATGAAAACCCGCAAAGATTTGGTTTATTGTTTAGAATTCTGCATTCTTAGGTGTGCGTGGGAATGGTATGACGTCGCGTATGTTCTGCATTCCCGTAACGAAGAGCATGAGACGCTCAAAGCCCAGCCCGAAGCCTCCATGAGGGCATGTGCCAAAGCGGCGAGTGTCGAGATACCACCACATGTCCTTCATGGGTATGTGGCGCTCTTCTATCTGCTCCATGAGTTTGTCGTAGCTTTCTTCGCGCACGCTGCCGCCTATGATTTCGCCTATCTGGGGGAAGAGCACATCGGTGCCCTGCACCGTCTTGCCGTCTTCGTTCATCTTCATGTAGAACGCTTTTATCTCTTTGGGATAGCCGGTCATGATGACAGGTTTCTTGAAATGCTCCTCTACGAGATAGCGCTCATGCTCGCTGGCAAGGTCCATGCCCCAGCTCACGGGGAACTCAAACTTCTTGCCATTCTTGACAGCAGCCTCGAGGATGTTGATTCCCTCGGTGTATTCGAGGCGGACAAAATCCGTGTCGATGACGGAGCGAAGGCGCTCAATGAGTCCATTGTCTATCATCTTGTTGAGGAATTCCAGGTCGTCCATGCAATGGTCTAAAGCCCAGCGAACGCAGTATTTGATGAAGTCTTCCTCGATGTCCATAAGGTCGTTGAGGTCGATGAATGCCACTTCGGGCTCTATCATCCAGAACTCTGCCAGGTGACGAGGCGTGTTGCTGTTCTCCGCACGGAACGTGGGGCC
>JAFYFI010000042.1 GCA_017543785.1 Alloprevotella sp.
ATAGTTGTCGTTGAGTCCCACGCCCATAATTTCACTGCCCATATCGTGGATGAGGAAGTCGGAATAAGGGTGTATGGTCTGACCGCCGAGCCACGGAAGCGTGGTTCCTGCGAGGAGCACACTGCCGCGCGGACGGGTATGAAGCGTGGAAACGTGGCACAATCCGCATCCAGCCTCGAAGAAGAGTTTTTCTCCGGCGATGACATCAGGGTCGTTGATGTTTCGGCGAGCAGGCACTCCAAGGCTCTGCATATAGAGATCTACGTCCTCCATATCCTCAGTGCTCACATCAAGCTGGTCGTAGGAAAGTCCCATCATGCTCCCCTGGTGCATCTGCAACTGCCCTTCGCATATCTCTTCTGGATAGCGACTGTTGGTCATGCCCATGTCGGAGCTGAATCCAAGTTCCACGGTAAGGTCGGCATGCTGGGCTTTGTTGCCCGACACTCCGAGCCGCCTCACTCCACGCTCCACAATATAGTTGCAACGACCGCTGATACCCCATTCGGGATAGTTACTCTTTCGTGCCAGAGCCTCTATCTCGTAGGGGTCGAGAGCCATAATCTGCCCCATGCCTACGTGTCGCAACGGTATGCGCACGGTGCAGAACAAGTCCTCGGGAGCTATGGCATCCTTATACCAGTCGGTGATACTCCACTTGGGATAGCACAGCTCGTAGGTTTCGCCATCGGGGAACTGAAAAGCCTGTCTCTGCAGTTCCACGCGCAACTTGCCCTCGGCTGCCACGCCGTAAGCCACAAGACTCTGGTCGTGGACAACGCGGCCATAGTCAGGGAAGAAGGTTCCGTTGCGCCTGGTGATATACACCAGCATCGAAGTGAAGCCATCCTCGCCCGAAGCCATGTTGCTGCCGTTGTTGAGAGCCTTCCAGTACGAGGGCTCAGTCCTGCCGGCGTTTCTGTGGCAACTGCCGCACGAAAAACCTGCATATACCGGTCCTAAGCCGCCGCCGTGTCCGTTGTTATTGCTCGTCTTTACGTTGTCGTAGAGGCGGTCGCCGTTGTAGAAGCGGTTGCTGTAGGCTCCGCTTATCCAAGCCGTTGGGTTGTCGTAGGCTATGCTGGAGTCGTAGAAGACGGTTGAGGTGCCTGCCGAGAGTGCATACCCATCAGGCACTTCTATGTCGGAAACCGTTATCTGGTCGTCGTCATTGCACGCGCAAAGCAGCGGCATGGATAAGGATAGTATAATATATATAATGTGTCTATACATTTCTGGTTTGTTCATTCCTGACAAAATCTGTTACTCAGATATTCATCACACTTGAACCTGAGGGGGAGGTATCAGTTCACTCGGCGCACTTCGCCATTCTTGAAGATGAAGTATTCGAGCGTGTGGAATCCGCGCAGGCTCTGAGCCTTGGCAATTTTCTTTGCCTGGTCGGAGCTATTGTCTTCATTTTCTTCGTCGAGTTCTTCATACTCTCCGCCCCATGTGAGCTGTTTCCAGTCGTTCGACTGCAGTATTGCTACTATACCGTCTTGGTCGAGGGGCCAGGAGTCCATGTTGGGGTCTAAGCCTGCATCGGCAACAGGTCCGAAGAGAAAAGCTTCGCTCTGCTCCCATGGCTCGCGTGCATCAAGCCATGCGTTGGCGCAGGCTTTGAAACCATTGTTGGAGGGGTTCTTGCGGAATGCCTGAACGGCGTCGTTGAGGACGCTGACTTTTTCCATGAGTTTCTTATACGTTGGCAGGATTACTCCATCCACATACTGCGTAATGATGGGGTCGAGCTCAGCAGCTGTATATTTTTTTGAGGTGAACTCTGCCTTGAGGTCGTCGCTCAGCAACTCTGCAAGTTCTGTGCAAGCCGTGATGGCCCTGGCAGACTCCGTCGTTGCAATGTTGTTGCGGAAGGGCTGCGGGATAGCCCAAATGGCGTCGATGGCAGCATTTATCTTCTGCACTGTTTCCTGATTCAGCTCTGGGTTTTTCTTTTCCAGGAGGGCTGAGAGTGAGTTGGCATTGACGGAGCCGTCGAGTGAGCCGAAGAAAGCGTTGCGTATGGAGTAGATGTTGTTGCGATAGTCCACGCGAGAGTGCCAGCTATACCAGCTCTCCACGGCATATACAGCCTTCACGTGGTCGCCCGACTTCCAATAGTTGTAGGGCTCGCCAATCTTTGCATTGCCCACCTCGTCGGCTATAGTCTCGCAGCCGTCAATGATGTCGTTGATGCAGTCGAACACCGATTTGTAGGTGTCGTTGTTGTGCTCTTTGAAAAGGTTGGCATAGCGCTCGCCATACTTTCCGTTGTTATCGTCGTTCCAGTATTTGTAGAGTGCCTTGGCATCCTCGAGCAGCAAGGATGAAGTCACCGACATATAGTTGCCCCACTGAGCTGCGTAGGCAGAAGAATAGTCCAAGTCGGCAGCATTGCCAAAATCGGTTACTAATACTGGATTTTCGGCATCATCGTCGCCGCAGGAAGAGAAGAGGGCGAAGGTAGCCAAGAACGATAGGTACAAAAGCTTTTTCATAGTGCGTATGTTTTTAAAAAATGTTTCAGTCGTATCTTTTTACTTGGTGAACCACAGGTTGTAGGCAACAGCTATGCGAAACTCGTTCTCGCTGGTATAGTTTCCTTTGCCGAAGACCTTGGCGGTGCCTATCTGGCGCGTGGTGTAGTCGGCTTTGATGACGAGCATGGGCAGTGGTCTGTAGTTTATGCCGAAGGACCACAGCGTCACCTCGCAGCGCTTGTCCATGCTGAGCCCAGGTTCGCCGCGATACTGCGTGTTGTAGTAGTTGTAGTGGACGAAGGGATAGAGGGCAGGAAACTTTTTCAAGCCTGGGAAGAAAGACTTCACGTTGAGCCCTACCTCGGCACTGACGTCAATGGCTTGTTTTGCCACCGGTCCCTTGCGGCTGTAGGGCGATTTGCTGGAGTAGTCGTTGTTGGCTTGAGTGAGCCCCACGGTGTTTGTGATGTTACCTGTGAGGAAGTTTGCCCTGGCTGTGACATAGCGGTTCACATACTGTGCGTCGAAGCTATAGAGGAGTACGTTTATCCTGCCCACGTCGTCGTAGGTATTCAGTTTGTCGGCATTTTTTCCTGCGTTGGGGTTGAAGAAGATGCTGCCGCCGAGCCTCAGCCCAGGCACACCAGTCCAGTTGAGCCTGGCGGTGTAGGCTGGAGCGGTAAAGTTATCGGTCTCGAAAAGTCCCTGCTTGCCACCTTTCACCCAGTTGTAGATGTTGAACCCATTAGGGTTGAGTCCGGCTGTAATCATAGCCTCATAGTCGAATTTGGCAAGCCCCTTGCCAAACTCGCCGAAGAACTCCAGTCCCGTCTCGTGCCAGGTTGATGGGAGCAGTTTTGTAGCTCCCTCGGGGCGCGCGGCGGTGAAGTAGTTCAGGGGTTCGTGGTGTGAGTTGGTAAGCCCCACGGGCAGGACGAGGTGTCCGGCTCGAATGTTGAAGGCACGATGTGCCAGGAAGGTGATGTGGAACTGTTCGAGATTCACCTCGCCGCCTTTTCCAAATTCGGTTTCATATTCTCCGTTCTCGCTTGCCGTGGTGGCCTCTATCTCCACAGCCTGCCCCGTGCCGCCAGCCTCAAACTCTATCTCGGCGCCTAGAATCCATTTGGGCGTAATCTTGTATTCGCCGCCCAGCACAAAGCGCGGAATGGAAATGGCGTTGTGGTGCTCGCGCTTGGTGCCCGTGCCGCCGTAGCTCTTGTTGCCGCCGCCGTAGAAGCGGTTCAGACCGTAGTCCATGAACTGCGCCAGCACTTCGCCGTAGCTACCTACACGAAACTTCGTATAGGCTGTGTCGGGGGCGGCGGGAGGCTCAACGCTGAAAGCTGCCTGCGAGAGGCACAAGGAAAGTATGACCGTGAGGAATACTCGTATCTTCATCTGATTTTGTTTTTTTCGGTTAAAGGATTTCTTTTTTCGCTTAAATTGACAAACACTCATTTTTGACAAACACTCATTTTTCGGCTGCAAAAGTATCCTCCACACACTTCTCCCTAAATACCCTATTCAGGGGATAACGCACCTTGCATTAGGGTAAAATGACGCCTTGAACTACCTTTAATTTCAAGTTTCATCATTTTTATATAAAAATAAGAACTACCTTTGCGACAACAGAAAAAACGGAAAAGCTAAAATGGAGTATAAAGAAACCGACCGAATGTTTGACGTCATCTGCGACCGCGTGCAACTGCTCCAGATGATGAGCCGCTTTGGCATATCGCTAGGCTTTGGCGAGAAGACAGTGCGCGAAGTATGCGCCGACGCGGGTGTTGACGTAACGACATTCCTGGCAGTGGCAAACTACCTGCGCAACGGAGCCTCGGTTGCCCCGCTCTACACGGAGCGCATCTCCGTAAGGGCTCTGACGGAATACCTGAAACAAGCTCACAGGTATTTCCTCGACTTCCAATTGCCCGACATACGCCGCAAGCTAATCGGGGCTATAGACTGCTCGCAAACCAACGAGGTGGCATACCTCATACTGAAATTCTACGACGAATACATGAACGACGTGAGGCGCCACATGGACTTCGAGAACAACCGCGTGTTCACCTATGTTGACAGTTTGCTTTCGGGCAACCGCCCACGCATCAGCCGGGGCGGAAACGCTCCCATCTCGGGCATTGCGCAGTTCAGCAAGAGCCATGTGGGCATAAACGGCAAACTGCAGGAGCTCAAGAGCCTCATCATAAAGTACTATAATGCTGCCGACGCTACCGAACTGCTCAACAACGTGCTTATCGACATCTTCAGCTGCGAGGAAGACCTCAGACAACACTGCCACGTGGAGGACGACTTGTTCGTGCCTGCCGTGGAACTGCTCGAAGAGCGCATAGCTGCAGGGCGCGAGCCGCGCATGGGCGAGATAGTAAAGGCCGACTTGAGCAATGCGCTGAGCGAACGCGAGAAGGAAATAGTGGCTTGCGTGGTGCGCGGAATGTCGAACAAGGATATAGCCGAAAAGCTCTTCATCTCTGCCAACACCGTGCTCACTCATCGGAAGAACATATTCCGCAAGCTGGACATACACTCCGTCAGCGGACTCACCATCTATGCCATAGTCAACGGCATAGTGAAGCTCGACGATGTGAAACTCTGAGGATTTCAGAAAATACCATCCATACCCTAGGCTGACTGCGTGTCAGCCTTTTTTGTGAGCTAAAGAAATGAAAAAACACGTTTATCTGGCTGTGTCGGAAGCTACAATGGTACGACAGCAAAAAAAAGAGCCCCACCGACGACGAGAGAGTGTGTCGCGGTGGGACTTTTTTGCTGTTCTTAGCCCAAGGCTGAGCCGGGCGTTTGCATGGCATCAGATGCCGAGCTTCTTGCGTATCTGCTTGGGAATGGCGTTCTTGTTGATGAGGATGTTCATCGTCTTGTATGCCACGTAGGGCTTTGAAGCGTAGAATATGCCCTTGTAGCGGCCATACTCGCCCCAAGAATTCTTCACGATGAAGTACTCCTTGCCTTCGGGGTCTTTTGCCAGTCCGTAGATGAGCATGCCGTGGTCGTCGGTGGTCTCCCAGTTGTCGTAGGCGCGCTGACGCATTTCCTGGGTTATGACGGCTTCGTCCTTAGAGTCGGCTATCTTCACCTCCTTGCCGTTTGTGCCGGTCCAGCGTGCAGCGTCGCTGCCGCTCATGTCGTTCTTATACTGCTTGGCAGGTACTGTAGCGATGCCGTTGCGCGAAAAACCCTTCTCACTCACGTCGGCTCCCCATGCAAAGGTGTAGCCTTCCTTGATAGCATTCTCCATGACAGCCATAAACTCGTCCAGCGGCAGGTTCCAGGACTGGGTCCAGCGCCAGTTGTCGGCTACCTCCATGGCAAAGGAGGTGTAGAAAGGATGATGGGTATAGGAAGTGAAGCCGATGTAGTCGTCCAGGTTGATGCCCAGCTGGTCCGGGGCAATCACCTTGTCCTGGGGGATTTCAC
>JAFYFI010000007.1 GCA_017543785.1 Alloprevotella sp.
ACAAGCCTATGCAGCAGCCTATGCCGAAGGCTACACTCAGGGCTACGAAGAAGGACTGCGACACGTGGGCGAGAAGCACACTGACGAACAAACCACCACACAAACCGAAGGCGAGAATACAAAAATCTCTACGCAGGAAGAACAGCAGAAACAGGGTGAGTGACAACGAGCCAAAACCCCCAAAGACACCCAACCCAAAGACGGGGCGACTTTGTCTTCCTTAGACTCTGCCAGTCGCAACTTTTGTCAAAATTCTTTATCCGCGACCCCCTGTTTTAAGTGCCTCAGGAAGGCCGACAAAATCATCTCCGAAAATTTTGGTCCGAAAAATGCCCGTTTTTTGCATTTTACGGAAGCATCTGACTTTCAGTAGGATACAAAAATCGAGAAAGGATTTTCTCCAGTTTTTTGAAAATCCAAGCCACTTTTCCTCCATTTTTTGCCCCAAAAACGCGGTTATAGAATAAGGAAATTTCAAAATTTCTTTGAGGAATTCTGAAATTACTTTGAGTAATCCGAAAATCCAACAAAGAAATTTTCGGATAGTCAAAATATGTACGAGTTTAGATTTGTGAATTCACATTTTTAGCCCGATTTCCCATTGTCAAAACTTATTACTTTTTCGTCAAAATTTTTTATCTTTTCATCTCCAGGACCCTATCGCTTTTTCCCCTCCGAGGATGTGACGCAGAAGTGCAAAAACGGACTCCGCACGTGCTTCGGAGCCCGTTTTAAGGCAGTTGCAAATATTCCAGTCTATGGGCTGAAAAACGCCTGTAGCCTTTGTTAATTCGAAGAAGTATTCATAACTTCGCAAGCGTATGTATATACGCCGCATCACTATAGTCCTACTGAAGGTACTCTTCGCTTTGTTGTGCCTTCCGTTTGTAGTGTTTCTCACCGTCGCCGCTCTGCTCTACGTGCCGGCGGTGCAGGACTATGCCGTAAGGACTGTCTGCCAGAGTCTTTCTGAAAATTCCGACATGACAGTCAAGGCAGACGAGGTGCGGCTGCGTTTTCCCCTCTCACTAAGTGTGAAGAACGTCATTGCGACGCAACAGGGCGACACGTTGCTCATGGCTCGCGACATGCGCCTCTCGGTGGAGTTTATGCCGCTGCTGCGTGCCCAGGCAAACATCGACGGCATAGGTCTGACGGATGCCAAGCTCAACACGAAGAGCCTGATAGGCGGTGCGCACATCCGTGGCACCGTGGGCTCGCTGCGTGCCAAGACTGAGGGCGTAGGATGGGAAACGGAGCGTGTGCGAGTGAACTATGCCGCCCTGAGCGATGCCGACTTGCTCGTGTGTCTCAGCGACACGGCTCTGGACGACACCGTAACGACGAAGGCTAAGTGGGTTGTCGATGTGTATGGAGCAAAGCTCGACAGGGTTCGCGCCAGGGTGGCTCTGCCTGCCGCAGTGCCCGACACGGCCCGCGACACCGTACGCACGGAACAGATGTGGGTCTTTGCCGACGTAGAGACTGCCACGCTGGAGAATGGCCACTTCGACACTGGTAAACCTCTCTATGCCCTAGAGGGGCTGGCGCTGAAGGCTGGCACCATAGCCTACAGGGCTAAGGGAGAGGACGGTCTGTGGACCCGACGCGGGCAGATGCAGCCTATCCCAGACGACCGCCAGCGCTCGCACATCGACTCCCTGAGGAGCTGGTGGGCGTATGCCGACAATATGGAGGGGCTGGCTGCCTGGTTGCCTGCCAAGGGCTCTGAGGCTCCGAAAGGCGGCTCCACTGGAAACAAGCTGTTGGGGCTGGGAAGCGCCATGACCGGTGCAGGCGGATTGGACACGGAGAACATTCTGCTCAGCGACGTCAATATCTGTGTGAGAAATCTTTCCTACGACGAGAGGGGCGTGCTTCAGGTGGATGTGGACAATGCCTCGCTGAAGGAGAAAAGCGGCATTGCCGTGGATAATCTGAGCGGAAAGGTGTATATGGACAATGAGCGCCTGCGCCTGCCTGCCCTTTCGCTGAAGACACCCTATTCCACCATAAGCGGAAAGATAGATTTGCCATGGAGCGCTTTGTCGGGTGGCGGCAAGGGAATGACAATAGACCTGGACTCGCGCATAGGCTGGCAAGATGTGAAAACCCTGGGGAAAGGATATCTGCCCAGCGACATACTGAAACTCTATCCTCAGCGCGACCTCACGCTTAAGGGCAAGGTGAGCGGTACTCTGAACGCGCTAAGCCTGCACGGGCTGACGGCAGCCATGCCCGGGGTGATAACGGCAGACATACGCGGACAGGTCAACGGCATAGAGTCGGGGAGGCTATCGGGCAAGGTGGCATTCCAGGCAAAGACGGGTGCTGGCTTGCCAGTGTTGTATCAGAGCATGCTGCCCGACGTGGCACGCACAGTGCACCTGCCGGCAAACATGTCGGCATCGGGAATTGTGGGATTTGCCGGCGATGACTATACATTCGACACTCGCCTACATACTGGCGGCGGCGCGGCAAAGATAAAGGGCAGGCTTAACTCGCGCAACGAAAGCTACATGGCGGATATCAGCACCGACGCTTTCCCATTACAGACTTTCCTGCCCGGCATGGGACTCTCGCCGCTGACAGCAAGTCTGCATGCTACGGGACATGGCTTCAACCCCATGGCGAGGGGCACCGTGCTGAACGCTGAGGCTGACATAAAGAGATTCTTCTACGACAAATATGACCTAAAAGGTATCGATCTCGATGCCAGGATAAGGAACGGAGTGGCAGTGGCAAACTTCAACGCCGCCAACCCCAACATCGTGGGTACGGGAACTATAACCTCAACCCTCTCCGACCCATTGCAGGGAACATTGCGGGGCAGGCTGTCCAAGATAGACCTGCTGGGACTCGGGCTTTCTGCCGACACGGTGAGTGTGGGTGCGCAGCTCACTGCCGACTTCCTGCTGCGCCGTGACTTGTCTTCTATCCACGTCGATGCCCATGCCGACGAGATAGGGTTTACGATGCCCCGCGACACTTTCGCCACTGAGGACATCTTCCTTGCCTTCGACACTGAGCCCGACACCACAGCGGCATCGGTGCGCAGCGGCGACCTGTCGCTCGCGCTTGGTGCGAAGGGCGGGCTGAGCCGCCTGGGGCCACGTTTGTCGAGACTTGCCGACGAGGCGATGCGCCAGATTGACGCTAAAGAACTGAATCAGCAAGCCCTGCAGAGGGAACTGCCGCCGATGTTCCTCAAACTACACGCCGGACAGAACAACCCCGTGAGCCGTAGCCTGAAATACATGGGCTATTCGTTCCGCTCGATAAATGCCGACATCAATGCTCATCCGCGTACGGGACTGAACGGAAACGTGACCGGAGGCGAGATTCTGGCAGGGAAATTCCTCCTCGACACGTTGAAACTGGCTATAGAACAAGACTCTACAGAGCTGCAGCTCGACGGCTTTGTGAAGAATTACACTCGACATAATCCTACTAAATTCGAGGCTAAGCTGGACGGCAGCATCATGAAGAAAGGAGTGAGCCTGCAAGCTCAGGTATTCGACACTGAGGGCGAGAAAGGCATCGACCTCGGACTGCGTGCCGACTTGGTGGAGGATGGCTACCGAATATCGCTCTTCCCTCACAACCCTGTACTGGCATACCGAAACTTCAGCATCAACAGCGACAATTACATCTACCTGGGCAACGACAGAAAGATACGCGCCGATGTGAACCTATTGGCTGACGACGGCACGGGACTCAAGATATACAGTGCTGCAACCGACTCGGTAAACGATATTACTCTTTCGCTGAACAACATCAACCTGAAGGAACTCTCCAACGTAGTGCCCTATCTGCCAAAAATGGAGGGAATGCTGGCTGGCGACTTCCACGTGTTCGACAACCACAAGACGCTGAGCGCAATGGGCTCAATCACTACCGAGGGCTTTGCCTTCGACGGCACTCGACTGGGCAACCTGGGCGCCGACGTGGTGTATCTGCCCAAAGGAGATGGCGAGCACTATGCCTCGGCTTACATTTCGTCGGAAGGCATCGACGTGATGGAAGCAGAGGGTACATATGTGGACAAGGGTGAGGGCTTGTTCGACGGAACGGCTCACTTGCACGACTTCCCTCTCGCCATGGTGAATGCCTTCATGGAGGGCACGGACATCTTGCTGAGAGGTAAAGGCGAAGGCGACATTACCGTCTATGGACCGCTGAGCAAACCTGCGCTGAACGGAGAACTGCTCCTCGACTCGGCACATGTTTATTCCGACGTTTATGGCTTCGACTTCCGCATGGAAGAAAAACCGCTGACTTTCGTCAACTCAAAACTTTCCATGGAGGACTACAAACTCTACTCCACAGGGAAGAATCCCCTCGTGCTCAACGGGGCTATCGACATGCAAGACCTGAGCCGCATCAGCCTGAATATCGGGATGAAAACCAACGATTTTGAACTCATCAACACGAAGCAGAACAGGAAGTCGATGATTTTCGGCAAACTGTTTACCGACTTCATCGGCAGCGTTTCAGGTACGCTCAACAACCTCTCCATAAGGGGTAAGCTCGATGTTCTGGAAAAGACAAACATGACCTACATCCTGCGCGACTCTCCGCTGAACACCGACAACCGCCTGGACAACCTTGTTACATTCACTAGTTTCACAGACAGCATTGCCGACACGCCTGTGCCAGAGGAAACGCCTTCCAACATAGACATCGTGCTGGCTGTGGGAGTGGACGAGGCTGCCCACTTTGGTTGCTATCTTTCGGAGGACGGCAGGAACTATGCTAACATTGAGGGCGGCGGCAACCTGACGCTGCGCATGACTCCTCAGGGCGAAATGAGACTTACGGGACGACTGACGGCACACTCTGGAGACATGAAGTATGAACTGCCCATCATACCGCTACGCACATTTAACTTAGTTGATGGTAGCACCATAGAATTTACGGGCGACCCTGCCAATCCTACCCTGAACATCAAGGCTAAAGAACGCATGAAGGTGCTCGTCACCGAGAACGAGCAACAACGTAGCGTGGCTTTTGACGTAGGTGTGGAAATCACCAAGCCGCTAGACCAAATGGGACTGGAGTTCACTATCGAGGCTCCTGAGGACTTGAGCGTGCAGAACCAACTGACGGCGATGTCGAAGGAACAGCGCAACAAGGCTGCCGTGGCTATGATGGCTACGGGAATGTATCTGACGGACTCGGGCGGAATGAGTTCGGGCTTCAAAGCTAACAACGCACTCAATGCCTTCCTGCAAAACGAGATTCAGAACATCGCAGGAAATGCGCTCAAGACTATAGACCTCAGCGTAGGAGTGGAGACAGGAACATCGCTGGCAGGAACTCAGACAACGGACTACAGCTTCCAGTTTGCCAAGCGTTTCTGGGACGACAAGATTCGTGTCATCATAGGCGGCAGAGTGAGTGCCGGAAAGAATGCGGACAACCGTGCTGAAAGTCTGATAAACAATGTAAGCGTGGAATACAGAATGAACAAAGGCGCCTCGCGCTACTTGCGTGTATTCTACGAACGCGACTCACAAGACCCGCTGGAGGGACTCCTCTCAAAGACTGGCGTGGGCTACTCGGTGCGCCGCAAGGCTGACCGCTTTGGCGACTTGTTTATCTTCTGGAAACGAAAGGACAAGGCTGTCAGACACGAAGAGGCAGGCTCGGAAGAACATGGAAAAAACTAGACGACAGAATATGCGCACAAACATAATCCACATATTGAGAAATGTACGCAGCTGCAAATGGGCGTTGCTCCTAGCAGCGCTGTTTCTGGCATCTTGTTCTACAACGGAAAAGATTCCAGATGGAGAGCAGCTATATGTCGGAATAAACAAGATAGACTACAACGCCCAGCCTCAGCGCAAGACAAAGATACGCCGCGACAGCGTTGGAGTAATAACTACCATATCTGACGCGGTAAAGGTGGTGGACGATGCTTTGTCGGGGAAATTAGACGACGGGCTACTCGGAAAACTAAAGGACGACGCCAAAGGCGTGCTGACTCCCGAAGAGGAAAGAACTGCGGAGCGCAGGGCTGAAGAAGAGAACCACGAAGCAAACATGAAAGCTTTCGAAAAGGCAAAAGAAGAGGTGGAGGCGGTGCTTGCCTATCCACCCAACAATGCTCTCTTTGGCTCCAGCTATCATCGCTCGCCGTTGCAGCTGGGTTTGTGGTTTTACAACGGATTTGTTGACGCGAAGACGAAATTCGGTAAATGGATTTATAAGAGTTTTGCCCAGCAGCCAATCCTCATAAGCAGCGTCAGCCCAGAAATGAGGGTGAAGGTGGCTCAAAACACGCTGCACAACTATGGATTCTTCCGAGGCAAAGTAGATTATGACATAGTCAGTCAGAAAGACCCGAAGAAGGCAAAGATAAATTATCATGTCACTGTGGGACCTGTAACAAGATTCGACAGTATTGCATATTTCCCATACTCACAAATACAAGACAGCCTCATCAGTGCAACGCGTGAAAAGACGTTGCTGAAAAGTGGAGAAGCCTTCAGAGTAGTAAGTCTTGCAGGGGAGCAGGAGCGCATAGGCAGCCTGTTCAGGGAAAATGGCTTCTATTTCTGGCAAGATGCTTTCACCACCTATCAGGCTGACACGCTGCAAAGAGCTAATTGGGCACAGCTGCGAGTGCTCCCCAAAAACGGACTGCCTCAGCAGGCATTGCATCCATGGTACATAGGGCATACCTACATCGCAGTGAGGCGCAATGAGCACGATGTGTTGTCTAAGAGCCGCACGCGCCGAAACTTTACGTTTGAATACTCAGGAAAACGGCTGCCGCTGCGGCCAGGCATGTGGATGCATGCCATTTCGCACAGAAACGGCAGAAAGTATTCCTACTCCGACCAGAAAAACACCTTAGAAAAACTCAATGCAATAGGCGTTTTCAGTCAGTTGGACGTAAACTATGTGCCGCGCGATACTTCTGCTCTCTGCGACACCTTAGATATATATGTATCGGCGCTGATGGACAAGCCCTACGATTCGGACTTTGAGATGAATGTAACTCTAAAGAGCAATGACCAGCTTGGACCGGGGCTTAGCTACTCCATGAACAAGCACAATGCCTTCAGAGGCGGCGAGACGGTGTCGTTCAAAATCTTCGGCTCCTACGAATGGCAGCTCGGTTCGTCCTCGGGCAAGGACAAATCATTGCTCAACAGCTACCAGCTGGGAGCACAGCTTTCGTTCCACTTCCCGCGTTTCTATGCTCCCTTCATCTCGCGCAGAAGACTTCGTTTCCCCGCAGAGACCGTAATTGCAATTGACGGCGACTGGAAGAAGAGGACTTCTTTCTTTACCATGATAAGTGCAGGACTTAGCATTACATACAACTGGCACAAGAAGCCTACTATTCTTCATGAGCTTACTCCCATACGCATTGACTTCACAAAGACTACTAACACGTCTGCCGACTTCAATGCAATAATGCGTGCCAATCCCACGCTAGAGGTTTCTATGAGAGACCAGTTCATACCTTCTATAGGCTATATTTTCTCCTACAGTTCTTCTTCGAAGCACCGCAATCCGCTGATGATACAGCTCACAGCTAAAGAGGCAGGAAATGTGTTCAGCGGAATATATGCACTGGCTGGAAAGAAATTTTCCAACCACAACAAGAAAATGTTTGGAAGCCCGTTTGCACAGTTCTTGAAGACTACGGCTGAAGTACGCTATTCCATTCCACTGACAAAAGACCTCACACTTGCCACACGTTTCTTTGGCGGTGTGGTATGGGCTTACGGAAATAGTGCCTACGCCCCCTACGCGGAACAGTTCTATGTAGGTGGAGCAAACAGCATACGCGGTTTTACCGTGCGCTCCATAGGTCCTGGCAGGTTTAGAAGTACAGACTCTAAATATGCCTACATAGACCAGACTGGCGACATAAAGCTCGAAGCCAATGCCGAACTGCGTGCACACCTCTTTGGTTCTCTGTATGGCGCTGTATTCCTTGACGCCGGAAACGTATGGCTTATGAAAGCCGACCCGGCGCGCCCTGATGCCGAGCTCTCGGCAAAGACTCTGAAGAACATTGCCCTTGGAACAGGCGTCGGACTGCGCTACGACCTAGACTTCCTCGTTTTGCGTTTTGATGTAGGCATCGGACTTCATGCTCCCTACGAAACAAGCAACCGAGGGTTCTACAACCTGGAGCGTTTCAAGGACGGGCTCAATTTCCACTTAGCCATAGGATATCCTTTCTAAGAATCAAATAAAAAAACAAATAATAATATTTCCACATGAAAAAAATCTTATCTACTCTTTCAGCCCTTCTCCTTGCCCTAAGCATGCAGGCAGATGGTGGCATGTGGTTTCTCCAGCTCATGGAGGAACAGCATTTGGCAGATTCATTAAAGAAAGCTGGTCTGAAGATGAAAGTCAAGGACCTTTATAGCAATAATGGCATGAGCCTAAAGGACTGCATAGGGCAGTTTGGCGGCGGATGCACTGCCGAGGTTATTTCGCCCGACGGACTCATACTGACAAACAACCACTGCGGATATAGCTACGTGCATGCCATGAGCACTCTGGAGAAGAACTATCTGAAAGACGGATATTTTGCCAAGAGCCGCGCCGAGGAGATACCTGTTCCGGAGCTTGACTTCACCTTCGTCATAGCGGTGAAGGACGTAACTGATTTCGTCATAGAGAAAGCCAAGGAAAACGGCGTAGATGAATTCATGCGACAGACTGGCTACTTTCTTCGCCAGATAGCAGGAGAGGTGAAAGAGAATTCTTCCTACAAAGACGACACAAGCATCGAAGCAAGTATCACAGCCTTCTACGGAGGAAATCGCTTCTATGCCTTCTTCACTCAGACATTCAGAGATGTGCGTCTTGTAGTAAATCCGCCTCTCAACGTGGCTCAGTTTGGCGGCGATGGAGACAACTGGATATGGCCCCGCCATAATCCCGACTTTGCCATATTCCGCGTCTATGCCAATGCCGACGGAAAGCCTGCCGACTACTCTCCTGAGAACATTCCACTTCACAGGGACAAATATCTTCCAATATCGCTCAAAGGCTATAACGAGGGTGACTTTGCCATGATTATGGGATTCCCGGGACGCACCAGTCGCTATCTTTCAGCATCACAGCTACAGACTGTCATGGACTGCCAATACACCCCCATTGTCAAGGTTGGCGAGCCAATCCTGAAACTCAACCGTGAGATGATGGCAGAAAGCGACAGTATGCGCCTTGCCATGGCAGATGAACATATGGGACTGCAAAACATGGTGAAAAACTTCGGCGGTGCTGTTGAAGCAGTCAAGAAGACGAGGCTGGTGGAGCAAAAGCGCCGTATGGATGCAGCTCTGACGACATACGGAAAGAAAACAGGCAACGAAGACTATGCTAACGTGGTTGCCAGGATTGATGCACTTAATCGCGCATACGCCGACACCCTGCATGATGCCGTTCTCTACAGCATGACAATGGGACGCATATCGCAATACATCAGTCCGTCATCTTTACAAGGCTATATTAGTGCAGCACGTACCGGCGACAGCACTAAAGTGGCTACAGCCCTCGAAACGCTGAAAAAGGCTTATGAGGAATCTGGCATGGAGGCTGACATAAAAAAAGACCTTCGACGCACGCCTGTCATTTTCC
>JAFYFI010000043.1 GCA_017543785.1 Alloprevotella sp.
GGACCAAATTTTTCAGAGATGATTTTTATGCCCGTTTTTCGAGCTCAAAAACAGGGGGTCGCGGATAAAGGTTTTTGACAAAGCGCTTTTTTGTTCTGCAACCCCAGCCACTTTTGACCTGCGTCCAAAAGGGCTGACGTGTTGCAAAAGCGCTTAGCGAAATTTTGATTTTGACAAAGCGCTTTTTCTTCTGCAACCCCGGCCAACTTTGACCTATGTCCAAAGGGGCTGACGTGTTGCAAAAGCGCTTAGCGAAATTTTGATTCTGACAAAGCGGAAAGTTCCCTTGTGCTATTTGAACTTTATGGAGTTCATTATGCTCTTCACGACGGGCTCGTAGTCTGCGAGTTTCTCGGATTTGAACTTCAGACTGCCGGAGATGCCTATGCGGTCTTCTTTCATCACCACAAAGTGGATTTCGGTTTCGCCGTCCTTCACTGCTTTTATGGTAATGTTTTCCCGTCGATTGCAGGTTTATCAACGCTGCAACCCTCGGCTTCTTTCATGCCTACCCAGTTGGTTGCATACAACTTCAGCTGGTCGAGCGTTGGTCCATAGTCGTTGTATGTAGCGTCAAGGTGGCAGTAGTTGTCGCTTTGGTCTTCTGCATTGATGATTTCCTCGTCGGCATAGGTTTCCTTGAGTTCTTTAGGATAGACGAGGCTGTAGTTTTTTCCTTCGTAGGTAGTGCCGTCTTTAATGGTGTCGGCAGCCTGAGCGGTTTGTGGAGCTTCAGTAGTTTGAGCTTTGTTGCCACATGCAGATACTGTCATTGCCAGTGCGGCAGCGAAAATGGTAAGACAAATTGATTTCATTGCTTAGCTCTTTTAGGGATTATTGATATAATTTGCTTTTTAAGTTTGCTGACGGGGAGAAAACAGCTCAGAAGTTGTCTTCCATGATTTCATAGCGTAGGTAGTCGGGCTTGGATTCTTCTGCCTTTATCAGACCTATGTTGATTTCCTCCATAGCTGAGAGTTTTATTCCGTCATTGCTTGCTGCTGGGGTGTACCAGCTCTGTTTGAAGAAATAGTCTGAGAGGTCTTCCGACTGGAACACGTATCCGTGGCGGGCAAGTATCTCGTTGCGCATGAGGCGAAGTGCCTCGCGGTTGTAGTGCCCCAGGATAGAAGTATTCAGCAACCGCTCGCTAGCTATGCTGAAGCGTCCCTTTGAGGGGTCGCTCCAAAAGACGGAAATGGCGTCGCCTGCCTTCTCGTACATGTCGTCGTCGGTTTGCTTTGCTGGATATACATTCATTCCTAAGACTGTAGGCACCAGCATCCACAGTTTGCCCGACGACTTGACTACATTGATGGGCATCTCGTATTCTGCCACGAAAGTGTATGGTCCGAGGGGCTCGCCTTCGCCGGCGCGAAATTCTTTATAATCTACTATGTATTCATTGCCGTTTCCAAGAAAGCCTACTTGGTTTGGTGAATATGTACCGAGGAATATGCAGGTGTTGTCGTACTCCATATTCTCGTAGCAGCTGAGTCCGGTGATGCTCAGCACATGGCTCACCTCGTTCTGCGCATCGCGCACTACGAGGGCATTTATGCCGTCGCGTACGACGTGCTCCACGCTCCAGCCGAACTCGCCGACAGGCGTGGTTTCTTCTGCCTGACGCGAGGGGATGAGCTTGTATTTGCCTGTCGGGGTGCGCTCCATGGTGAATTCGAAGCCTCCTTCATGTGGCGTGCCTCCATAGAAATAGACAATCTTGCCACCGAGGCGAACTTCTGCCTTATATTGTGCTATACCGTCAAACCACATGGAACCTTCCTCTATGGTCTGGGATATGCATGCCATGGGCAGAAGAATAAAAAAAGTCAGGAACAGTTTCTTCATAACGATGTCTTTTTTTATTGGTTCTTGAGGGGGTTAATTTCTGCAATATTATGTTTTTTATCTGGAAGGAACAAGTACATTTGCCAAAAAGCTACTTTTTTGAGCCTTTTATCTTAGCAAAAGCATTAATTTAGCAGACAAAATCATAAGAACGAAAATGAAGAAATTGCTTTCGCTGCCGCCTAACGTGGTGGAGAGTTGTTATGACATTGCCCGGCTTTCAAAAGATGAGTTTTTCTGCACCTGCGACCCTCCAGGACACAAACTTGGCTCGGGCGGAGGAACTGCATGGATTGTTGAGAAATATGAGGAAAAACATTCTGCCGACCCAACAGACAAAAAAATAATAATCCATGGTGGCGGACAGAGCCGACGCCTGCCTGCCTATGCGCCTAGCGGAAAGCTGCTGACCCCAGTGCCTGTGTGCAGATGGGAGCGAGGCGGGCGAATAGACCAGACCCTGCTCGACCTGCAACTGCCTCTCTATGAGAACATCATGCGCCGCGCACCGCAGAGCCTCACGTACCTCATAGCCAGCGGCGACGTGCTGCTGCGAGCCACTGAACCTCTGCAGGATATTCCCGAAGCCGACGTGGTGTGCTACGGGCTTAGGGCTACTCCGCAGCAAATGTCGCACCACGGTGTGTTCCTGATGCGCAACGACGCCCCTACTGCTCTCGACTTCATGCTGCAGAAACCCTCCGAGTCGGAGCTGGCAGCCCTGGAGCACAGCCATTCGGCAATGATAGACATAGGAGTGTGGCTGCTGTCGCAAAAGGCTATGGACCTCCTTTCACAAAAGTCAAAAACTCCTGACGGGAAATTGCATTTCTACGACTTGTACGGCGAGTTTGGATGCGCCCTGGGGCAGACTCCGTCAAGCCCCGACAGCGATTTGTCGGGACTGAAGGTGGCTATTCTCCCACTGCGCGGAGGTGAGTTCTACCACTTCGGCACAGGAGCCGAGATGCTAAAGTCGGCTTTGGAACTGCAAAGTCTGAAGGAGCCAATATGCCGCAAAGACGAAAAGCACAAAAGCGTCTTGGTGCAAAACAGTATCATTCCCTCACAACTTACGGAGAATCGTGAATTTATTTGGATTGAAAATTCATACCTGAACGACGACTGGGAACTCTCGCGCAGAAACATAATAACAGGAGTGCCCAGGAACACATGGAAGGTAAAGCTGAACGAAGGCATTTGCATAGACATCGTGCCGGTAGGCGAAAGGGAGTACGCTCTTCGCCCCTACGGAATGAACGATGCCTTCCGTGGCAGCCTCAGCGACGCAGGCACTCTCTTTCTGGAAAAAAGCTTTTGCACATGGGCAGAACGCCATGGGGTGAGTGCCGACGAAAGCTTAAGTGCCGACGATATTCAGGCGGCACCGCTATTCCCTGTGTCGGAGTCGGTTGAGCAACTGGGCAAGTGGCTGGAGTGGTTCCTTTGTGACGAGCCCGACATGAGCCTTGCCAAGAGCTACCTGCAAACGCCGCGCATGAGTGCCGATGAGCTTTCAGAAAAAGCCAACCTGAGGAGACTCTTCGAACAACGCCGAGAACTGCAGGCTACCTGCCTCGGCAAATTGGCGGAGCATTGGGAGCATAGCATTTTCTACCAATCGGACTTAAGGGATATATCTTCTAAATATAAGGAGTACAACATTCCGCTGCCGCATGCCCTGCCAAGTTCTGCACCTCTTCTGAGTCGCATGAGCGATGCCATGCTACACGGCGACGATGCCAGTGCCTTCAGCTTGCTTCGTGAGGGTCTTACCGCCAAAGTGCTTAAGGAAAGAGTCCTTCCTCATAAGACTACCTGCGACGACCAAATGGCATGGGGGCGCTCTGCTGTACGCATAGACCTGGCTGGCGGGTGGACCGACACACCGCCCTACTGTCTGCAAGCAGGTGGCAACGTAGTGAACATGGCTATAAACCTCAACGGGCAACAACCTATACAGGCGTTTGTGAAACCTTGCAAAGAGCCTGTCATCGTATGCCATTCTATAGACCTGGGTGCTACTGAGCGCATTGAGACTTACGAAAAGCTAAGGAGATATGCCGAAGTGGGCTCTCCCTTCTCCATACCAAAGGCTGCACTTGCACTCTGCGGATTTCTTCCAGAATACTGTTCCGAGTCGTACCCTAGCCTAAGGAGTCAGTTGGAACACTTTGGCTGTGGCATAGAGGTAACCATGCTATCTGCCGTTCCTGCGGGGAGCGGACTGGGCACCAGCAGCATACTTGCAGCCACGGTACTTGGCACGCTGTCGGACTTCTGCGGCATGGGTTGGGACAAGCACGAAATAGCTCACCGCACACTTGTTCTCGAACAGCTACTCACTACTGGCGGAGGCTGGCAGGACCAATATGGCGGAATACTCCCTGGCATAAAACTGTTGCTAACCGACGAAGGCTTTGACCAGACAGTACGCGAAGAGTCCTTGCCGGCAACGTTCTTTACATCTGCCGAGGAAAAATCCTGCCATCTGCTCTATTACACTGGCATCACACGCACTGCAAAACATATCCTCGCAGAGATTGTACGCGGCATGTTCCTAAACTCTGCCTCCCACCTGAGGCTGCTCTCAGAGATGAAGGACCACGCAATGGAACTTGCACAAGCTATAGGACAAGGCAACTTCAGCAGCTACGGCAGTTTGGTGCGATGCACATGGGAACAGAACAAGCGCCTCGACAGTGGCACTAATCCACCTGCAGTAGAGCAACTGTGCCAACTCATAGACGACTACTGCCTGGGCTACAAACTCCCTGGCGCAGGCGGCGGAGGATTTATGTACATGGTTGCCAAAGACCCCCAGGCAGCGCAGCGCATACGCCAAATACTGAACGAAACACCACTAACGCCAAACTCTCGTTTCGTAGAAATGCAACTTTCGGAATCAGGGCTTGAAGTCAGCAGGTCGTAGGCGCCACCATTATTATAAATAAAGTCCGAAGTAAGGCTACTCACAGGAGTACATCCAAACTTCGGACTTTTTGTTTTCTCAGAAACAGGTTTTTCTAATCTGCTGCCATGAGTATCATTTTCACGTGTGGCAAATCTTCGAGAATAAACTCTTCCGAAACTTGCCGGAAACCGAATTTGCGGTAGAAATCTGCCACGTACGACTGGGAGTCTATGCTAATGCATTCAGCACTCATCCGCTGGAATGCCGTCCTGAGAGCGACAGCCATAATTTGTTTTCCCAAACCGCAGCCACGCCTTGTGGTCAGCACGCGCCCCATGTGGACCTCGCCAGGCTTGTCGGCTGGAAAGAGCCGAGCATAAGCCACGACATCGCAACCGTCGCGCATGAAAACGTGGAGCGAGTCACGGTCTGTCTGGTCCATGTCGAGATAGAAGATTCGCTGCTCTATGAGAAATACGGCAGAGCGAGCTCGCAAGATTTCGTAAAGCTCGTCTGCCGTAAGTTCGTTGAAAGCCTTTATTTCTGTAGTCATTCGCAGTAAAATGACAGATTGGTCAGTAGGTTTTCGGGGTATTATATTTTGTGGAGTTGGGCGCAGAGCCAACCTGAAAACTTCAAAAACCCAAAGCCTTATTCATATATCTCTTTCAGCTTAGCCTGCAGTTTTTCGCCGCGGAGCCCGCTTTCCACAATCTTTCCGTCTGGTCCGATGAGCAGTGTGGCTGGTATGGAATTTACTCCGTAAGTCTTAGCGGCGATAGTTTCCCAGCCTTTAAGGTCGCTGAGGTGGTGCCACGTCATCTTCATATTCTTTATTGCTTCAGTCCAGGCTTTCTTGTCGTTGTCGAAACTAAGCCCTACGATGTCGAAACCTTTTGGATGATATTTCTCATAGGCAGCCTTGACGTTGGGCATTTCCTGCATGCAAGGTCCGCACCAGCTTGCCCAGAAGTCCACAAGCACATAGTTCCCCTTGCCTACGTATTCGCTGAGTTTGTGAGGCTTGCCGCTTGGGTCGTACTCCTCAAGGTCGGTGAACATCATACCTGGCTGCTGCAGTCTCCAGCCGTCTATCTGCCTTTTGAGACGCGCCAACATGCTTGTACCCATAAAGGCTGCATTGGCATCAGTCCATGCTATGAAACTGGAGCGTGGAATGTCATTGTAAACGTCTATCAGCAGCATTGCAGGAAACTTCTTGTCCTGATTGTTCTGGCTCACCTCGCACACTTTTGCGGCAAGGCCTTCAGAAACTTTTGAATAGCGCTCAACGAGTGGAGCGAAAGTCTCGCGGCTGGCACGTCCAGACCTCTGCAGTTCTTCTGCCTCGGAGTTTATTGCAGCCATCGCTTCGAAGTCAGATTGCAGCAAAGCATAAGCCTTGCAGAGAGCATCGTTTTCGGCTGTACCTGCCATGGTGTTGGAGCTGAAATCTACAACAACGTCGCCATCGAGCACAACGGGGATGGCGTCCATTTTTGCCCTTGAGGTATATACCCTGGCAAAGAGCTTTCCTTCACAGTTTCCTGCAAAACGGAAATTGCGGTCTGCGGGAACTACGATGCTGTCAGGCTCTGTGCCGCGGGGAGCTTCGTCGTTGCGGAGATATACTACTTTAGCGTCTGCGGGAGCTACACCAGACACGCTATATGTCTGTGCCACTGCAGGGGTTGCAGCAAGCAAAAGGAGTAAAGATAATGTTTTCTTCATTGTTAGTAATAGTTTTTTTATGTGTTTTGCTTGAATATTTCCGCTGCGAAGTTAAGAAATAAAAATAAGTTTGTAACTTCGCCCTCAAGAAATCTTATATTTTGCCACATTATGGAAAAAAGTGACAGCATAGTTATTATTCCCACCTACAACGAGAAGGAGAATATAGAAAAGATTATCAGAGCCGTATTTGGTCTTGAAAAATCTTTCGACATACTCATTATTGACGATGGCAGTCCCGATGGCACCGCGGCTATAGTAAAGTCGCTGCAGGCAGGAGAATTCAGCGACCGTCTGCATCTTGTGGAGCGCAGCGGAAAGCTAGGACTCGGCACAGCCTACATTGCTGGTTTCAAATGGGCAATAGAGCATGGATACGACTACATCTTCGAGATGGATGCCGACTTCAGCCACGACCCCAACGACCTGCCTCGCCTCTATGCCGCATGCGCTGAGGAGGGTTACGACGTAGCCATAGGCTCGCGCTATGTCAGCGGAGTGAACGTAGTTAACTGGCCCATGGGACGCGTCCTTATGAGCTACTATGCGTCAAAATATGTTCAACTGGTGCTGGGTGTGCCTTTGCATGACACAACTGCAGGGTTTAAGTGCTATCGCCGCAAGGTTCTCGAGACCATAGACCTAGATGCTATACGTTTCAAGGGATATGCCTTCCAGATAGAGATGAAGTTTACGGCTTACAAGCTGGGCTTCAAGATTAAGGAAGTACCCGTCATCTTTGTCAACCGCGTTGAGGGCACCAGCAAGATGAGCGGTGGCATTTTCTCAGAAGCTCTCTTCGGTGTAGTAAGGCTACGCTGGGCTGCTATGACAGGGAAAATCACAGCGAAGAAAGGCTGATGGTAACTCGCATCCTACCAGTACTACTGATTCTCTTACTCGTCGCTGCGTGGATAATAGACCGCCGCGAGTTAAGCAAACGCATCGCCACACGTTGGCGATGTGTCTTTTGGTTTCCAAACGTGAGCCTGGCTCTTGCCCTGATATTTGTATCCATCCACGAGGGCTACACAATGGGGGATGACTGGTGGAAACAAAAACTCCTCACCTACACCCTACTCCTTGGCATACCGCAGACCGTTTATGCCTTGCTTTATCTTACCAAGAGTTTTGCCTTACGCCTAGGCGGAGCATTGATTGTCTTTCTTGCAATGCTCTATGGATTAACTCTTGGGTGGCGAGGGCTTTGCATTGTGAACTATGACTACGAGAGTCCTGCTGTGCCAAGTAGTTTCGACGGGTATCGCATAGCCCAGGTATCAGACCTTCACCTAGGCACCATGCTGGAGCACAAAGACTTCGTCATGAGATACTGCGACAGCATCAACGCCCTGAAACCAGACCTTATTGTGCTCACAGGCGACTTAGTGAACTATCAAGTTGAGGAACTTGCAGCAATGAAAAGTATCCTTGCCACACTAGAGGCTCCCGACGGTGTAGTGTCTGTCATGGGAAATCACGACTATCTGGGCTACTACCACTGGGAGAACAAAGCCGACAGCATCAGAGCAATAGAAAGCCTGAGACACATACAAGAAGAATTGGGCTGGCTACTGTTGGAGAACGAGGCTCTCACTCTGCACCGCGGCAATGATTCCGTCGTAGTGCTTGGACTTGCCAACGATGGACCTCCTCGCTTCCCTTCGCTTGCCGACAAAGCCCTGACGCGCAAAGTCGCAGAACAACCTTTTTGCATATTCCTGCAACACGACCCTTCTTACTTCTCCAGAGAGATAGCCCCTCTCTACACAGAGTCGGCACAAACTACGACGACACAAAGTCAGAACAAATCATCACTGACACTCTCCGGACATACCCATGCCATGCAGTTGCGCATCTTCGGGTGGTCACCAGCAGCATGGTTCTACCCTGAGTGGGGAGGAGAATACTCCAAAGGTAACGCCACTCTCTACGTCAGCCAGGGCATAGGCTCCGTTCTCATACCTTTCCGACTGGGAGCATGGCCTGAGATAAACCTAATCACGCTACGCCATAAACCATGATTTACCGTCTGTATCAACTTTTCATAGCCCTTCCGCTTGGCATTTTGATTACGATGTTTACATCTGTCGTTGTGATTGTGGGCAGCATATTCAATGCTCACTTCTGGGGCTACTGGCCTGCGCATATATGGTCGCGCTGCATTTGTAGGTTGCTGCTGCTGCCCGTCAGCGTGAAGGGACGCGAGAATCTGCAAAAACATCAGAGCTACGTCTTTGTTGCCAACCACCAGGGTCCCATGGACATCTTTCTCATCTATGGCTATCTGAACCGAAACTTCAAGTGGATGATGAAAAAGTCTTTGCGACGATTGCCGCTGGTGGGATATGCCTGCAACAAAGCGCGACACATCTTTGTTGACAAGAGTGGACCTAAAGCCATCAGCCGCACCTATCAAACTGCACGCGACACTCTGCAGGGAGGCACGTCCTTGGTGGTATTTCCCGAAGGCGCACGTACCTTCACCGGACACATGGGACTGTTTCGCAAAGGCGCATTCCAACTTGCCGACGAGATAGGACTTCCCATAGTTCCCCTTACGATAAATGGCTCCTTCGACGTGCTACGGCGTCAGGATGGTTTCAACTTCGTAAAGCGCCACAAGCTTGAGCTTATAATACACGAGCCCATACCTGCCGGGCAGTCAGCAGACCGCCGAACCCAAGCCTACGAGACCATTATGAACGGTCTGGAAAAAAAATATCAGGGATACGTCAAAAACGATGACCAGTAAGTTGTGTTTCGGCAGGGTCGCAGGTTGGCTTTGCACAAAGATACCAAAAACCTATCGACCTAAAGACCCGCATTCCTATACCTCCAAAAACCTTTGCATCTCTGTAAAGGTTTTTTTGTGCCTTATATAATATAGATATAGCAAGCTGTGGCGCATTACTTCGGGAACAAGGTTCGTCGTGGCAAGTTTAATATTTTCCTCGCGCTGTGGGCGGAACTCCTCTTTCCTTGCCTTAAACTCGCGCCGAGCATCTATGACGGCGCGTGCATGTGCCTTGCCGTCGGTGAGCAAGAACTTGAAAGCAGCGATATAGTCGAGCCAGCGGCGCACACGCATCACCCTGCCCAGCTCTTCGTCAGGAAGGTTTTTATAGAGCAGCAGCAGGTTGTTGCGGAAGTTGAGGAAAGTCTTGCGTGGGCTGCCTGCGTTGAGAGTTGCACCACCTACGTGGTACACTCTGCTTTCGGGCACACATACGACGCCCCTGCCGCGACTACGAAGCCGCCAACAGAAGTCTATCTCCTCCATGTGGGCAAAGAACCTGCCGTCCAGACCTCCCACACTTTCCCAATCACTGCGGCGCACCATCAGCGCAGCACCTGTAGCCCAGAGCAGACTTTGCGGCTCGTCATACTGCCCATGGTCCTCTTCAAGAGTAGAGAATACCCTGCCGCGGCAGAAGGGATATCCATAAACATCTATAAAACCACCTGCCCCACCAGCATATTCAAACATAGAACGATTGCGCTCTGCCAACAGCTTGGGCTGGCAGGCTGCCACGTCCGCATGGGCATCCATATATGCAAGCATAGGCTCCAACCAGCCTTCGGTCACCTCCACGTCGGAGTTGAGGAGGACAAAAAACTCATGCCCGAGTCCTTTCAGAGCTTGATTATAGCCTTCAGCAAAACCATAGTTTTCCGAGAGAGCTATCACCTCAACCGAAGGAAATTCGCGCTGCAACATTTCAAGGCTGTCGTCGTCAGAGCCATTGTCGGCAACGATAACGTCTGCCAAGCCTGACGAGCATCTAACTACCGACGGCAGAAAGCGTTTCATCATTTCTGAGCCATTCCAGTTCAGAATGACTACTGCTACTCTTTTTTTCTCCGAAACAGCTATGTTTCTTTGTTCTGGCATAAGTTCTTTTGTTTATGGAGTTTTATTCCCTATCAAGCATCATTATCCAAAATCCGTGAAGTCAGAGTAAACTCTTCTATGCGGTCGGCATTGGGAGAGAAGTCTTCTGGTGCTGTAACGCGGATATAGTTGTCCGTAAATCCCTGCAAGGGCTTTCCCTCTGCTGAGTGTTCCCATAACACGGGGCGCTGCGTACCCACAAATCGGCTATAGAAATCGTGAAGTTTCCTTTTAGAGAGTTCTATCAATCGGCGGCTGCGCTCATGCTTTTCCTGCGGAGACACGCTATGAGCTATCTGAAGAGCCCTCGTCCCTGGACGCTCGGAATAGCTGAACACATGCAGCTGGGCAATATCCAGACTCTCCAGAAACGCATAAGACTCCTCGAAGAGCTCATCAGTCTCTCCCCTCATACCCACAATCACGTCAACCCCAATGAATGCGTCTGGCATGAGTCGGTGCACCAGTTCCGTCTTGGCACGGAACAGCGCCGTGTCGTACCTGCGCCGCATGAGCGAGAGCACCTTGTCGCTGCCGCTCTGCAGGGGGATATGGAAATGGGGCATGAAAGCACGCGAGCGAGAGCAGAATTCTATGATTTCCTCCGTAAGCAAATTGGGCTCTATCGACGAAATGCGATAACGGTCGATGCCCTCTACAGTGTCGAGAGCCTTGATAAGTTCGAGGAATGTCTCACCGGTAGAACGTCCAAAGTCGCCTATGTTTACTCCCGTTATCACAATCTCCCTGCCGCCCTCGGCTGCCACGCGCTGAGCCTGCTCCACGAGCGAAGCGATAGAGCCATTGCGGCTTCTGCCCCGCGCAAACGGAATAGTACAATATGAGCAGAAATAGTTGCATCCGTCCTGCACCTTTAAGAAATAACGCGTGCGCGCGCCGCGCGAGCATGCCGGGACAAAAGCGGTTGCAAGGTGAGAGTCTGGAGTATCCATATTGCAGCCAAAGCCTTCGGCAGCGTCATTCACGAAACGCTCGCAGATAAGTTCTGCTACACGTCCCTTGTCCCCGATGCCAACAACCAGGCTCACGCCATCCATCTGGCGCAGCTCGTCGGCACGCAGCTGGGCATAGCAACCCATGACCACTACAAGGGCACCGGGATTACGCCTGGCGAAGCGACGTATAAACTGCCTACACTTCTGCTCGGCAACCTCCGTCACACTGCACGAATTGACCACGCAAATGTCTGCCGCTTCATCCTCGCCAACCACCTGAGCACCAAGCTCCACGAGAGAGTCGCTCAGCGTGGCAGTCTCTGCGAAGTTGAGCTTGCATCCCAACGTATGGAATGCAGCACGTTTGCCAGTAAGAACTTTCATCCTATCCATTACAAGCAGCGAAATTACACAAAATTATCAGAATGAGAGCTAAAAGTGGAGTAAATGAACTTCATGAAAATGAATTTGCAACAAACAAACATGCATTTTTGAAATCCGCGCATATCAAATAGAAATTTTTATGTTAAAAATTGAACTTTTCATACATTTTTTTTTGGCAAAAACTTGTGTGACTTGAAAATCTCCCTACCTTTGCAGCGTTTTAATAAGGCAATTGATTGTTTTACTTTTAAATTCTTTTAAACCAATGAAAAAGTTAGTTTTCATGTTCGTAGCTTTCGCAGCTATCTCTTTCGCTTCTTGCACTGGCAACCAGGCTCCTGCTACTGATGTTGCAGATTCTGCTGCTGACAGCGCACTCGTTGACTCTGCTGCTGACAGCGCAAGCGTTGACACTGCTGCTATTGATAGCGCAAAGGTTGATACTGTTAAGGCTTAATAAGCTAGAGCATGTAAAAAGGCACACCCGCGGGTCTCAGACCTGCGGGTATTTTTTTGCCTCCGTATCAAAAATTCCTCGCAACACGCAGGCAGCACTATTGCACATAACCCGGGGGAAACGGAATACAACCTTATACTTTGACGTGTGTTTTTCCCCTTTGAGGTAAAGAATCTTGACGAAAAAGTAAAAAGTTTTGACACGCGATTTTCTTCAAAATAGAGCGCAGATTTGAGGAATTTCTGCAAAGATTTTGACTCTCGGAAAATCCGATAAAGAAATTTTCGGATTACTCAAAGTAATTCCGGAATCCAACAAAGAAATTCTGAAATTCCTCAAAGAAATTTTCACCTTTTTGGGGCGGAAAATCACAGAAAAGTGGCTCGGATTTTCAAAAATCAAACGAAAATCTGAGCCAAATTTATGTATCAGCCTGAAACTCACCTCTTTCCGCAAAGTGCAAAAAACGGGCATTTTTCGGACCAAAATTTTCGGAGATGATTTTTATGCCCGTTTTTTGAGCTCAAAAACAGGGGGTCGCGGATAAACGATTTTGACATAGATAACCACTGGGCGAGGCTATCTCCTTTCCGATTCCTCGACGGTTAGGCAAAGCACCGAAAAAAACTCGCAACGAGAAACTAAGTCGTTGCGAGTTTTTTCGTTGATATCTCTTTATGCTGCCCTCACTGGGGCAAGAGGGTATTTGTTTCTATACTATGCCTTTTCCGTGGCAGTGCTTGAATTTCTTGCCACTTCCACAAGGGCATGGGTCATTGCGTCCAGGCATCTTTTCTTTCACCATAGGCGTGCGTGGCTGCTGACCGCGGGTGTCCTGTGAGGCTGCAGCCTGCTGGTCGGGGTCGGCGAGTGGGTCGCTGGAGCCTCGGTTGGTCTGGTACTGCTGACGCTGCCTTTGCTCTGGGGCTGCCTCGCGCACTTCTTCCGGGTCTTGCATGGGTATCTGGCAACGCAAGAGTACTCCTACGGTAGTATTGTTGATTTTGTCAACCATATCATCGAAGAGTTTCACGCTCTCGAGCTTAAAGATGAGCAATGGGTCTTTCTGCTCGTAGCTGGCATTCTGCACGCTCTTCTTCAGTTCGTCGAGTCCACGCAGGTTCTCTTTCCAGGCATCGTCGATGTTGTGGAGGAGGATGGCTTTTTCAAAGTCTCTAACTACTGCGCGGCTCTGTGTATCGTAGGCTTCCTTGAGGTTTGTGCGTATGTTGTAAACGAGGCGTCCGTCGGTGACGGGAACAAGGATGTTTTCGTATTGCTGTCCCTGCTCTTCATACACGCGGTTTATCACAGGAGTTGCTACTTCTGCCATGCGCTCTGTGCGGCGGCGGAAGTTCTGAATAGCTTCCTGGAAGCTCTTTTCGTAGAGGTCTTCGCGACTATTGGCGTTGAACTCTTCCTCGGTGAATGGCACTTCCATGGCAAACACTTCAAGGAAGCGTTCGCGGCAACCGGCATAGTCTTCGCTTGAGATGATGTTGATGACGCGGTCCCATATCATGTTTGCGATGTCCATGCCTATGCGTTCTCCGACGAGTGCGTGGCGGCGCTTCTCGTAGATGACGGTGCGTTGCTTGTTCATCACGTCATCGTATTCGAGCAGGCGCTTACGTATGCCGAAGTTGTTTTCCTCAACCTTTTTCTGTGCGCGCTCAATGGAGTTGTTTATCATCTTGTGCTCTATCATCTCTCCGTCCTTGAAGCCTAAGCGGTCCATGACCTTGGCTATGCGCTCGGAGGCAAAGAGTCGCATGAGCTTGTCTTCGAGCGAAACGTAGAATACGCTGCTGCCGGGGTCTCCCTGACGACCTGCACGGCCTCGGAGCTGACGATCGACGCGGCGGCTCTCGTGGCGCTCGGTGCCGATGATGGCTAGTCCGCCTGCCTGCTTCACCTCGTCGGTGAGTTTAATATCGGTACCACGACCTGCCATGTTGGTTGCTATGGTCACTGCTCCAAGGCGTCGTTCTTCTTCCCGGATTTCGCCTTCGGGAATGGACTTGCCTTTTTTCTGAGCTTCACCGACTACTTTTTCCCAATAGCGGGTGGCACCTTGTTTATCTACGAATGCCCTATTGTCGGGACATACATACACCTTGCCCAGTGAGCTCTTGCCGGCTTCGGCAACAACGAGTGCTTCCTGCTGGTGGAGCTTAGCGTTGAGCACGTTGTGGTTGATGTGGCGCATGGTGAGCATGCGGCTCAGAAGTTCTGATATTTCCACGCTGGTAGTACCTACGAGCACCGGGCGCCCACTGACGCGCATGAGTTCTATCTCCTCGATGACGGCTGCGTATTTCTCACGTTGAGTGCGATAAACGCGGTCGTTCATGTCGTTGCGCATTACCGGGCGGTTGGTAGGTATCTCGACAACGTCGAGCTTGTAAATGTTCCAAAACTCTCCTGCCTCGGTGACTGCTGTTCCCGTCATACCTGCAAGCTTGTGGTACATGCGGAAATAGTTTTGCAGCGTGATGGTTGCAAAGGTCTGAGTGGCAGCTTCCACTTTGACGTGTTCCTTAGCTTCGACAGCCTGGTGCAATCCATCGCTCCAACGGCGTCCTTCCATGATACGTCCGGTCTGTTCGTCAACTATCTTCACTTGTCCGTCAATGACAACGTATTCTTCGTTGATATTGAACATGGCGTATGCCTTGAGGAGCTGTATGAGTGTGTGGACGCGGTCGCTCTGCACAGCATATTTGGCTAGCATCTCGTCCTTCTTGGCTATGCGCTCTTCCTCGGAGAGCGTGGTGTCGGCTTCGAGAGCAGACATATCGGAAGTGATATCGGGCAGGACGAAGAGTGTTTCGTTATTCACCTGCTCGGCAAGCCATGCCGTTCCCTTGTCGGTGAGGTCAACGGAGTTTTGCTTTTCGTCCACGACAAAATACAGGGGCTCCACAGCCTCGGGCATGCGCTTGTTGTTGTTCTCCATGTATATCTCTTCCGTCTTGAGCATGCCAGCCTTGATGCCTGGCTCGGAGAGGAACTTGATGAGGGGCTTGTTTTTCGGCAGTGCCTTATGGCTGCGGAAGAGTGAGAGGAAGCCTTCTTCCTCCTTGCCCTCGGCAATGAGATTCTTGGCTTCGGCGAGGTATTTGGTTGCCAGCTGTCGCTGCACAGCCACCAGACGCTCTACGAGGGGCTGATACTCCTCATACATCTGGTCGTCGCCCTTGGGCACGGGACCAGAGATGATGAGCGGAGTACGCGCGTCGTCGATCAACACGGAGTCAACCTCATCGACTATGGCATAGTTGTGCCCGCGCTGCACGAGGTCGGCTGGCGACATTGCCATATTGTCGCGCAGATAGTCGAAACCAAACTCATTGTTGGTTCCGAAGGTGATATCGGCGAGATAGGCTCTACGGCGAGCGTCGCTGTTGGGCTCATGCTTGTCGATGCAATCTACGCTGAAACCATGGAACATGTATATAGGACCGTTCCACTCCGAGTCGCGCTTTGCCAGATAGTCATTGACGGTAACCACGTGGACGCCGTTGCCTGTGAGGGCATTGAGGAACACGGGAAGGGTTGCCACGAGGGTCTTACCTTCACCCGTTGCCATCTCGGCAATCTTACCCTGATGCAGTACGACACCGCCGAAGAGCTGAACGTCGTAGTGGACCATGTTCCACGTAATTTCATTTCCGCCAGCCATCCAATGATTTTTGTAGAAAGCTTTGTCGCCTTCAACAGTCACAAAGTCGTGGGTAGCTGCAAGTTCTCTGTCGAAATCGTTTGCCTCTACTTCCACAACCTCGTTCTCTGTGAAGCGGCGGGCGGTCTCTTTTACGATAGAAAAAGCCTGCGGCATAATCTCGTCGAGGGCTTCTTCGTATTTTTCGAGCACTTCTTTCTCCAACTTGTCTATCTGTGAGAAGATGTCTGCACGCTCTTCAATGGGTGTTTCTTCGATTTTTGCTTTCAAAGAATCTATTTTTTCGCGCAGGTCGGTAGCCGAGTTCCTTACGTAGTCGCGCAGCTCGGCAGTCTTAGCGCGCAGCCCGTCGTTCGAGAGAGCTTCGATTTCGGGTGCAGCGGCTTTAATCTTCTCCACGAGAGGCTGAATGAGCCTCATGTCGCGTGAAGATTTGTCGCCAAAGAGTTTCTGAAGGAATTTGATTATATCCATTATATTGTTTTTTGAGTTTTTTGCTTTTGTATGATATTCGTTTATGTGCTACTGCCTTCAGCGGAAGAACACTTTATATATTGTAATTGCCAAGGCTACGACAGCCAGGGCTGCATCGAGGCGCAGACGCCAGGGGGTGCGGTTCTCAGCCGACAAGTTGCGCTCCGTAAGTGTGCGCACAAGCAATGCCAAGGCAATTATCATCACTGCGGCGGGCACCGACTGGACGAAGGTGCAAACGTAGAAGGCTATAAGCATGAGCCACTGCACACGGGGTATATAGTAATCGCCAAGTCCGCGCCTGTCGCGCCACAATTTGTATGGCAGCCAGAGAAGCGGTAGCGGATTGAGCAAAGTGATGAGTCGGTTGCTGTCAACGGACGGATGCTCGGAGAAGAAAAACAGCAAGGCTACTATTACACCCATTGCTCCCGTCAGGAACATCATCGCACCATCGAAGATGCGGGCTGGGCGCTGGCTGCCTTTCCACTGGAAAAAACTGCAAAGAAGTGAAATGAGAAGAATTAGGATACTAACGGTGAGAGGCGTCACCACATTCATTATACTCGGAGACTTAGTTGTGCCCTCACTGGACGATTTAAGAAGTACATCGCTCTTAGAAACGGCTACCCGCAGACTATCGTCGTCACTGCGGAATGCGGAAGATTCGAGCAGGCGCTCGGCATATTCGGGAAAAGCAATCTCATCGACAGAAGTAATGACTGTGTCAACATCTGCCCCAAGTAGAAGATTTATGCCGAAAGAGAGCCATGGGTTGTGTCTGTCTGCATAGGAATCAATTACTTTGCGGAATGTTGTCGACACAGTGTCCTGTGGGAGTACAAGCCCTCCCTCAGTGGCTTCGCCTAGCATACGGACCACACGCGAGGTGCAGTTGTCGCGCAGAATGTTGTAGCGATAGCTCCAGCCACGTTGTGTAGCATCGTCCTGCATCTTGGCAATGAGTCGGATTTTCTCTTCTTCATCAAGGTTGAGCCATTGCTGCCTCACTGCTCGCCCAGTGGTTTTATATTCCTCCAGGAAGAGCGACGTGGGCAATGCAATGCAAGTGTATTCCGGCTTTCCCATAACGAAACGCCACAAGAAACCCTCGTCCTCGAATGAGAACACACCATAGTTGAACACCACATCTTCCTTCCCGTCGCGGGTACAAACCCTCACGGCTGTGTGCCCATAGATAGAGTAAGTCTCAGTTCCAGGCTCACACGTCAGCAAGCTCACCTCAAACTCCTCACCATCGTACTGACCTTGCATATGAGATGCAGAAAATGCCAACGCGGCAAAGATGAGAAGGCGTATGTACTTCAATAGAAAATTCATATAAATATACTATGCTGCGCGAAATTACAAATTTAATGCCAATATATATCAGCCATACAATATAATTTTGTGCATACGCGCGCGAGGGGCTTCTTTTTTGCCATAAAAAATCCAGTTTGCGACCTATTTCAGGAATGCCAGCCAAACGGCTGCCACCAGACAAAGGAACGCCGCTACATGATTCCAGTGAAGGGCTTCGCCACGAAACACTATGACCGTAAAAAGAGTGAATACAACAAGCGAGATAACTTCCTGAATGATTTTAAGTTGCATCAGCGTGAAAGCCCCGCCATTGCCTATGAAACCATACCTGTTGGCAGGCACCTGAAACGAGTATTCGAACAACGCCAGGAGCCAGCTGAAGAGAATAACGAAAAAGAGAGGAGTGGAGTCGGTAATAGAGCCTATTTGCTGCAACTTGACGTGACCGTACCAAGCCAGAGTCATAAAGACATTCGACACGAGGAGCATCACGATGGTCTGAAGTGCGGTCATGCCTCTCCCCCTTTCTCCAATGCCATACGGCGCTCTTGGTGTCGGCGAAGCAATTCTTCTTTCTTCTCAATCATCCTGCGGCGAGAAGCATAAATGTTGTTACGATACACGAGAAGAGTGGTACCGAAATAGAATGCAGCCTGAATCCACATACATATCACTTCATGGCTCACCTCTACAAGGCGCGCACCCATGGTATTCACCTTGACAAAAGCATTGATGCCAAAGGTAGAGGGGAATATCCACGAGAACACTTTCCAGAACTTCGGCATGGCCCACCCTGGCCAGCTCACACCACTAAGAAAAAGCAACGGTACGGAGGTGAAGACAATAATCATAAAAGCCGTCTCGCGCTGGCGGATGAGAAGCGAACACGTCATTGCAAAGGTTATGGTGGCTATCAAGAACGGCAACGCAATGAGCCAAATATCCCACGAAGCACCTATCTGCGGCAGTGAGAAAAATTTGGGTACAAGGAAAAGGCAATAGAAAATGTTCCAAAGATAAACAAGAAGGTAGGCACTACCCTTTCCCAATACTATGCGCACTAGTCCATGGTAATGACGATTTATGGGCAGCAACTCAGCATAGCTGTTGCGCTCGCGGGCAGTACCGGCAGAAAGTCCCACACCCAACACAAGCGTTTGCTGAAGCAACAAGATGAGCACTGCAGGGATGAGGAACGAAGCAAAGCCAGTAGCAGGATTGAAGATGTCCACCTGGCGGTATTCTATGGGGTGCTGAGTGACGGCATCAACCTCCTTGGTAGTACCAGGAGAACGCATTATCTTAAGCTTAGCTCCCATATCAAGCGATACGTTTGTACAGGAGAGCAACATCGCCTTATAATAGAGCAATCCACTCATATCTACATATAGTCGCAGGCTGGTTTGCTTGAACCTGGCAAGGTCGTCGGAGAAGGAGCGAGGAATATAGATGATACCATATGCCTTTCGGTTACGTATGAGTTTCTGAGCCTCTTGCATATTGGCACAATGGGCTACTATCTTCACGTCGGCAGTGGCATCCACTCGCCGCAAGTATTCGCGAGAAACGGTCGAAGCAGACTCATCAACAACGCATGCAGGCACCTCGCGAATAGTCTCACCATTGTATATATAGGCATACAACAATGGGTAGGCAATAGGCACTAGAATAAAAAATATCAAGACGCCCTGGTCGCGAAAAACGGTTATCAGCTCATCACGAAAAATCACGAACCAGTCTTGCAAGGCTTGGCGTAAACTATAATACGACATATATGCAAATAAAAGGAAAAGATGTATTCGAGTTGCGAAGTTAAGAATAAATTTTTGTAAGTGAGTATAATTTGACATTTTGAGGGGTATAAAATATCATCTAATAACTCCATTTTCCGAAAAACATTTAGTACTTTCGCCGCGTAGCGGCGTTGACCTAAACAAAACGCCCAACAGGTGAATACTAAAAACAAACACTCTGACTGAACTTATAAAAAATAACAAAAGCCATATATCGTCCGAACTCCAGTCGGCAAAAGGCGATTGCATCATCCGCTACAAGCGCAAAGCCGACGACAGCCGGAAGTTATGGTGGGCCATGAGCGCCACGTTTAACCGTTCCATTCAAGCCAAGAGACTGTTGGACGGTATGAGCGCGGAGAATTTTCTCCCTATGCGCATGGAGATAAAGACCATTGGCAGGCAGAAGGTCAAGAGACTCGTGCCAGCCGTGAGCAACCTTATCTTCGTGAAGGGTACTGAGGTAGAGATTCAGAAAATAAAAGACGGAATAGACTACCTGCAGTTCATCTGCCTGAAAGAGGGCGGACGTCGGAAACGTATCATCGTGCCCGACAAACAGATGGAGGACTTTATCCGTCTGACATCTGAAAGCCCTGAAGACACATGGATATTCACTCCCGAGGAGAATAACTTGGCAAAAGGCGACAAGGTGCGCATCCATGGAGGACCATTCGACGGAGTGGAAGGCACCTTCGTAAAAGTGTCGGGGAAACGGAGAAAAATGGTAGTTGTAACTATACCTACCATACTCTCGGCTGCCACACTGTCCTTTGTACCGGAAATGTTAGAAAAGATAAAAGAAGAAAACGTAACAACACAAACTTACTAACCTTATGCTATACTCCTTAACTATTTTGGCGGCTTTCGTCACGAGCTTAGCTTTCACCATCTACCTGCTGCCACGCATCATCAAGATGGCGTACAAGAAGAAGCTCTTTGACTTATCCGACGAGAGGAAGATTCACAAAAGCCCTATACCCCGCCTGGGTGGACTTGTCTTTGTTCCATCGATGATAGTCACTATATCGCTGCTCTTCGGCTTCGGAACCATGTTTCTGGGCAACTACATGATAACGTCGTTCAGTCTGCCCAAGGTGTCGCTGACAATGTGTGCCTTCTTCATCATATACATCGTGGGCGTGGCAGACGACTTAGTTGGAGTAGGCTATAAAAGAAAGTTCCTGACACAATTTTTCTGCGCCACACTGATAGCCTTTTCAGGTATACGGATAAACAGCTTTCAGGGATTTCTGGGATTGGGAATGCTTCCCACGGCTATTGGGGTTATCCTGACAATATGCCTTATCGTTTTTATCATCAATGCCATAAACCTCATCGACGGCATAGACGGTCTCTCCTCTGGGCTGGGACTGATATCGCTGGTGGAGCTGTCGCTTTGCTTTGCCTACATCCATCGCCCCGCTTATGTGCTCATGGCAGTTGTCTGCATAGGAACTATACTACCATTCTACTACTTCAACACAAGAGGCTCCATAGAAAAGAAGAGCAAAGTATTCATGGGCGACTGCGGCAGCCTGTCGCTCGGATTGATACTAGCATTCCTTGCCGTGCGCCTCGCACGTTTCTATCCCAACGACTCCATCCGCATACACAACTGCCTCTTGGTAGCAGCCTCCACGGTGATGCTGCCCTGCCTGGATGCACTGCGCGTGATGGCTGTCAGAATAGTACACGGTAAAAACCCATTCAAAGCAGACAAGCAACACTTGCACCACCTGCTGCTGAGCCTGGGCTGCTCGCATGCCAAGGCACGATATTTCATGTTCGCTCTGAGCATTGCTCTATTCCTGCTCACCATGGGACTAAGCTGGATGGGAGTAAACATAAATTTGGTATTCATTGCAGATGTCATATTGTGGCTTAGCGTCATGGCTGTGATATACTACAAAATCAGAAATCACAAATAGGAGCTTGTTTCAACCATCCTCTACAACAACAAATAAACTCAAAAACTAAGACAAACTACAAATCTTATATTTATGTCACAAAAGAAAGCATTAATAACAGGTATAACGGGTCAGGACGGCTCTTTCCTTGCTGAATTTCTTATTGAAAAAGGTTATGAAGTCCACGGACTGATGCGTCGTAGTTCTTCCTTCAACACAGGTCGTATCGAACACCTCTATCTTGACGAATGGGTGAGAGATATGAAGAACCGACGCCTAGTGAACCTGCATTGGGGCGACCTCACTGACTCTTCCTCCATAGTACGCATACTGCAAGAGGTACAGCCCGACGAGATATACAATCTTGCAGCACAGAGCCACGTGAAAGTCAGCTTCGACGTTCCCGAATACACAGCTGAAACCGATGCCGTGGGAGTGCTTCGCCTACTCGAGGCAGTACGCATACTCGGAATGGAGAAGAAAACTCGCATCTATCAGGCATCTACAAGCGAACTCTTCGGGCTAGTACAGGAAGTGCCGCAGAAAGAGACCACTCCCTTCTATCCCCGCTCACCATATGGCGTTGCCAAGCAATACGGATTCTGGATAGTGAAGAACTACAGGGAAAGCTATGGCATGTTCGCCGTCAACGGCATACTCTTCAATCATGAGAGCGAACGCCGCGGAGAAACATTTGTAACAAGGAAAATCACCCTCGCAGCAGCACGCATAAAACAAGGTTTCCAGGACAAACTATACCTGGGCAACCTCAATGCACTGCGCGACTGGGGCTATGCCCGCGACTATGTTGAGTGTATGTGGATGATACTGCAACATCCTACTCCCGAAGACTTTGTCATAGCCACAGGCGAATACCACACCGTACGAGAGTTCACAACATTAGCATTCAAAGAAATAGGAATAGAACTGGAATGGCAAGGCGAAGGCATTGACGAGAAAGGCATCGACAAAGCCACAGGACGCGTGCTTGTAGAAGTTGACCCCAAATACTTCCGTCCTGCAGAAGTAGAACAACTCCTGGGCGACCCCACAAAAGCCAAGACACTTCTGGGCTGGAACCCACAGAAGACAAGCTTCCCCGAGCTCGTCCGCATAATGGTAGAACACGACATGAAAAAAGTGCGCAAGCTATACCTGCGTTCACAAATGGAGGACTAATATGCTTGAGAAAAGTGCAAAGATATACGTAGCAGGTCATCGCGGACTTGTAGGCTCAGCTATATGGAACAACCTCATCAGCCGTGGCTACATAAACCTTGTAGGGCGCACGCATGCTGAGCTTGACCTCCTCGACCCCATTGCTGTAAAAGAGTTTTTCGACTCAGAGAAGCCCGACGCCGTAGTTCTCGCTGCAGCCCATGTGGGAGGCATCATGGCAAACCTGCAATACAGGGCAGACTTCATCTACGAAAATCTGCAGATACAGCAGAACGTCATAGGCGAAAGCTATCGTCATGGAGTAAAAAAACTTCTCTTCCTTGGCTCCACCTGCATCTATCCACGCGAAGCCCCTCAGCCAATGCCTGAGGATTGCCTGCTCACATCGCCTCTGGAATACACCAATGAGCCTTATGCTATAGCTAAAATTGCAGGACTGAAGATGTGCGAGAGTTTCTCGCTTCAATACGGCTGCAATTATATAGCTGTGATGCCCACAAACCTCTATGGTCCCAACGACAATTTCCACTTGGAGAACAGCCATGTGCTGCCTGCCATGATACGCAAGATATATCTGGCAAAATGCCTCTACGAAAACAATTGGACAGCCGTTCGCAAAGACTTGGACCTGCGTCCCGTACAGGGCATTAACGGCAGCGCTACCGAAGAGACAATACTCCAAACACTTCAGAAGTTCGGCATTCGTCAGCAGAGCGTCACCCTTTGGGGCACAGGAAGCCCGTTGCGCGAGTTCCTCTGGAGCGAAGATATGGCAGACGCCAGTGTACACGTGCTCTTGAACGTTGACTTCAAAGACACATACTCCGAGGGTGCAAAAGAAGTGAGAAACTGCCACATAAACATCGGTACTGGCAAGGAGATAACAATACGTCAGCTTGCAGAGAAAATACGTAGCACAATAGGTTTCGAAGGGGAAATAGTTTGGGACAGCACAAAACCAGACGGCACCATGCGTAAGCTCACCGACCCCACTAAGCTCCACAGTCTGGGCTGGCACCACAGCGTAGAAATCGACGAAGGCATCAGCCGCCTCTACGAATGGTATAAAAAAGGCATCTGCATTAACCATTTCACGAGTTAGAAACAAAAGAACAAAATGTCCTTCAACGAAGTAATAGGTCAGGAAAATATCAAGGCGAACCTGCGTAGGCTCATATCAAGCCAGCACGTCCCACATGCACTCCTCTTTAGTGGAACGCCAGGCAGCGGCAAACTACCCATGGCGCTTGCCCTTGCCTCTTCACTCTTGTGTAAAGAAGAAAACCACACCGAGCCCTGCGGAATATGCTCCGGCTGCCGAATGTCGCAAAAGCTCGCCCACCCCGACCTGCACTTCGTTTTCCCCGTCATCAAGCCCGAAGGCAAAGCAGGTAAGCCCGTCAGCGACGACTACATACGCCAATGGCGGGAACTACTGCTCGAGTCGCCCTATTTCGACAGAAGCGAATGGCTCCGACGTATGAAGATAAACAATCAGCAGATTATGATATATGAAGCTGAGAGCGACCTCATACAGCAAAAGCTCAACATCATGTCGAGCCAGGGAGGCTACAAAGTGATGATTATATGGCTGCCTGAAACCATGAACATGGCTGCTGCCAACAAACTTTTGAAGATACTCGAGGAGCCACCACAAAAAACAGTTTTCATACTCATCTCCGACGAGCCCGACAAACTCTTGCCTACTATCCTGAGCCGCACACAGCGCATCGACTTCCCTCCTCTTTCTGAAGCCGACATCGCCGAGGCTCTTGAGGCACGAAATGCTCTCTCTCACGAGGACGCCAGAGATATAGCCCACATCAGTGAAGGAAGCTATGTAAAAGCTCTCCAGCAACTGCAATGGGGCGATGACCGCGAAGATTTCTTCAACGCTTTCGTTTCACTAATGCGTCTAAGCTACTCACGTGCCGTTCGTGACCTGCATAACTGGGCTGACGAGTTAGCATCCTGGGGACGAGAACGCCAGAAGAACTTTCTGCGTTATGGTAACCGCCTCGTACGCGAAAACTTCATATACAATTTCCATAGTCCCCACATGAACTTTCTCTCGGGGAGCGAAGCCACGTTTTCCACTCGCTTTGCACGATTCATCAACGAAAAAAACGTAATAAGCATATCCCAAACATTTTCCGAAGCCGAGTCCGACATAGAGCATAATGCCAATGCACGCATCGTACTGTTCGACTTCGCCCTAAAACTCATAGTACTGATAAAACAGGGAAATCAATGAACGACCAAGAATACAGGACGGAGGACTGTCTGCGCGGCATCTGCGCCAAAGGGTGCGGCAGACAAGACAAGCCTCTCAATACATACGACTATCTGGCAGACATACCCCAAAGCCAGGACGAAACACCCTACGTAGAAATACAATTCAAGAACACACGCAAGGGCTTTTTCATAAACGACAACCACCTGCCCCTCTCAAAGGGCGACATAGTAGCCGTGGAAGCCAACCCAGGGCACGACATCGGAGTTGTCACCCTCACTGGGCCCCTCGTTGAGAAGCAAATGCGCAGAAGTGCACTGCGTTCCAATGCAGAGATACGACGCGTATATCGCAAGGCACGCCAAGCCGACATTGAGAAATGGGAAGAGTCTAAAGCACTGGAACACTCCACCATGATACGCTCGCGCCGCATTGCCGCCGACCTCCAGCTCGACATGAAGATAGGCGACGTTGAGTATCAGGGCGACGGCCAGAAAGCAATATTCTACTACATTGCAGACGGACGCGTCGATTTCCGACAGCTCATCCGCGTGCTTGCCGACGCCTTCCACGTCCGCATAGAGATGCGCCAGATAGGAGCACGTCAGGAAGCAGGGCGCATAGGAGGCATCGGACCCTGTGGACGCGAGCTCTGCTGCACCACATGGATGAAAAACTTCAATAGTGTCTCCACCGCAGCCGTCCGTTTCCAGGACATCTCACCCAACCCACAAAAACTAGCTGGACAATGTGCTAAGCTAAAGTGCTGCCTCAACTACGAAGTAGACACCTACATGGAAGCATTTCGCAAGTTGCCGCCGCGCGACATCACCCTCGAAAGCGCAGACGCTACCTACTACTATTTCAAGGCTGACATCCTCGCACAAACCATAACTTACAGTACCGACCGCCGCCTGGCAGCCAACCTTGTTACACTCTCTGCGCAGCGAGCACACGAAATCATCCAACTCAACCGACAAGGTGAGAAACCCATTCAGCTCCTGGACAACAACGTAGGCATAGATTCGAGCCGCCCCATAGACCTCGTAGAGCAAGAGAGCCTGACACGTTTTGACACATCACGAAAGAAAAACCGAAAGAACCGCCGCGGACGCAGAGACAACAACGCACAATGACAAGACCCGTCTCCATACTCCTCCTCTGCCTCCTTCTGTTCGCCTCATGCCGCAGGTACCATGCAGAGGTCGTAGTCTTTCATACCCTACCCTCTGATGGCTGGGAACAAACCGACACCATTCGTTTCCCCATCGACACACTAGATGCTCAGGGCACATACCAGCTCAGCATAGGCCTACGCACGAGCATATCCTCGCCCTACCCCTTTCGAAACCTCCAGCTGAACATCCAAGAGAAAATATCTTCGCTACCACAGCGCAGCCACACCATAAGCATACCCATTAGCACTAATCACCACGGCACTACGCTCAAGGAATACCTGCTACCCGTGGATACCATTCAGCTACCCCCTAAGGCAACAGGCGAGATACTCATAACGCACCATATGCGCAACAACCCTCTATACGGCATACGAGACCTCGGAGTCAAACTTATAGAAATAAAATAGGGGTGCAGAAATCTGCACCCCTTATCTTTGCATTGTTATTTCCACTGTCGCTCCGTAGAGGGTTGCCCCTGGGATGGGTGGCGAAAGTTTGGTAAGGCTCACATCCAATGTTTCTATTGCAGGGAAGGCGTCGAGGACATGGCGTGCTATGCGCTGGGCTACGTGCTCTATGAGATTCGACGGTTTTTCCATTTCTTCTTTTATTACTTTGTAAACTGCTGCATAGTTTACTGTTCCCTCCAGATTGTCCTGGCAGAGTGCTCGCTCATCGGTGGGCAGGTGCATCGTTATGCTCACCAGATATTCTCCTCCCACGACACGCTCCTGTTGCATGCAACCATGAAAGGCGTGGAAACGGATATTTGAAAGGGTTAGTTTCATCTTTGGTTTTTTAATTTTTTAGGGGGATAGTCTTTTCTGCGCGAAACAAACCTGAGAATCTACAAGCCTACTGATAGTAAACTCTCTTTACGCGTTCAGACACTCCAGTGAGTATTTCGTATGGTATGGTGTCGAGCTGTTTGCTTAGTGTGGTTACGGGGAGATTTTCTCCGAAGATTTCTACCTCATCGCCGGCCTGGCAGGGTATGTCGGTAACATCTATCATACATACGTCCATGCAGATGTTTCCTACGTAGGGTGCCGGCATGCCAGCCACGAGGCAATATCCGCGGCGGTTGCCGAGGTGTCGATTGAGTCCGTCGGCGTAGCCTATGGGTATGGCGGCTATGCGACTGGGGCGGCTGACTACGGTACGCCGTGAGTAGCCTATGCTCGTGCCTTCCTGCACGTTGCGTATCTGCAGTATGGTAGTCTTCAGCGATGAGACGTTGTTGATTATTTCTCCCGTAATGGGGCTTACACCGTAGAGTCCTAGTCCGAGTCGCACCATGTCGAGATGGTACTGTGGAAAGCGCTCTATGCCCGCAGAGTTGCAGATGTGGCGCAGTATCTTGTGGGGGAAAGCCTGGCATAGCTGCTGCGAGGCTTGGTCGAAAAGGCTGAATTGCTCGGCTGTAAAGTTGTCGAAGTCGGGACTGTCGCTGCCTGCAAAGTGGGAGAAGATACTACGGGGGATGAGTGCTGCCTGATGGTGTAGCTTGTCGATTAGTGTGGGTATGTCTTCCCTGGGATTGAACCCCAGACGGCGCATGCCAGTGTCGAGTTTTATGTGTATTGGGAAGTCGGTTATGCCGTAGGCTCGCGCTGCATGGATGAGAGCCTCTAAGAGTTCGAAGCTATACACTTCAGGCTGTAGGCTGTAGGCAAACAATGTCTGGAAGGAGGACATCTCGGGGTTCATCACGATGATGTCGGCTGTGATGCCTGCTTTTCGCAGTTCTGCTCCTTCGTCGGCTACGGCAACTGCAAGATATTCCACTCCGCGGTCCTGGAGTGTGCGTGCCACTTCTACCGCTCCTGTGCCATAGGCGGAAGCTTTTATCATGCAGACCATCTTAGTCTGTGGCTTGAGGAATGAGCGGTAATAGTTGAGGTTTGCGGCTATCGACTCAAGGTTGACTTCGAGTGTGGTCTCGTGTACTTTCTGCGAGAGTGTGTCGTAAATGCGCTCAAACTGAAAGGCGCGGGCTCCTTTTATGAGCACTAGTGTGTCGTGGAGGTTCTTACATAGGGGCGAAGCCAGGAAGTCTGCGGTTTGGGCGAAGAAATGTGTTTCGAGTTTGAGTCTTTCTAGGATAGGAGCTATTTTGCTAATCTCTGGCCCTATGCCGATGAACATTCCAACTCTTCGTTTCTCTATCATCTGCGCCACTATGCCATAGAGCTCCGAGGGACTCATGCCGCTCTCCTTTATATCGGAGAGTATCAGCACGTAGGGTGCCACGGCTCGGCGGTCGGCAAAGTCGAGGGCTATGTGGAGCGAGTTTATGTCGGAGTTGTATGTATCGTTGATGAGTGTGAGTGCGTTGCGCCCACTCCTCACTTCGAGGCGCATTGCCACTGGTTCGAGAGCTTTGAAGCGCTCGGCTATCAGCGAGGGAGCAAGTCCCAGGCAGAGCAGAGTCGCCAAGGCATGGATGGCATCCTGAACGGCGGCATCAGAGGCAGAGGGTATTTCTATGGTTGAGCCCACACCTTTATATATATAGTCTATGCTGGCGGATGTGTTGTGGGTTCTCACTCCTTTTATATATATGTGTGCTCCCTTGTCTTTGCGCGACCACGAGAAGAGTGTCCCCCTGAGTCCTGCCGACTTCATTTCTTTGTCTATGAGTTCGTCGTCGGCATTGTATATGATGGTGTCGGCTTCGCGAAAGAGTTTTATTTTCTCCCTACATTTTTCTTCCATCGACGTGAAGTTCTCCTGGTGGGCTGAGCCGAGATTTGTCATTATGCCAATGGTGGGCTGTATGATGTTTCTCAGGGCGTCCATCTCTCCAGGCTTGCTTATTCCGGCTTCAAAGATTGCTATCTCCGTGCGCTCTGAAAGGAGGCATACGGAGATTGGCACTCCTATCTGTGAGTTGTAGGATTTTGGTGAGCGGGTGACTTTACATCCCGGGGAGAGTAGCTGGTAGAGCCATTCTTTCACCCATGTCTTGCCGTTGGAGCCTGTTATGCCTATGACGGGCACTGGAAATTCTTCGCGGTGGCGTTCTGCCAGTCTTTGCAGGGCAAGTAGCGGCGACTTCACTTTCAGCAGACTCATGCCTGGCAGCAGCTCCACGGTGCTGGTGGTCTCTACAACGAAGTGCCGCATACCTCTACGGTACAGGTCGGGTATGTATTTGTGACCGTCGCCGGTGGGTGTCCGCAGGGCGAAGAAGAGCGACGATTCGGGGAATGCCAGGGAACGGCTGTCCGTCAGGAGCCAGTCTATCACGTCATTGTTGAGCGGAGCACCATGGATTTGGGCTCCTATGAGCGTGGCAATTTTTTCAATGGTATAGTGCATGATAGTGGGAGTTCTTTTTTGTGGGGGCATCACCTTTTTAAGCCCCATTTCTTTTGGAAGGCGATGCGTTTCTTTTCTAGTTTTTGCTGAAAGTTTTTATCCTCTTCGCTGTCGGGGAAGAGGGTTTTGTGGGCCTCCATCTTCATCAGGGCTATGCGTTCCCTGGAGTAGAGACGGAGTTCTTCGGAGAAGCTCCATTCGCTAAAGCGTTTCCACACATAGTCGGAAGCTTGAGGCGAGGGATGGAGCATATCGGGGCTAAAGAAGCGGTAGTCGCGCAGCTCATCGAGGACTATCTCATACGCAGGAAAATAGCACACGTTGGAATGTTTCTGGCAGAGATTTTCCACTGCCAGCAGCAGTGTGGCTTTAGCCAGCTGACTATCATGGAATCCATATTTTGCATAGCGATATGGGCTCACGGTGAATACCACTTTCAGCTCTGGCAGTTCCTTTTCCAGCTCATCGAGAATAATGTCCCAGCTCGCTATAATATCTTCTACTCCGAGCTGACGTTCGGCAAAGGTGGCAGGGAGTTCCTTATGGCAGTTTCCCACCACAAAGCCTCTTTGCTTATGCTCATATACTCTGTTTGTGCCAAAGGTGACACACAGCACGTTGGCTGTTCGCAGCGAGGCAGTCGCCGTGTCATAGGATTTCTTTATCGTCTCCACACAACTGCTGCGTTCAGGAGAAGAGAAGGCTCCGCTATGAAGCCAGCTGTGCCATAGTCCGTCTCTTCCCTGAAAGATATACTCGTCGGGGAAGAACAGCGAGCCAAAAAGCATTATCTCCAAGGCTGTGCGTATGCTCTCCGGATTATAGAGCACACCGAATGGGTTGACGCACACGCTTCCGTCGGGCATTTCCTCCTGCATCCTTTCGCCTATGTTTTGGGCAAAGCATGAGCCAAGCAACACTACGCTGGAATGTGGCGAGAGTGTCACGCTGCGCTCCGGAAGCTCCACTATGGTGCGAAATTCCATTTTTACAGTCTCTTGTTTTTTGCTTTTTGTCAGATTTCTATCTTGGCTATGAGCTTATGCAAAGTCCCTTCACCGATGATAGGGGCATGGGCGTCTTCTGGAAACACCAGACAGAACTGCCCTGGCTGGAGGGTGAAGTACATCTGCGCTGGCTCTGTGTAGAGGGCGAAGTCGTCCTTTTCGTCGAATGGTGCATCGGGCTCTGAAAGTGAGCTGAGATGTTTCCAGCCTATAGTTTCTTCACCACTCAGCGGGAAGTGGACATCTATATATCTGCGATGTACCTCCAGTTTCTGAGCTTCCTTGTCTTTCAACTCGGCATCGGCTACGTTGATGAAGAGTTTTTCGCCGTCTATGGTTATTCGCCCTTTGTCGGCACTGCTCAGGTCGTGAGTGGCGATATATTCAAACAGCACCTTCAACTGTGGATGCAACGGAAAATATCTCTCTGCATCGCAGATATTGTCTATAATCATATCTTGTCGATTTTTGTAATTCCTTTTTATTGTTTCTTTGCCAGCTCGTCAAGTATCTTCCAGCAGTTCAGCAGTCCGCGAGGAACGTGGAAACAGCCTTTCCACTTACCGCCTTTGAGGGGCAGTAGCACTTCACCGCGGCGATTCAGATAGCCAAACCATTCGGGGTATTCTTCATCGCGGAAGTGTTCCCATGTGTATTTATGAATACGTTCAAACCACTCCAGACATTCTTTCCTGCCTGTGAGCTGATAGCCTTTGATGAAGGATATCAGTGCTTCAAGGTGTACCCACCAGAGTTTCTGGTCGAACTCCAGCTCATGACGCGGTTTGCCGAGGCGATCCATAAAATAGAATATGCCGCCATATTGCTCGTCCCAGCCGTATTTTGCCTCGCTCAGGCATATTTCAACGGCTTTGTCTATGAGGTCCTGGCGCCCGAGGCGTTTGCCCAGGTCCATGATGAACCAGCAACTCTCAATGGCATGTCCGGGGTTCAGTTTGCGTCCGTCGAGGCTGTCCACCAATTCTCCGTCCTTACCGAGGGCTTCCACTATCAGTCCGAGCTCAGGGCGATAGAACACGTCGAGCACCTCATGTAGGCAGGTGTCTATGGTTTGCTGCAAGAAGTCGGGGTCGAGCAGATGCTCTATCTCCAGCGCTACGTTGCAGAGAATCATTGGCAAGTCGAAAGTCTTCATCTGGCGTGCCCCGGGCGAAGCCTTGCTCCAGCGTCCCTTGGGGTTATCCACCTTTGAGAGGACAATGTCGAAAGTGTCTTTAGCTATTTTAGCATACTCCTCGCTGCCTGTAGCCTTGGCAAGTTGTCCGAAAGCTATGACGGCAAAGGTGTAGGAGAAGATGTTGTATGGCTCCACCAATGGGTTTCCCTGACGGTCGAGGGCAAAATACCAGTTCAGGTTTCCGTCATGTCCATATTTCTTCAGAAACTCTGCTCCCTGAATGGCGCAGTCGAGCCACTCCTTACGCTGCTCCACTTCGTTGTAGAGCTTAGAGAACATCCACACTTCGCGCCCCTGGAGCCAGATGAACTTGTCAGTATCATATACCGAGCCGTCCCTGTCCAGACAGGTGAAATATCCGCCAAATTCTTCGTCCTGCGACTTCTCAAGCCAGAAAGGAACTACGCGGTCGAGCAGTTCAGACTTGTACTGCGCCGCCAATGCTTTAAAATCTGCCATACTTTTATCTTTATTTCGTTTTTTTTGATTCTTTGGGGTGAGGGTTCTTGGTCTTGTGGCGTGCTGCCAGCCAAAAAACTCAGAAAGTACCTCGCATTTAACACGCAAAAGTAATACTTTCATCTGTTTATTTTTAACTTTGCCCACGAAAACTTAACATCTGTAACATTTTATCACACATTTTCTTTTTTCAAAACCACATTTTCTCATTATGAAGAAGCTCTTTACTCTTCTCGTGCTTGCAATGTTCGCTTTCGGTTTGAGCGCACAGCGCAAGTCTGCTAAGCTGCCCATGCAGCGACCTTCTGCAGCAGCTAAGACAAAAGGCAGCCACCGACTAAGCCTCAACATCCCCCGCCCTGGCATCAGGCACATAGCCAAGCCTTCAAGGACTGCCTCGAAAGCCCCAGAACTCGTCACCGTCCCCGACGACGCAGATATCCTGCCCTATACTCCCAGCGGCAGTTTATATACTTACAACGGAACCGACTGGGAGGCTGCCTCTTTCCCCGTCACCATGAATGTAGCATTCTGCGGCAACGACGTTTATATCCAGGGACTTGCCCACTACTTCCCCGAGGCATGGGTGAAGGGCACTCTTGCCGACGATAAGGTGACTTTCGCCACCGGACAATATGTAGGCGAGGACGATTACGGAACAGAGTATCTCATCGGTAGCGATGCAGAAGACGAGAGTGGAGAAAGCATCATTGACTATTTCTTCAATTACGATGCAGAGTCGGGCATACTCACCCTCGACCCCTCGGTAGAAATTCTTGAGTCCGAATCTGCCGACGACGCCACTGCCTTTTCCTTCATTGAGACTCTCACCCTCACGCCAGGCGGCGTAGAACTCGTAACACCTCCTGCCGACTTAGAGGCAAGCGACTGGATAATGGAAGCCCGTGCTCTGGGCAGCGACGATGAGGGTGGCGAGGTTTACGAAGACATCACCAAGCCTCTCATGATTGGCATCGACGGCGACGACTTCTACGTGCAGGGACTGTGCGAATACCTACCCGAAGCATGGATAAAGGGTACTCGCCAAGGGAGCAGCGTCGTATTCCCTGCCGGACAGTACATGGGAACCTACGAAACCATCGATTGGAACTCATTCTCCTACGTCAGCTATAACATGTACTTTGCCGGCATTCTGTCATCCGGAACCGACGACGACCTCACCATCACCACGACCGACGCTGTCTTTAGCATAGATGCCGAGGGCAAAAAACTCACCACTGCCAACGTCATAGGCTTTGTTGACTCCCCCGAAGGCGGCAACTGCTACGTATGGATTGAAGACGCCGAGATCATCAAGGTCAACGCCACCCCGGCAGTGCCTGCATCGCCGGTCATAAACGAGGTAAAGATAGCCACTACCTATCCCTACGTTGCCTTCAACGTGCCCCTCAGCGATGTCGATGGCAACGCCATCGCTCCCAGCAAGCTCGAATACCAGCTGTTCTACGACATAGAGGAAGACGTAAACCCCTACGTTTTCCAGACAGAAGACTACCAAGCCATAGAAAACGAAATGGAGACCGTTCCCTATCTCTACACCGACAACTACGACATCATCACGGGCAACGGACACATTGTATATCTCTATGGCGACCAGCTCAACAAATGGAACCGCATAGGCATCATGAGCATCTACTCCGTAGGTGGAGAGGTGAACGAGAGCGAGATAGCATGGTACGAAATAAAGCCCTACGGCAGCAGCGCAGCCGAGAACGAGACGACATTCGACTTCAACGCACTCACCGAAGCCGAACAGCCTGTTTCCACCAGCTCTTCGCATAGCGGCGACATCACGGAAGACAAAGTCATAAAGTCGGGCAACGTGAGCCTCACCGTATCTCCTAGCGGAGCAAACACGCCAAACCGCTATTGGAAACACAACAACACCGGACTCATACAGCTACGTGTTTACGGCGGAACGCTCACTTTCCAGTCCGACGAGCAAAACCCCATCACAGGGATAACGTTCTACAACGGAAAGTGGAACGAATACAACGAGGCTGACAGCGGCACACTCTACGGCAGCAGCCCAGCCACATGGACTGGAAACGCCCAAGAGGTCGTGATAAGCATAGGCGGAAACACACAGCTCGACAAGATTGTTGTTACCACGACAAGCACCACCACCGGCATAACCACGACAAAGGAATACAACGAGAAAGCCTCTGCCACTTTCGACCTCCAAGGACGCCGCGTTTCTCAACCGCGCACCAACGGAATATACATCACCGGCGGAAAGAAAATCATATTATAAGCAGAAAATACTTTCAAAAACAACATGGAAAAAAAACTAAATCTGGGCACCCTTTGTGTACGTGCCGGATACACTCCGAAAAACGGTGAGCCCGTAGAACCGCCCATCGTTCAGAGCACCACTTTCAAGTACGACACCTCCGAAGCCATGGCGCGGCTCTTCGACCTCGAAGACGCAGGCTATTTCTATACCCGTCTGCAAAATCCTACCAGCGATGCCGTTGCCGCCAAGATTGCGGCACTCGAAGGCGGTGTGGGCGCTGTGCTCACCAGCAGCGGACAGGCAGCCAACCTCTTCGCCATTCTCAACGTGTGCGAGGCTGGCAGCCACTTCATCACCTCGTCCGAAATCTACGGCGGAACCTTCAACCTCTTCGGCGTGACACTGAAGAAAATGGGCATCAGCTGCACCTTCGTCAATCCCGAAGCCTCTGAAGAAGAAATCCTTGCCGCCTTCCGTCCTGAGACACGCGCCCTCTTCGGCGAGACCATCTCCAACCCCGGCTGCGCAGTGCTCGACATAGAGAAGTTTGCACGTATTGCCCACAAGCAGGGAGTGCCCCTCATCGTGGACAACACCTTCCCAACCCCCATCAACTGCCGCCCCTTTGAGTGGGGTGCCGACATCGTGACACACAGCACCACTAAATATATGGACGGACTAGCCACACAGGTAGGCGGATGCGTCGTGGACAGCGGCAACTTCCCCTGGGACGAGTATAGCGACAAATTCCCCGGACTCACCACTCCCGATGAGTCATATCATGGGCTTACCTATACAAAAGCCTTCGGCAAGATGGGCTTCATCATGAAACTCGTGGCACATCTCATGCGCGACCTCGGCTCTACTCCGTCGCCACAAAATGCCTTCCTGCTCAACATGGGACTCCAGACCCTCCACCTGCGCATGAGGCAGCACTGCCAAAACGCACAGGCTGTAGCCGAATTTCTCCGTGCTTGTCCCAAGGTGGAATGGGTGCACTATAGCGGGCTGCCAGGCGACGCCTACTACGAACGTGCGCAGAAGTATCTACCCAACGGCTCATGTGGCGTCATAGCCTTCGGACTGAAAGGCGACCGCCAGACGGCAGTGCGCTGGATGGACTCGCTAAGGCTCATAAACATAGCCACCCACGTGGCTGACGCCCGCACCTGCGTGCTCCACCCCGCAAGCCACACCCACCGCCAGCTATCCGACGAGCAGCTCCGCGAGGCAGGCGTTCCCGTAAGTCTCATACGACTGAGCGTGGGCATAGAGGACGTGGAAGACATTCTCAACGACATACGCCAGGCTCTGGAGAAAATCTGACCGGAACCGCTGCGTAGAGCATATAGAAAGACTCCGCCTATTCCAGCTTTAGGATAGGCGGAGTCTTTTTTTCTGCCATCTTTGTCAAAATCCTTTATCCGCGACCCCCTGTTTTTGAGCTCGAAAAACGGGCATAA
>JAFYFI010000044.1 GCA_017543785.1 Alloprevotella sp.
GAGATGATTTTATGCCCGTTTTTAGAGCTCAAAAACAGGGGGTCGCGGATAAAGGATTTTGACAAGTTGCCTTTTTGTCGAAAATAGATTGTATAGAAGTTGGGGTATATGTTTCGCCTTTAGTGTATTCCCTTTGCGTTGAGTGCTGCGGCGTAGCGGCGTGCGTTGACTTGGTGCTGGGCGTAGGTGGCTGCGAAATTGTGCTGCCCGGAGAAATCTTCCTTGGCGCACATATACAGGTAGTCGTGGCTTGTGCTGTTGAGCACTGCTTCCATACTATTCTTCGACGGCAGGCTAATAGGTGAAGGTGGTAGCCCTGGGTTCAAGTAGGTGTTGTAGGGGCTTGGGGTACTGAGGTGTTGAAGGAGTATGCGCTTGAGGGCGAAGTCCTGCATGGCATATTTCACAGTGGGGTCGGCTTGAAGTTTCATGCCTTGGCGTAGCCTGTTGAGGTATAGCCCTGCTATGATGGGTCTTTCGTCTTGTCGCGATGTCTCGCGCTCTACGATGCTGGCAAGTGTGGCTACCTGGTTTCGTGTGAGTCCCCGCTGCGTGGCTTTGGCGTCGCGCTCAGGTGTCCAGTAGCGGTTGTGCTCGCGTTTAAGACGCTTGAGCAGCTCGGTGGGTTTTATGGTCCAATATGTCTCGTAGGTGTCGGGGATGATGTTGCTGAATAGCTCGTGTGGGGGTATGCCTGCCTTGGCGAGTGTGGCGCTGTCGGTGAAGGCTAGTGCCAGACTTGCGGAGTCGGCTTCGAGACGTTTGGATAGTTTTCCTGCCAGCTGGGCTGGTGTCCACACCGTGGGGATAGTGAGCCTTATTGGCTCTTGTTGTCCGTTGCGCAGGTTGCGTACGAGCTGGAGGGTTGATATGTTGCTGAGACGGTACCTGCCTGGGCGGATTCTATGGTGGTAGCCTAGTATTTTGTCTGCCAGCTGAAAGGCTGTCATCCTGGCAGTGGGGGCTTCCTGACGTAGGTGGCTACAGACTTCATCGAAGGTCTCTCCTGTCCTTATGTAAAGGTATTTGTTGTCTTCCTTGCAGAAGTTCAGTCCGCAAAGCCATAGGAGGAGTGCGGCGGCTGCTGCGGCGAGGAGTAGCATAGGAGCAAGGAGTGTCGTGTACTTGGATAGTTTCATTGAAGGCAGGTGGACTTATATTGTTGTCCGAGTTTTAAGGTTTTTAGTTGTTTTTTTTGGTTGGCTGCGCGCCTATGAACCTACGAACCCGTTAGTTGATGAAAAGCTCGGAGAGTGTGGGGTGGGCGTGGATGGTTCTTTTCAGGTCGGTAGTTGTTGCGCCGAGAGTCATGAGGAGTGTTATTTCGTGGATGAGGTCTGCGGCGTGTGCTCCGAGTATGTGTGCTCCGAGAATATGGTCGTTCTGGTCAGTGAGTATTTTCATTGTACCTTCGCCCTCACCCATGGCCAGTGCCTTGCCGTTGGCGCGATAGGATATTTTCTTCACGGCGTAGTCGATGCCTTCTTCCTTGACTTGCTCTTCGGTGCGGCCTACCATGGCGAGTTCGGGCATGGTAAATACTACGGCGGGGCATATGTCGAGGTGGATGTTGTGCAGGCTGGGCTGTAGTGTTGCTTCAGGGGTTTGGGCGAGAATGTGGCTCAGAGCTACTTTGCCCTGGAAGGTAGCTGCATGGGCTAACTGCATCATGCCGTTAATGTCGCCTATGGCGTAGATGCCTGGTATGTTTGTCTGCATGTCGGGGGCTACGGTGATGCCTCGCTTGGTGTAGTGTATGCCTGCTTCGTCGAGGTTGAGGCTGCCCAGATTTGCTGCGCGGCCTACTGCCATGAGTACCAGGTCGGCTTCTTCGCTGCCGTTCGTGTTGCCTTCGGTGTAGTGGACAGTTTTTGTGGCACCTGTGTCTTCAATCTTGGTAACTGCGGCTCCTGTCTTGAAGGTTATGCCGCGTTTCTTCAAGCTGGTGCGCAAGCGCTTTGCCATGTCGCGGTCGAAGAAGGGTAGTATTTCCTTGAAGTATTCTATGACGGTGACTTTTGAGCCAAAGCTGTTGTAGATGCTGGCAAATTCCATTCCTATTACTCCGCCTCCTATGATGCAGAGGCGTGGCGGCAGGGTAGTGGCGCTGAGCAGCTCAGTGCTTGTCACTACTCCTGGGGCGTGGGCTCCTTCTATTGGGAGGAAGTTCGACACAGAACCTGTGGCTATTATGATATTGGAGGCTTGAATGGAGACTTTCTCCGAGGGTGTGTTGACTTCCACGGTATAGGGTCGGCTGTGTGTGTCGGCTAGTCGTGCTTCACCTCGCAGAAGTGTTATGCCAGGTGTTCTCATCAGGGTTTCAATTCCACTGACAAGGCTCTCCACCACTTTGTCTTTCCGCTGTATGGCTGCCGGCAGGTCGAAGTCAACCTGGGCTGTTTGTATGCCGAACTCTGCTGCGCTGCGGGCTTCGTGCAAGAGTTCTGCGCTGCGGCATAGGCACTTTGTCGGTATGCAGCCCACGTTGAGACATGTGCCTCCTAACTGAGCCTTCTCTACTATGCAGACAGTCTGTCCGCTCTTTGCTGCTTCTATAGCTGTCTCGTAGCCGCCGGGACCTGCGCCGATGATGATGATGTCGTATGTGTTCATGGGGTTATGATTTTTTTATTAGTACATTATTTCTGCCGAAGATATATGGGGATATATGTAGTTTGTCTAGGATGTATGCTACAATGAGGCTTCCTGCCAGGCACAGGGTGAGTGATGCGAGCAGAAAGAGGAGCCCTGTGGGTTCAAAACTCAGAATGGGTTGCAGGGGTTTGCATATAAAGGTGAAAAGAGGGGAGAAGAGAAAGATGGGGAGAGTGTTGCTTCCGATGAAAAGAAAAGTTCGTAAAAATTTTCCTCTTATATGTGGATAGAGCTTGAGAAGAAAACTGATGGTGAGGAAGACTATCAGTATGCCTCCTGCGGTGTGCGGGTGTAGGTTTTGCGGTGAGACTACGAGCATAAGGAGGGCAACGACAGACAACCATGAGGGGAAAAACGTGGCAACAAAGTTGAAGCCTCGTTCCCTTATGGCTGCTCCTGCGAGGAAATATAGTAGCATTTCGAGGGATGCTATCCCGAGTTTGGAGTATAGGGCAAAGGCTATTCCTGCCAGTATGAGGCAGGTGGTGTTGCCAAGTTTCTTTAGCAGATGGGAGAAGAGGAAAAGTGTGGCGCTACCCAGGATTAGGGTGTGCAGAAACCAGTAGGGTCCGATGGGGTGGAGGAGGAGCTTGTCGAGGAAGGTGTTTATGTTAAGGTTTTCTATGTGCTCGCGTATGGGGAGTACTGATGCGCCGAGAATGTATAGGCTCTCCATGATGAGGTATGGTACTGCGAGCCATGTGATGCGATGTATGTTGCTGGAGAAAGTTCCGTTCAGCTTTGTGAGATAGCCTGATATGATGAGAAAGACAGGCATGTGGAAGGTATAGACTATGGACTTCATGTAGGGGTAGTTGTCGCCTATCCATACTAGATGAAAACTTATCATCAGTATGATCATCACGGCACGAAGGAAGTCGAGTTCTCCGAGGCGAGTGTTTTTTGTGGTTGTGAAGTCCATGGGAGGGGTGTTTTTTTGGGGGGGGCTAGGTTTCTAGAGTTTCTAGATTTTTTAGAGTCTCTAGATTTTCTAGAAAAGATTTTAAAAGCTAATATTTAGGAGTCTGTTTTCGTTGTTTGCTCTATGCGACTGATGATTTTTCCGTTTGCGACGTGTGTTTCTATCATGTCTCCTTCGTTGAGCTTGGCTATATCAGTGAGTATGTGTCCGTTGTGGCTAGTGATGCTGTATCCTAGCGAGAGGATTCGCTCGGGGCTTGCCATTTTGATTTTTTGCTCGGTGAGTGCTATGAGGTTCCTCGAGCGTTCAAGGGCAAACTTCACAAGGCGGGGTATGCTGTCGGCAAGGATTTCGTTGCGCGTATGTTCTTTGGCAATACGATTTCGTCCTTTGAGTTTAATGCGTTCGTATATCTGGGAGAGGGTGTTCGAGGCTCGATTGCAGAATTGGGAGGAGTACGCGGAAACGCGATATGAGAGTTTTTCAAATTCTGCTTGGCGCTGGCTGATTGTTTTTGCTATATTATTATATATGTATGCTTCGAGGTCTTTTATGGTTTCTATTTCCGCTTGCGCTTGGTCTATGAGAAAAGCTGCCGTTGCGGTGGGGGTCTTGAGGTGTGTGTGGGCTACGATGTCGAGCACTGTCTCGTCGCGTTCGTGTCCTATACCGGTGAGGACTGGCAGTGGGAACTGCGCTACGTTGGCAGCCAGCTTGTAGGACTCGAATCCTTGCAAGTCGCTCACTGCGCCTCCTCCGCGTAGAATGCAGACGCAGTCCCATGCTGAGGCTTGGGCTGCAATGTCGTCTAATGCTGCTATTATGCTATCTTCTATGTCCTCTCCCTGCATCACTGCGGGGAAGAGTTTTGTGACGAAGCGGAATGACGTGTTTTTGAGTTGGTGGATGAAGTCTTCATATCCTGCTGCCGTAGAACTTGACACTACTGCAATGCGCAGGGTTGGACGCTTTAGTGGCAGTTCTTTGTTGAGCGTAAGTACGCCGTCGGCTTCCAACTGACGTATGATTTCCTGTCGGTGGCGCGAGATGTCGCCGAGAGTGTAGGTGGGATCTATGTCGATGATGTTCAGACTGTATCCGTATAGTTCATGGAATGTGGGCTCTACGGCAATGAGTATTTTAAGCCCAGTGGAGAGTCTTTGCCCTGTTTGTTTTTCAAAATCTGATTTTATCAGCTTAAGGGCAAATTTCCATATGTGTGCAGATGCTTTTGCTTGAAGTTTTCCTGTTGTCTCGTCCTTCTCAATGAGTTCCATGTAGCAGTGCCCGTTAGCAGCTATGCGCATCTCGCTTATTTCTGCAATTATCCAGTAAGTCTCTTCGAGCTCTGCCGACAAGGCTTCGGAGACAAGTCTATTGAGTGTGGATAGGGTAATGTACTTCATGGATGTTTGGATTTCAGTTCTTGCTCCAGAGCAAGGAGTTCGTCGCGCAGTTGAGCGGCAAGGACAAAATCCATTCGCTGTGCCGCATCTTTCATCTCGGCTCTGAGGCGTTCGAGTCGTTGTTCTGAACTTGTGTTTTCTCCATATTTGGCATCGTCTTCAGCTGCTCTGAGGAGAGTTTGCTCGTCTGCCGTCTTTTGTCGGAATGTTTCTTGAATATTTGGCTGTTCTGCCTTGCCTGATATCTTTGCCAGGGCGTTTTCACCGATGGCTTTCTTGATTTGAGCCGGGGTGATGCCGTGGGCTGTGTTATAGGCTATCTGCTTTGCACGACGTCGCTCGGTTTCATCGATGGTTTGCTGCATGGAATCTGTTATTTTAGAACCATACATTATCACTCTGCCATTTACGTTTCTGGCTGCACGCCCTGCTGTTTGTGTCAGGCTCCTTCTGTCGCGCAGGAATCCCTCTTTGTCGGCATCGAGTATGGCTACAAGAGCTACCTCGGGGAGGTCGAGCCCCTCTCGGAGCAGGTTGACCCCCACCAGTACGTCATAGATGCCACTGCGCAAGTCTTCCATTATCTTCACTCGTTCAAGTGTGTCGACATCGCTGTGGATGTAAGCTGTGCGAATGCCATTTTTTAGGAGGTATTCAGACAGCTCTTCTGCCATTCGCTTTGTCAGGGTGGTGACCAGGACGCGCTCGTCGTTCCCTACGGCTTGCTGGATTTCTTCCATGAGGTCATCTACGGGGAATGCTGTGTCCTTGACGGTGATGGGTGGGTCTAGCAAACCTGTGGGACGAATGACTTGATCAACTACGACACCTCCGCTTTCAGAGAGTTCGTAGTCGGCAGGTGTAGCGCTTATGTAGATGACTTGCTTTGCCAGTTCTCTGAACTCGTCGAAAGTGAGTGGTCTGTTGTCTAAGGCTGCCGGCAGGCGAAACCCATAGTTTACGAGAGCTTCTTTTCGGCTTCGGTCGCCTCCCCACATGGCTCTGATTTGCGGTATGCTGACGTGGCTCTCGTCAATGACGATGAGGAAATCGTCGGGGAAAAAGTCGAGCAGACAATAGGGGCGCGTACCTGGTTCTCGTCCGTCAAAATATCTGCTGTAGTTTTCTATTCCACTGCAATGTCCCAGCTCACGTATCATCTCTATGTCATAGGACACTCGCTCGCGCAGGCGCTTAGCCTCGAGCGTCTTGCCACATTCTTCAAAATATGCCACCTGCTGTTCCAAATCGTCCTGAATCTGCCTCACAGCAAGTTCTTGTGTGTCGCTTGTCGTGAGGAAAAGATTGGCAGGATAAATTTTGTATTCCTCAAAATGGTTGAGCCTATGCCCTGTAGTGGAGTCGATTTCTTCTATTGTGTCTATATCATCTCCCCAATAGGTAATGCGTAGGAGGTCATTGGAATAAGCCAGGAAAATGTCCACCGTATCTCCGTTCACTCTAAAGTCGCCCGAACGTGGAGATATGTCGTTTCTTGTGTAAAGGCTGCTTACCAGTTTGCGAAGCAGCACATTCAGCGGCAATGAGGCTCCACACTTTATGCTGATGACGTTTTCGTAGAAAGCAGCAGGATTCCCCATGCCATAGATGCAACTCACCGACGACACAACGATGACGTCGTTGCGACCAGAGAGAAGCGAGGATGTAGCTGCCAGTCTCAGACGGTCTATATCTTCATTTATGGCAAGATCCTTTTCTATATATGTATCGGTGGAAGGAATGTATGCCTCGGGTTGATAATAGTCATAATAGGAGACATAGTATTCAACGGCATTTTCGGGGAAGAAACCCTTAAACTCTGTGTATAGCTGAGCGGCAAGCGTCTTATTGTGGCTCAGGACGAGGGTGGGCTTGTTCAGATTTTTTATGACGTTGGCTATTGTAAACGTCTTTCCAGAGCCAGTGACCCCCAACAAGACCTGAGCAGGGTTGCCGTTGAGAGCCTCCTGAGTCAATGCCTCAATAGCCTCGGGCTGGTCGCCTGTTGGCTTATAATCGCTATGCAGAATAAATTTGTTCAACTTTCAAGAAATGTAGTTCTTGTGCTTTGAAGGTGAGCCCCAACAAAAAAGTTTTGAGTTTTTTTAATTCTGAAAAGAAGAGTTAAATTCGGAAATTAGTCGTTCAGTCTTCTCGCTTACGGGTACCAATGGCAGACGGAGAATGTTCTGTATCTTCCCTTGTGCCGACAATAAGCATTTTACCCCAGCGGGGTTGCCTTCGACACCCATCAAGGGGTAAAGTCTTCTCAACTTTCTGTGCCATTCTCTGCCAGCTGCGATGTTCCCGCCAAGCGTAGAATGAGTCATCTCGCCAAAAGCTTTTGGAAAGGCATTGCCAATGACCGAAATCACTCCGGCAGCCCCCGATGCCAGCATTTCAAACGTTATGCCGTCGTCGCCGCTTATCACCTCGAAACCTTCAGGGAGGGCAGAAAGAATTTCTGAAGCCTGAGAGATGAATCCCGACGCCTCTTTGATGGCAACAACGTTGGCACAGTCGTTGGCAATGCGCAGTGTGGTTTGTGGCAGCAGATTGCAACCCGTTCTGCCTGGCACATTATAAAGAACTACTGGGAGCGGACTGGCTTCGCTAATAGCCTTGAAGTGTTGATAAAGACCTTCTTGCGACGGCTTGTTGTAGAAAGGACAAACGGAGAGAATGCCTTGGAAACCAGAAAAATCGCCGCTCTTCAGAGCGTTGCACACCGCTGCCGTGTTGTTGCCGCCTACGCCAAGCAGCAGAGGGACGCGTCCGTCAACCTGCTCGACTACAAATCTCATTATTTCTCCCTTTTCCCGTTCCGAGAGAGTGGGAGTTTCTGCCGTAGTGCCAAGGACGCATAAAAAATCAGCTCCATTCTTCAACACGTCGGCAATCAGTAGCTTCAGAGCATCGAAATCGATGCTTGAATCTTCACGAAAAGGCGTAGCAAGAGCGATGCCAAAACCTTTAAAGGGATTATGTCTCATAAACATTATAATTGTCTGATATATTGCTTTTTATTGATAAAGTTTCTTTGTGCCTAAAAGAGGGAGAAGAGAGTTGGCTCTTCGTCCTTTGCCTCCTCTCCTATGAGGTTCAGGAATTCCGTTTCCGACATGATTTCTATGCCCAAAGCCTCAGCCTTCTGTCTTTTGGCAAGTCCCATACCTTCGCCGGCAAGTACGAACGAAGTTTTTGACGATATGCTGCTCACGTTTTTTCCTCCATGAGCCTCGATGATGTCATTATACTCCTTTCTGCTGTGTCGCTGGAACGTACCACTTATAACGATATTCTTCCCCGAGAGTTTGTCCGACACTTTGCTCTCCTCGGGAAGAGCCATTTGCAGTCCCACACCTTTGAGGCGTTCGAGCAAAGAGGCATTTTTCTCTTCTTTCATCCACCGCATGACGCTTTCGGCTATAACCTCGCCCACACCTTCAATCTGCAGGAAGTCGTCCTTCGAAGCTTGGCGTAAAGCCTCTATGTTTCTGAAATGTCGTGCTATAGCCTTAGCAGCAACCTTCCCCACAAACCTTATCCCCAGAGCAAAGAGCACCCTGTCGAAAGGCACCTTTTTGCTCTGTTCAATACCATCGATGATTTTCTTTGCAGATTTCAGTCGCGTGCGGTCTGCACCTGCCAGGTCGGTAATGGTAAGACGGTAGAGGTCTGAAACATCGGCAATAAGCCCCCTGGCAAAATAGTCGTCAACCGTCTCAGGTCCCAGCGACTCAATGTTCATGGCGTCGCGGCAGATGAAATGTTCCACCTTACCCTTCAGCTGAGGCAGGCACCCCGTGTCGTTGGGGCAGTAGGTAGCAGCCTCGCCATCATATCTCACCAGGGGCGTGCCACATTCCGGGCACAGCTTCGGAAAGACGATTTTCTCTCCCAGAGAAGCATCCCGGGCTTCGCTGTCCACCCCCACAATTTGAGGAATTATCTCGCCAGCCTTTTCCACAAAAACCATGTCGCCCTTGTGCAAGTCCAGCTGCCTGACGATGTCTTCGTTGTGCAGGGAAGCCCTCTTCACCATCGTCCCCGCCAGCAGGACAGGCTCCATGTTGGCAACGGGAGTAACTGCCCCCGTTCTCCCCACCTGATAGTTGACGTCGAGAAGCCTTGTCCTTGCCCTTTCAGCCTGAAACTTGTAGGCAATAGCCCAACGCGGTGACTTAGCCGTGTAGCCCAGGCGCTGCTGCTGAGCCAGGCTGTTCACCTTGAGCACAATGCCGTCCGTAGCCACTGGCAACCTCTTGCGTTCAGAGTCCCAGAAGTCAATATACTCAAAAATATCCTCAAGCCTGTGAGCCAGTCTCATGGCGTCGGACACCTTGAAACCCCAGCTCTTAGCCTTTTGCAGACATTCGTAGTGCCCGTCTGATGGCAGTTGAGGTCCCAGCAGATAATACAGATACGCATCAAGCTTGCGACTAGCCACAACCTGTGAGTTCTTACTTTTCAGAGACCCCGAGGCAGCATTTCTCGGGTTAGCAAAGAGAGGCTCCTCCTGCTCAGCCCGTTGCCTGTTCAGCTGTTCAAAGCTCTCCCAGGGCATAAGCACCTCCCCCCTTATCTCAAACACATCAGGGTAGTCGCCATCTGCAGCCAGACGGAGAGGAATGCTCCTTATGGTCCTCACGTTGGCAGTAACATCGTCGCCGCGAATGCCGTCGCCACGAGTCACAGCCCTCACGAGCCTTCCGCCCTCGTAGGTCAGCGAAATACTCAGACCGTCAAATTTCAGTTCGCAGCAAATCTCGAAGTCCTCACCCTGCAGCCCCGACTTCACCCTATTGTAGAAATCCCTCACATCCTCGCGGTTATACGTATTGCCCAGCGACAACATAGGATACTTGTGCACCACTTGCACAAACTCATTGTTCAGGTCGCTCCCCACGCGTTGAGAGGGCGAGTTGTCGTCCCGCAGCTCGGGGTGAGCAGCCTCGAGCTGAGTCAGCTCAGCCATCATAGCATCAAACTCCCTGTCGGAGACAGTAGGGGAGTTCAGCACATAATAACTATAGTTGTGCCTGTGCAGTTCCGCTCTCAACCATTCTATACGTTCCGCTTCTGTCATCACTTCTGTATAAAAAAGTCATAAAAATTTAGCCCATCCTCCCCCAGCAGAGCACCTCAGCCAGAGCCACTAAAGTACCATTTTAACCAGAGGAAATGATAATTCCGAAGCAAAAATACTTAAATCTGAGAAGAAAGCCCTAATTTTGCGCTGAAAAAAACACACACACCGAGACATGCGAATCGACATAATAACCGTGTTGCCCGAGCTATTGGAAGGATTTGTCAACAACTCAATACTCCAGCGAGCCCAGAAAAAACAACTTGTAGAGATACATATACACAACCTTCGAGACTACACCAAAGACAAGCACCGCCGCGTGGACGACTACCCCTTCGGAGGCTTTGCCGGAATGGTCATGCAGTGTCAGCCCATAGACGACTGCATCACAGCCCTCAAAGCCCAGCGCCACTACGACGAAATAATCTTCACAACCCCCGACGGAGCCCAGTTCGATCAGCCCATGGCAAACGAACTCTCCCTGCTCCAGAACATCATCATCCTCTGCGGCCACTACAAAGGCATAGACTACCGCATCCGCGAACACCTCATCACTCGCGAAGTTTCCATAGGCGACTACGTACTTACCGGAGGCGAGATAGCCGCCGCCGCCATGGCCGACGCCATAGTCCGCCTCGTCCCCGGAGTCCTCAGCGACGAGCAGAGCGCCCTCAGCGACAGCTTTCAGGACAACCTCCTTGCAGCCCCTGTCTACACCCGTCCCGCCGACTACAAAGGATGGCGAGTGCCCGACGTTCTCCTTTCCGGGCACGAAGCCAAAATCAAGGAATGGGAACTCCAGCAAAGCCTCGAACGAACAAGAAAACTACGCCCCGACCTGCTCGAAGCAAAGTAAAAAAACTCAGACCCATTTCTGGGGAGGGAGCCAACGCCCCCAAAAACTATTAAAAACCACAACAAACGGGAAAACAAAATAAAAAACATAAATTTGCGCATTAAATAAAAAAACACACACATACACAACCTTCAAAAATCCACACATCATGAAGACTGAACAAATCATGGCCTCACTTGAGGCAAAGCACCCTGGCGAGAAAGAATACCTCCAGGCTGTGCGCGAAGTACTACTTTCCATCGAAGAAGTATACAACCAACACCCCGAATTCGAAAAAGCAAAACTCATCGAGCGCCTCGTAGAGCCCGACAGGATACTCACCTTCCGCGTACCTTGGACCGACGACAACGGAGAGGTACACGTAAACCTGGGCTACAGAGTACAGTTCAACAACGCCATAGGCCCCTACAAAGGCGGCATACGCTTCCACCCCTCCGTCACACTTTCCATTCTCAAATTCCTCGGCTTTGAGCAAACCTTCAAGAACGCCCTCACCACGCTCCCCATGGGAGGAGCCAAAGGCGGCAGTGATTTCGCCCCCCGAGGCAAGAGTGACGCTGAGATAATGCGCTTCTGCCAGAGCTGGATGCTCGAAGCTCATAAAATCCTCGGCCCCGACACCGACGTGCCGGCAGGCGACATCGGCGTAGGAGGACGCGAAGTAGGCTACCTCTACGGAATGTACAAAAAACTTACCCACGAACACACCGGCACACTCACCGGAAAAGGACGCGAGTTTGGCGGAAGCATACTTCGTCCCGAAGCCACAGGCTACGGAGCATGCTACTTCCTCAAACACATGCTCGACGACCTCGGACTTGACATCAAGGGCAAGACCATCGCCGTCAGCGGATTCGGCAACGTAGCCTGGGGAGCCGTGCAGAAAGCCACACAGCTCGGTGCCAAAGTCGTAACCATCTCAGGTCCCGACGGCTACATATATGACCCCGACGGCATCAGCGGTGAGAAAAACGAATACATGCTCGAGCTCCGCGCCAGCGGCAACGACATCGTAGCACCCTACGCCGACAAATATCCCACAGCCCAGTTCTTCCCCGGCAAAAAGCCCTGGGAGGTTAAAGTTGACATCGCCATGCCCTGCGCCACACAGAACGAACTCGACGAGACCGACGCACGCCAGCTCGTAGCCAACGGCGTACAGTGCGTAGCCGAAGTCAGCAACATGGGCTGCACAGCCGAAGCCATAGACTACTTCATAGCCCAGCACACACCCTTCGGACCTGGCAAAGCCGTCAACAGCGGAGGCGTAGCAACAAGCGGACTCGAAATGACCCAAAACGCTATGCACATATACTGGACAGCCCAAGAAGTCGATCAGAAACTCCACCAAATCATGAGCGATGTCCACGACCAGTGCGTCAAGTACGGACGCCAGCCCGACGGATTTATCAACTACGTCCGCGGAGCCAACATAGCAGGATTCATGAAAGTAGCCCACGCCATGATGCAACAAGGCATCATCTGATCCCTCAGGAAAACAATTAGGACTACCTCCCTGAAAAACAAACCATGACAAAAAACCATAAAAATAATAAAAACAGCAACATGAAACTCAGCACACTGCAAAAAGCCCGCGCTGCCTATCAGCCCAAGTTGCCCCTAGGCCTGCGCGGAAACGTAGAAATCAAGCTCGGCGCACCCACACAAAGCGTCGGCGACCAAGAACAAATCAAAGCCCTCTTCCCCAATACCTACGGCATGCCGCTCGTAGAGTTTGTCCCCACCCACACACCCAAATCCTATGCCCCCATGAACATAGGAGTCATACTCTCGGGCGGACAAGCACCGGGCGGACATAACGTAATATGCGGACTCTTTGACGAGCTCAAAAAACAAAACCCCGCCAGCAAACTCTACGGATTCCTCATGGGCCCCGGAGGACTTGTCGACCATAAATACAAAGAACTCACCGCCGACATCATCGACCAATATCGCAACACGGGCGGCTTCGACATGATAGGCAGCGGACGCACCAAACTCGAAACACCGGAACAGTTCGAGAGCGGACTTCAGATTATCAAGCAACTGGGCATCAACGCCCTCGTCATCATCGGAGGCGACGACTCCAACACCAACGCCTGTGTCCTTGCCGAATACTATGCAGCAAAGCAGGCAGGCGTAGCAGTCATAGGCTGCCCCAAAACCATCGACGGCGACCTCAAGAACCAGCAGATCGAAACCAGCTTCGGCTTCGACACAGCCTGCAAAACCTACGCCGAAGTTATCGGCAACATACAGCGCGACGCTAACAGCGCCCGCAAATACTGGCACTTCATCAAACTCATGGGACGCTCAGCCAGCCACATAGCCCTCGAGTGCGCCCTCCAGACACAGCCCAATATCTGCATCGTCAGCGAAGAAGTAGAACAAAAAAACATGACCCTCGACGACATTGTAGAATACATCGCCGCCACCATAGCCAAGCGAGCAGCCCAGGGCAACAACTTCGGCACAGTGCTCATCCCCGAGGGACTCATAGAATTCATACCAGCCATCAAGCACCTCATCGCTGAGCTCAACGACCTCCTATCAGCCAAGACCACCGTTCAAGCCACGGCTGGCATGAGCCCCGAGCAACTCATAGAATGGGTGAAGCAAAACATAACCCCCGAGAATCTCAGCACACTCCAGAGCCTGCCCCTCGGAGTGCAGAAACAACTTGCCCTCGACCGCGACCCCCACGGCAACGTACAAGTATCGCTCATCGAGACCGAGAAACTCCTCTCACAGCTCGTAGGTGAGAAACTAGCCGCCTGGAAAGCACAGGGAAAATATACAGGCAAATTCTCGCCCCTCCACCACTTCTTTGGCTACGAAGGACGCTGCGCAGCACCCTCCAACTACGACGCTGACTACTGCTACGCCCTCGGCACTAGTGCCGCACAGCTCGTAGCAAACGGTAAGACGGGCTACATGGCAATAGTCAGGAACACCACAGCCCCAGCCGACGAATGGATAGCAGGAGGCGTCCCCATCACCATGATGATGAACATGGAGCGTCGCAACGGCGAGCTCAAACCTGTCATCAGGAAAGCCCTCGTGCAGCTTGACGCAGCACCATTCAAAACCTTTGCCGCCCACCGCGACGAATGGGCAGAAGGCACCTGCTACGTCTATCCTGGCCCTATACAGTACTGGGGACCAGCCGAAGTGTGCGACACATGCACCAAGACACTCGCACTGGAGCAGGAAAAAAACTAAAAAAGACCTCAACCCCCTACGAGGGGAAACACACACTAGAGAGAGGAGGGAGCATGCCATCGGCACACTCCCTCCTCTCTTTTTGTTGGGGGGGGAGAGGTAAAGAATCTTGACGAAAAAGTAAAAAGTTTTGACACGCGATTTTCTTCAAAATAGAACGCAAAATTGAGTAATTTTTGCGATGATTTTGACTCCGCGAAAATCCAATAAAGAAATTTTAGAATTACTCAAAGTAATTTCAAGATTTCTCAAAGAAATTCTGAAATTCCTCAAAGAAATTTTCACGTTTTTGAGACGAAAAATTGCGGAAAAATGGTTCGGATTTTCAAAAATCAAATGAAAATCAGAGCCAAATTTTTGTATCCGCCTGAAACTCAAACCTTTCCGCAAATTGCGAAAAACGGGCATTTTTCGGACCAAATTTTTTGGAGATGATTTTGTTGGCACTCCTGAGGCACTTAAAACAGGGGGTCGCGGATAAAGAATTTTGACAAGAAAGGATATTCCTGTTTTCAGCCTGTTCAAAGGAAGTAGCTCCTGAAAACTATTTCCACGCTTCAAAACCTTGTTTATTTACGGCAAAATTAAGTTGTATAGAGCATATACTATAAACGGATGCCAAAAAGTCAAAAGTCAAAAATACAGGGTAATGGGTGTGGGGTAAGGAAAAAGTTTTTATTTTTGCACTGTGAAAGGTCTGAGCCTCTCCCATCGCTTTGCGGCGGGGGGTGAGAGGGCGTGATTTGTTTGTTTTTCTCTCTCCCAGACGGCTACTGCGATTTTTTTTATATAAGTGTGCATGGAATGGTTTACGATTAAGACGTCAACATTGTTGTTGAGGGTAGCTGTCGACGCCTCGGTGTTTCTATATTGTCGCAGTGCCGACCATTCGCCTGGGGGTGAGTTTCTGGGCTCGCTGGTGCAGTGGAGGGGCGTGGTGCCCTGGCTGGTGTTCCGCAGGGCAGAGTAGTTTTTTCGCTTTGAGGCTACACGCACATACGCATAAAAAATTTTTTTCAAAAAAATGTATTTAATCCGTGAGCAGAAAGAGGCATAGTCATACGTTTGTCAGGGGCTGCGCGGTGCGCTGCGTGGCTGTGGCGTGTGTGTGCCTGTGCCTGTTTGTGGTGTATCGTTATGTGGTGGCGCCCTTCGCTCCGCGGTGGCTGGCGTTGTACGGCAATCAGTATGTCCCCGAGGGCTATAGCGTGAGGGGTATTGACGTTTCGCATCATCAGGGTTGCGTGGACTGGGAGGTGGTGTCGAGGGCGCACATTGGCGAGGAGAGCATCAGTTTTGTGTTTTTGAAGGTGACGGAGGGAGTATCGGTGGTCGACAGGATGTATGCTGCCAATGTTCGCAAGGCTCGCGAGTGTGGTTTTGTGTGTGGGGCGTATCATTATTTTTCACCGCGTGTGCCTGCGAGACGCCAGGCGGCGTGGTTCGTGCGGCATGCCGACGTGAGGGTGGGCGACTTGCCTCCTGTTCTCGACATTGAGGATGCGGGCAGCCTCAGTGTGGACGAGGTGAGGGCTGCTGCCAGGGAGTGGCTGCGCATTGTGGAGCGGCGATATGGGGTGAAGCCTATTATCTATACTTACCATAAGTTCCGGGAGAGGTATCTCGACACAGAGGAGTTCAGGGGTTATCCTTATTGGATAGCTCACTATTATGTCCGCAAGGTGCAGTATAGGGGTCAGTGGTGTTTTTGGCAGCACACTGACTGCGGCAGGCTCCTGGGCATTGAGGGCGACGTTGATTTCAACGTGTTCAACGGTTCGCTTTCTGATATGCGGAGATTGTGTGTAGGAGGTGGAAAATGATGAAAAAAAGTGGAGCTAAAAGAGATTTTTCTTTTAACTCCACTTGGTGTTTTTTTTAATACATTGTGTGTTTTTTGAGCAGGTCCCAGTTTCCTCGTGTAAAGTCGGGTATCTCTACGGGCATGCCTCCGTTCTGGGCTGAGATTTTGCTTAGTTCTGAGATGCACGACCACTCGGCTGCGTCGTAGACGTCGATGTCGAGGGGCAGCCCGAGGCGCAGGCAGTGTATGAGTCGGCTGTCCATGGCGTAGTTCATTTCGTTTTCTACTCCGAGGCTCTTGCCTCTCTGCCATGCTTGGGCGGCGTGACCCGTGAAGTGTTCCTCTGCCAGGCGCAGGGCGGCGTCGCCTGTGTGGGTGGTGCCGTCGGCAAGGGTTATGGTGGGCAGGGGGTATTTCTGCGCAAAGCCTTGCGTGCCGCATATTGTCTGGAGGCGGCTGTATGGGCGCGGCGTGGTGACGTCGAGCTGCAGGAGGATGGTTTTTCCGAGGTGGGTCTTGAGGATTGTGGTGTTTTGTCTGCCCTGGTGTGCTGTCATGGAGACGAGGCTGTGGAGGCGGTCTCCGCGGTGCAGGCGCAGCAGCCATCCTATGGGGCCAAGTCCGTGTGTGGGGTAGGGGTTGCCTCCGTGGTTGCTGTATATCTCTTCCATCCACGTGCTCTCTGCATTGAGTGTGTGGATGTATGCTCCTTCGAGGTGTGTCAGGGTGCCGAAGTGTTGCTCGGCTGCCATGTTGCCTATGGCTATGGAGAAGTTGTCATAGCAGCAGTTTTCTGCCATGAAGAGGTGTCGGCGTGTATGCTCCACGGCATCGACGAGCTGCCAGCACTGTTGGGTGGTTTGCGCTGCCGGCACTTCTACGACGACGTGCTTGCCGCAGTGCATGGCTTCTATGGCTATTGGGGTGTGGCTCTGCCAGTCGGTGCATATATATATTATGTCGAGGTGGGGATCTTGGCAAATGGTTTGCCAGCAGTTCTCGCCTGTGTATACCCGGGCTTGTGGCTGGCGGGTGGCTGCGAGATATTGGTTAGCGTGGTGTAGTTTGGCGTCGTCGATGTCGGCTATGGCTACGATGGCTGCATGCTTCATGTAGCTGTAGCGTTGCAGTGTTTTCATTCCGCGATGGCCGAGTCCCACTAGTCCTATCCTTACAAAGGGGATGGGTTCGCAGCGAAGTTCTAATGCGTGTGCCATAGTAGTTTTTGTTGGTGGTGTGTGTTTGTAGAGAGAAAAAAAATGTGCGGATCTTCACAGACACGCACATTCCTTGTTATTAACCCTTATCTAAAATACTATGAGTAGTAAATTAGCCAAATTATGAAAAAATTTAGTTCTTGCGGGCTTTTGCATATCGACTCATGAACTTGTCCACTCTTCCTGCTGTGTCGACAAGCTTGGACTTGCCTGTGTAGAATGGGTGGGATGTGTTGGAGATTTCCAACTTCACGAGGGGGTATGTTTCGCCTTCGAACTCTATTGTCTCATTCGATTTGCATGTGGAACGAGAGAGGAACATATCGCCGTTGCTCATGTCCTTGAACACTACGGGGCGATAGTTGTCGGGATGTATGCCTTGTTTCATGTTTTTCTTTTGTTTTTTATTTGGGTTGCTGGTAACAACAGTGTGCAATGGTCTTTTTTCTTTATGTGCAAATGTCTGTTCGCCGAGCATTTCAGTTTAGTCAGCCCGATGCGCTCTGTGCATCGTTGGCTGGTGTGCGAACAGAAATGCGAGTGCAAAATTACAATATTTTTTTTGTCAACAAATTTTTTTAATGCTTTTTTGCTTAGAAATGTTGTCTTTTTTTGTTTTTTTAGGATTTTATTTCTTCAAAAATGTTCGTTTTATCATCAAAAAATGTTGCCCGACGTGGTGAAATGGAAGTTTTTTCGCTGTTCTCGCCTTGCAACGGCTTTTATTTCGCTTGTTTTGTGTTATCTTCGCGGCATGAAAAGAATTCTTTGCTTTTTTGTCGTTTCGATTGTCCTGCAAGATGTGTTTTCTCAGTCGCTGGACAGCTTGTTCGTGAATGCTCCCTCGGAGGTGTTGCCCACGCTTGAAAGGGGGAACAGGTTGAATATGTTGGATTTCTATGCCAGCGGCATGGAGGCTAAGGTTGACGGAAGTCTTGGCGGCTCGTTTACGTTGCTGTCGAGAAACGATTCTGTGCTCAGGATGTCGTGCTCTGACGAGTATGTCATTGAGATGAGATGGTTTAGCGACAGGGGGAGAATTCTTTTGCTTAAGTCTGTTAAGCTTCCCGAGGTGCAGTCGTTTGCTGAATTATTCGACGCGAGGTGGGCAAGACAGGAGCTCGCTGTGCCTGAATACGAGATAGGCGATTTTCTGACGGTCGGTGCTAAGGAGGTTCAGGAGGATGTCAGACAGCGCATTGTGTCTGCCTTGACGCCATGCCACTATGGGCTTTCCTGGGACTCGGCGAGGTGCATGTTGCGTGTGCAGCCTTCTCTGGAGAGGCTTGCACCTGAAGACAGGGTTGCGGCAGAGATGTGTACTGATGGTTTGTTCTTGAAAATTTTTTGATCGCGGGTGTCTTCTCCGAAAATTGTTTTTGGTGCCGGTTTCTGCCCGAAAGTTTTTGAAAAAAAAATGAATATATTATGCAAGATAGAGATAATAATGTAAGTTCGTTTTCGCTGATTGCTGATTTCGACGGTGATATTGCTGAAATTCTCAGGCAGAAGGTGCCTGGGATTGTGCCGGTATTGCCTTTGAGGAATATGATGGTTTTTCCTGGTGTGTTGGCTCCTGTGTCGGTGGGGCGCGAGTCATCGCGCATGTTGCTGGAGGAGGCTAATGAGCGGGATGCTTTCTTTGCTGTCGTGTGTCAGAGAGATCCGTTTACAGAGAGTCCTACCATGGAGGATCTCTACGAGGTGGGCACCATTGCGCGAGTGATGCGTATGGTGGACTCCAGCACTGTGATACTGCAGACTTTCGGCCGTGTGAAGCTGGGGTCGATGACGCGTTTGCGTCCCTATCTGCGTGCTCACATTGAACAGTTGGAGGAAGACTTGTCGGGGGTTGGCGACTCGGAGTACATGGCGCTTGTCGATTCTTGCAAGGACAAGACTGTGGAGTATCTCAAAGCGTCCGACTCTCCTCACGACGAGACGGTCTTTGCTGTGAGGAATATTTCGCATTCTGTTTTTTCCGTGAATTTTATTTGTACTAATTTCCCTTGTTCGCTCGACGAGAAGTTTACGTTGCTCAGTGAGGGCGTGCAGAAGAAGCGTGCCTACAAGTTGCTGGCTATACTGAACAGGGAGTGTCAGTTTGCGCTCTTGAAGCAGAATATCCAGAACCAGACGCGTGAGGAACTGGACCGTCAGCAGAAGGAGTATTTCCTGCAGCAGCAGATAAAGAATATCCAGAATGAGCTGGGCGACACGGCTAGCGGCGATGCTCAGGAGTTGCGCGAAAGGGCTGCGAAAATTAATCTGCCTGTGAAGGTGAGGGAGATTTTCGACAAAGAGGTGAAAAAACTGGAACGCATCAATACTCAGTCGCCCGACTACACCGTGGAGCTCACTTATCTGCAAACTCTCATAGGGCTGCCATGGGGGAAGGAGACTACGGACAATCTGAACATTGCTAACGCAGAACGTACGCTGGACAGCGACCACTATGGGATGGAGAAGGTGAAGGAGCGCATCCTGGAGCATCTTGCGGTGTTGAGAATGCGCAAGGACATGAAGGCTCCCATTTTGTGTCTCTATGGTCCTCCGGGAGTGGGGAAGACGTCGCTGGGGAAGAGCATTGCCGATGCCCTGGGGCGCAAGTATGTGCGCATCTCGCTGGGAGGTGTTCACGACGAGGCTGAGATAAGGGGTCATCGACGTACTTACGTGGGTGCTATGCCGGGACGAATAATCAAGGCGTTGCAACGTGCTGAGACCGACAACCCAGTCTTTATCCTCGACGAGATTGACAAGGTTACGGAGCGCAACATCAGCGGCGATCCTCAGAGTGCTTTGCTCGAAGTGCTCGACCCTGAGCAGAACCATTCTTTCCACGATAATTATCTTGATGTGGACTACGACTTGTCGAAGATTCTCTTCATTGCCACGGCAAACTCTCTGAACTCTATCCCCATGCCTTTGCTCGACCGCATGGAACTTATTCCCGTGGAGGGATATCTTACGGAGGAAAAGCTTCAGATAGCCCGAAGGCATCTGATTCCCAAGATAGAGAAACAGCTGAGTTTTGAGGAGGCTGGCAGGATAAGGTTTTCTCCCAAGTCGATTGAATATATCATTGAGAATTATACTCGCGAGAGTGGCGTGCGTCAGTTGGAGAAACAGCTTGACAAGGTTTATCGAAAGATTGCCTATCGTTGTGCTACCGAGGGCAAGACTCCGTTTGTAGAGCAGCCTCTGCGCCCTGCTGATGTGGAAAAGCTCTTAGGCAAGCCTCTTTATAGTCGCGACCACTATCAGGGCAACAGCTTGGCTGGTGTCGTTACGGGGCTGGCGTGGACATCTGTGGGCGGTGAGATTCTCTTCATCGAGACGAGTGTCTCCCGAAGCAAAGCTCCCCACCTGACTCTCACCGGCAACCTGGGCGACGTGATGAAGGAAAGCGCTATGTTGGCTCTGGAGTATATTAAGGCTCATGCCGACATGCTTCAGCTTGACTACAGAATCTTTGAGCAGTGGAGTGTGCATGTCCACGTTCCCGAGGGCGCTACGCCCAAGGACGGACCTTCTGCAGGCATCACTATTGCCACTTCTCTTGCCAGTGCCCTCACGCAGCGCAAGGTGCGTCCCAATCTGGCAATGACGGGGGAGATAACTCTCCGAGGCAGAGTGCTGCCGGTGGGTGGCATAAAGGAAAAAATCCTTGCTGCAAAGCGGGCTGGAATCACTGATATAGTGATGAGCGAAGAAAACCGCAAAGACATCGAGGAAATAAACGCACGTTATGTCAAGGGTCTCAAGTTTCATTTCGTAAAGACAGTGAAAGAGGTGTTTGCTGTTGCTCTGCTCAAGGAAAAGGTTGATGGAGCTATGACTTTTGACATTGTGGAATCCAAAAAATCCGAAGACTGAACATGTCCAATAAGACAACTCTCATAAAGCATCGTAGGGAAGCTGGTTTCTTCACCCTGCAACACACAGACAAGCATTCCTCTGCCAGGGCGGGAGTCATTGAGACCGACCATGGCTCTATCGAGACACCCATCTTCATGCCTGTGGGCACTGAGGCTACCGTGAAAGCCGTGCATCTGCGCGAACTCCTTGACGATGTGAAGGCTCAGATAATTCTTGGCAATACATATCATTTGTATCTTCGTCCAGGACTATCTACGCTTGAGGCTGCCGGAGGGTTGCATAAGTTCAATGGCTTCCCGCGGCCCATGCTCACTGACAGTGGCGGCTTTCAAGTGTTCTCTCTCACGGGCATCAGAAAACTCAGCGAGGAGGGCTGTGAGTTTCGTAGCCACATAGACGGCTCCAAGCACTTCTTCTCTCCCGAGATAGTCATGGACATAGAGCGTTCCATAGGTGCCGACATTATGATGGCTTTCGACGAATGTCCTCCCGGAACAGCTGATTATCAGTATGCACGCAAGAGCCTGAACCTTACTCACAGTTGGCTGGAAAGATGTGTGAAGCGTTTCAACGAGACAGCGCCCCGCTACGGATACCATCAGGCTTTGTTCCCCATAGTGCAGGGTTGTGTCTATAAAGACTTGCGTGAGGAGAGCGCACACTTCGTCAGTCAGTTCGATGCTGAGGGCTATGCCATAGGTGGATTGGCTGTGGGCGAACCTGCTGAGAAAATGTACGAAATGATAGAAGTGGTAAATGCCATACTCCCAACCTCACGTCCACGCTATCTGATGGGAGTAGGCACCCCCGTAAACATTTTGGAAGCTATCGAGCGCGGTGTGGATATGTTCGACTGCGTCATGCCCACGCGCAATGGGCGCAATGCAATGTTGTTCACCAGTAAGGGCACAATGAACATGCGTAACGCAAAGTGGCAAACCGACTTCAGTCCCCTCGACCCCGACGACAACTGCTACGTGGACACTGCCTATTCCAAAGCATACCTTCACCATCTCTTCAAGGCAAAGGAACTCCTTGCCATGCAGATAGCCAGCATCCACAACCTGGCTTTTTATCTTCGTTTGGTGAAGGAAGCCAGGGCGCATATCGTGGCAGGCGACTTTACCGCATGGAAAGCTGAGACGGTACAAAGCCTAAGCAACAGATTATGATTTCAAGCATAAAAAAACTTTTATCCGAGGCAAGGGCTCTCCTTGGCGGCTTCATCTCAAACTTGAGTGGAAGCAAACGGCGTGTACCCTTACTGACACGTCTGGACAAGTATATAATATGGAAATTTCTCACCACCTATATTTTCCTTCTTATCATTGTCATAGTCATCGTCATAGTCTTCGACTACAATGAGCACATCGACAAATTTGCAAAGAGCCATGTGCCATTCTCCAAGATAATGCTCGTCTATTATGTCAACTTCGTACCATACTTCGTAAATCTTTTCAGCCCGCTGTTCATCTTCATTGCGATTATATTCTTCACCTCGAAGCTTGCCAATGGCAGTGAGATCATAGCCATGAAGTCTGCCGGCATGAGTCTCAACAGACTGATGCGCCCCTATCTGCTTTCTGCCACCCTCATCGCCATCTCCACCTTCTGGCTCGGGGGATATGTCATACCTCGAAGCAACGTCACGAGAGTGAATTTCGAAAATCGCTACATAAAGAAGAAGCAAGCCACCAGTGCCGACAACCTTCAGATGCAGGTGGACACAGGAGTAGTGGCATACATATCCCACTTCGACAACATCACCAAGAGCGGATACGGCTTCTCCCTGGACAAGTTCCGCGGGAAAAAACTCGTCTCCCACCTCACGGCTCAGAACATACAATACGACACACTCTCAGACCGCCGATACCGCTGGACACTCCACAACTGCGACATACGCACCCTTCGAGGCATGAGGGAGAACGTAGAATACTTCGACAAGTTAGACACTACCATCGTCATGGAGCCCCAGGACTTTTTCTATGTCAGAAATCAGCAAGAAACCATGACCCTGCCCGAGCTTCGCGACTTCATCGGTCGCCAGCGACTGAGAGGAGCAGCAGGGATAAGCACCTTCGAGGTAGAGTATCACAAACGGTTTGCCATGCCCTTTGCAGCCTTCATACTCACAATCATCGGCATGGCGCTCTCCATCGAAAAACGCAAGCGCGGCATGGGAGCGAGCATAGGAGTAGGCATAGCCTTGTCGTTCATCTACATACTCTTTCAGACCATAAGTTCAACATTTGCCATCAACGCAGGCTGGTCGCCCATGCTCAGTGTGTGGCTTCCCAACATCGTCTTTGCCCTCATCGCACTCATAATCTATCGCAGGGCACCACGGTGAAAAAATAACTTCCCCATAGCAAGTTTGCATACCAACAATAACATGTGGGAACGAACGAAAAAAATATTATTTTACAGAAAACCCGAATGCACCCCACCTATTTCGAAGTCCTCCCCCTGAGTGAAAATGTCCTGGATGCCCTCTACGACATGAAGTTCACCACCTGCACACCCATACAGGAAAAATGCATAACCCCCATAATCGACCGCCGCGACATCATAGGCATAGCGCAGACCGGAACAGGAAAGACAGCCGCCTATCTGCTCCCACTCCTGACCCTCCTTGAAGAGCTGCCCCCCCAGTCGCCGCAACATCCCCAATGCCTCATAATGGCACCCACGCGCGAGTTGGCGCAGCAGATAGACCAGGCACTGCAGGGCTTCGGCTACTACACCAACATCAGCGGAATAGCCATCTACGGAGGCAACGACGCCGCACGCTATGAGCAGGAACGCCGCAGCCTGCAACAGGGAGCCCAGATACTCATCGCCACCCCTGGCAGACTTCTCTCCCACATAAATCTCGGCACTTGCAACCTCAGTCAGACAAAGCACTTCGTTCTCGACGAAGCCGATAGGATGCTCGACATGGGATTTTCCGACGACATCCTCAAGATAGCCTCGCAGCTCCCCGCAGAGCGCCAGACCATACTCTTCTCCGCCACGATGCCCTCGCGCATACGCCAGCTGGCACGCAGCCTCATGCACCATCCCCTCGAAGTGCGGCTCTCGCCCTCAAAACCTGCCGAAGGCATCAGCCAGAGCATATACATATGTAAGGAAGACGACAAAAAGCGAGTAGTCCATCACCTCTTCACCCCCCATCCCCCCACAAGGGCAATAATCTTCTGTTCCACCAAGCAAAAGACGCGGCACATAGCAGCCCAGCTGCAGCAACAGGGATACAACGTCGAAGCCATACACTCCGACCTTACCCAGCCCGAGCGTCAGCAGGTGATGCAGCACTTCCGCACGCGCCACACCCACATTCTTGTAGCCACCGACCTCCTGGCGCGCGGCATCGACATAGACGACATATCGCTCATCCTCAATTACGACGTGCCCCACGACGCCGAAGACTATGTCCACAGAGTAGGCAGAACAGCCCGGGCAGGCAAGCAGGGGCGGGCAGTCACGCTCGTCAGCCCCGCAGAGCTGCCCCAGCTGCAACACATAGAACAGATGCTCCAGCAGAAAATACCTCGGAGCCACCTGCCCTTCACGCTAGAAGAGTCCGAGAACAGAGAGCCTCGCAACACCCATCCCCGTCAACCCCGGGGAAAGAAGAACAGGGTAAACCATCGCCCCAAGCACACGGCGCCTCGTAGAGGAAAACCTGCCAAGTAAAAAAAGAAGAAGTTCCATGCCTAAAGCCATAGGCATGGAACTTCTTTTTTATAAAGTATCGGA
>JAFYFI010000045.1 GCA_017543785.1 Alloprevotella sp.
ACCGTACACACCAATATGACTACAAAACAATAAGATGGTAATCAGCATCCAAAGTGATTTCTTCATAGTTCTGTTATATTTGTCAATGCAAAGTTATGCTTTTTTCTTCATTTAGCCAAGTTTTTCCACTTTTTTCTTCTTGGAGAACACGGGGACAGTACCTGTTTCACACGAAAATAATGGGTTTGCCGTTTGGCAGGCTCATTTATTTTATGTACCTTTGCGCCTTATACAAAACAGTATGAAACCATCTCAGATATTTCACCAGTACATCTGGATCATCAATACGCTGAGGGCTTATCGCAAACTGACGCTCGACGAATTGAGCCAGAAGTGGCAGGAGGACGGTGTGACCGACGGCAATCCCTTGCCGCGCGCGTCGTTCTACCGCCATCGCGACGCCATTCAGGACATGTTTGGCATCATCATCGACTGCGACCCGCGTACCTACAAGTATTATATCAGCAACAGCGAGGTGCTCAGCGACGACAGCATCGAGCATTGGCTGTTCTCTACGCTCACCGTACATGGCGTGCTGGCCGACAGCGCTGCCGTCAAGGAGCGTCTGGTGCTGGAGAACGCACCTGTTGGCGAGCAGTACCTCGACATCATCATCAACGCCATCAAGAGTAACCACCGCCTGCGCATAGGCTACCGGAAGTTCGATACTGAGGGCTACGAGAAGGTGGTCTGTCCATTCGCCCTGAAGCTGTTTCACCAACGTTGGTACTTGTTGGCCAGAACCGAAGAGCAGCAAATGCGCCTCTATGCCCTGGACCGCATGACGATGGCGGAACTGACCGACGAGTCGTTCGAGATGCCTGCCGACTTCTCGCCGCAGGAGTATTTCGCTGAGTATTATGGTGTGCTGACGGACAATACGCCCATGGCCCACGTCGTGCTGCGTGCCCACAACAAGACGCCCAACTACCTGCGCACCCTGCCCCTGCACCACTCGCAGCAGGAGATAGCCACCACGCCCGACTATGCCGATTTCTCCCTCGACATTCGTCCCACTGCCGACTTCCTAGGCCAGCTGCTCTCGCACGGCAACGGCATCGAAGTGCTCGAGCCCTTGGAACTTCGCGAGAAAATGCGGCAACTGATAGCCGAAAATCTTAAAAGATATTAAAAAGTAGAAGGTGTCTCGACTTTTGAGACACCTCCGTTTTTATTTTGCACTCGATATTTGAAACATAAAAGTTTAATTTAAAAAATCTGAGTGCTATGACAAATTTAGTATCTATCGCCCTTTTTTCGGTAGGATTCCTGGGCATATGTGCGTTTACACAAGCCGTTGTTGACTATGTATGCAAACTCTTTAATCTGAGGGAGGAGCTTGCGGAATGAACTATGAGGAGCTGAAGGAAGAGGTGCGCGATGCACGTCGTGCGCTTGACAGTAAGTGTGAAGAGACGATGGAACGTTTGCAGCAAATGCAGGGGTTCACGCGTGTCTTGGAGGCTGCAGAGCAAGCGCTTGACGAGAATGCCGGACTGAGAGAAGAAGTGAAGGAGCTGCGGGAGCAGAAGGATAGGGAGATTGACAATCTGCGCGAAGAAGTGGAGCAGAAGGACAAAGAGATTGCCGATCTGAAGCGGCAGCTGTTGGAGGCCAGAAACAAGCATCTGGAGTCGGAGCGGCAGCACTTGGAGGCTGAAGTCCAAGCGAAGCCGATGGAGATTCACAACCATTTCGAGTCGGGCAGCAGTTCGCAGGTGTTCAACGACAAGGTGAACGGTAAGTTTATCAGAAAACAGAAAGACGAAAACAAGAAAAAGAAAAGATGGAAAAAGATAGTCAGAAAAATGTTGTAAACCACTTTGCGGCAGGCTCGAACTGTCAGGTATTCAACGGCAACATTACGGGCTGTGTGTTTGCCATGCCTGGGTCGACGGTGACGCAACAGCAGGCGCCAGTCAACCAACAGCCGCAGGCAGCAGTTGCTCAGGACAAGGGCCAGCCTGACGTGGTGATGCTGGCGCGAGCCATTGAGAACTGTCAGGAGTACTTCTGGGGGAACAGTGCGTATGCGGTGGTGTACTGCGTGTGCCGTGACGACTACAAGCAAAAGGACT
>JAFYFI010000046.1 GCA_017543785.1 Alloprevotella sp.
ACTCGCCGAAAATCCAATAAGGAAATTTTCGGATTACTCAAAGTAATTCTGAAATCCAACAAAGAAATTCTGAAATTTCTCAAAGAAATTTTCATGTTTTTGAGTCCAAAAATCGCGAAAAAATGGCTCGGATTTTCAAAAATCGGAGATAAATTTTCGCGAAAACTTCGCATTGTCTTGAAAATCAGACTTTTCCGCCAATTGCGAAAAACGGGCATTTTTCGGACCAAAATTTTCGGAGATGATTTTGTCGGCACTCCTGAGGCACTTAAAACAGGGGGTCGCGGATAAAGGATTTTGACAAATGTGGAACGGAGACGCAAAATGTCTGCTGACCTCTGCATACAAGGAAATCCCCCTGGGGCGACATTGTGCCCCAGGGGGATTTCCTATTGATGTATAAGGCTTGGTGCTAAATTACCTCACCAGAACCTTCTTGCCGTTCACGATATATACGCCACCCTTCTGAGGCATGGCAACGCGGCGACCGCTGAGGTCATAGAACTTAGCATTTTCCGCTGTAGTCTCAAGGGCATTGATGCCAGTAGCAGTTCCGTCGAAGTTGAGGGCAAAGCTGTTCATGGCTCCGCCATTGTTGAAGACGAGATATGCCTTACCTTCATATACGTTAGGTTCGCTATAGCGATAGAAGCCTAACCTGCCATTCAGTTTCTGGAACGTATATGTGTTGGCAGGGGCTGCAATGGTTACCAGAGAACCTAAGAGGTCGTTGGTTCCCGACTCTATACTTACACCAGCCGTGAGAGCTGGAACGAAGGTATAGCTGCCACCTTCGGGCTGAGAAGCGAACTTGATCAGAACAGGAGTATTCTTAGGCAGAACGGTTGTTTCCACTCCGCTTTCTGCTGCTATTTCGGTCATGTCAACCATGTTGGTTTCGGTGTTTATCTTTCCAGTGTAAGCTGTTGCACCAGCAGGAAGTTCTACAGCGAAGGGCAGATAGAGAGTAGTATAGAAAGCTTCTCCTCCATCCCTTGGAGCTACATCCTGATTGATGAACTTGTGCTCCTGGACGGCAAACATCGACGTGAAGCTACCGTTGTAGTATGGGTCTGCCGACTTGTCGAACACAAGACCGTCTTCCTTCACGATGATTGTTCCTGAATTTGAACTGCCACCTGAGGTGCGGTAGCCACGGATAAACACTTTACCATAGGCATCGGTGGGTTCGGTGTTTGTTATGAGGCTACTGCCTGAGAAGGGGAACTTCACGATGTCGAGGTATCCGTTCTCAGCATAGGTCTCGCTGACGCCATTCTGATAGACGCCCTGGCCAGAAGAGTTGGCATAGCATACAAACTTACCTGCCACGTTGACGAAGACATAGCGGCCGTCAGAGAGTTTCTTTCCGATGAACCATCCATCCTCGGGAACATCACCACTCGTCGGTATGTTGGCAAGCTCAATACCCGATGTTGCACCGGTACGGTCGGAGTTCAGAGTTCCGTAGCGCAGATATTTGGGAGTAGAGCCATCCTTCAGGACGAGCTTGAAGCTATAGGCATGTCCTTCCTCGGGCATTGCGAGTTTTGTCGGGTCGGACTCAACAAGCATGTTGACTGTATGAGTAGCAATAGCCGCAAGGTCGTCTGCCGAGAAAGCTGTGTAGTCGTAGCTGGGATCGGAAACGGGAGTAGAGATGTTGCTAATGGCTTCGAGGGCTACGCGTGAGGCGTGGTCTTCGGCAGGATAGCCTACGCCAGTGCCCGACAGTGCGAATTGTGCAAGCTGGACAGTAGCGTCGACAAAGTCTTTGGCTGGGCGTACATACACATTCTGCAGGTCGTCGATAGCCGTAACCTTTGCAGTGCATGCCGCATCGCTGAAGAATTCGTATTCTATGCCGCTCACTTTGAGTGCATCAGGCATCTCGTCTGCCACGTCGTTAGTCTCAAACACGACAAGCTGAGAAGCAGTGACGTTGCCGTCGGTACCTACCATATTATAGGTGACAGCACGGCGCAAGCTGATGGTGAAGTCGGCGATAGCCAGATATTTGCTTACGTCGGTAGAAGTAATAGATATCTGTGTAGAGGGAGTAGCAAGTCCCGTAACGCTCATTGTTGTATAGCCCGTAGCAGAGCTGGCAAAGGCAGGAGTGATAGTCGTGCCGTCCTCGCCTTCCAGCGTATATGTGTGAGTAGCGCTGTAGGCCTTGGCAGCCAAGAGGTTGTAGCCTGTGATGGCATAGCCTGCAGGAGCAGCCAATGTCAGCGTAGAAGCCACGTTGTTGGCGCCTGGAGCATAAGCCAAGTTGAAGTGGCTGTTCCAGCTGGTGAACTGGTTGAAGTTACCGTCGCTCTTGGTCATCGTCACGCCTGCCATGCCGCTGGTTTCGTTGGATGTCCACACGTTGCCGCTCAGCGAGCCATAGCTGTTGTGGGATGTATTGCCATAGACAACCTTAACTTCTTCGGTAGGATTATCCTGATATGGGTCGTTCAGGACAGGGATGAGAGCTTCGAGCTGTTCACGAGTTATCTCTATGAAGTTCAGAGGATAATGGTTGTAGTCGGTATATCCGCCGCCATCGCCATTGAGCGACTGGTCCTCGAAGAGCATATAGAGGCTACCGGGATTTTCATCCGTGCCGCCACGCTCCATAGTGACATAGCGCGTGCCCTTGGTCTGCACGTTGAGGAACTCTGTCCAGTTGCGACCCTCGTCGAGACTGTAGAAGAGCTTGAAGTTGACGTGGTTGCCCGTCGTGATGGAGTGGAAGATGATGTCAGTCTTACCCGACTTAGGTCCACGCTGGTAGTAAACGATGTCCTGGTTGTTCTGCGATGACTGGTAGAGTTGGCTATTATCCCACTGCGTGCCAAATTCAAAATCAAGGGTAGAACCATTTTTGCTGTATGTACCCGTATTGAAGCGGCGTGCGGCAGACTTACGGATAGAACCGAAGAGCGAGCCGTCGTTCATCTCGATAATTTTAGCCTCGTCACCACCAGTAATCATAGGTGTGGTGCTGAAGTACCAAGTATCACCATCGTCGAGAGAATAGAAAATATAGTCGTCGGAAGCAGCACCCCAATACGTTCCATCTGTCAGCGTGGAATAGTTGCTTGATGTGAGCGTCTGGGCAGGAATCAGATACATCAGGATACCATCAGAGGTATAGAGACCCTTACCCGAGGTAACGAAGTAGTCATAGAGTCCATAGCCTCCGGCACTTCCGGGAGTGGGAGACACATTTTGTATTGCACCGGTAGAATACAGATCAACGGGGGCTGTTGTCTCATTGCTGCTCCAAGTTACACCGTTGTCGGTAGAAGTTGACATGCAGATATGTTTCTGACCATAGAAATAGCCCAGGTTTCCTGCAGCAAAGAGGCAGTAAAGCTTACCATTCTTACCCTTGACAAGGCTGGGGTCGCCATATCCGCATTTGTTGTTGTCGGTAGAGCCCAAGCCCTTTGCTATAGTTACAGGAGCGCTCCATGTGCGACCTCCATCGGTAGAACGGCGAATGACGATATCGATGACGTGTCCATTACCTATATCGGTATGGCTAGCGTAGCGCTTGTCGGCTGCAACAACGATGCTACCATCGTCGGCTACAACCATAGCGGGAATACGATAGACGCGACTGTTGTAGGTGCTGGGCAGGAAGGGATATGAGCGTGTATTGAAAACCATGGCACCACGGTCTGCAGGATCACCCTTTGAGGTAAGGTCGAGCGTTGTCTCGTTGCTGTTGCAAGTATAGGTAATGCCTGTCACGGCAGCGTCGAGCACACTGCCCAGCGCAGCATCGCTGTTCACCGTAGCAGCAATCCAATAGTAGTGAGTGCCTGCCGTCAGGTTGCCGATGCTCAGCGTAGCAGTAGAGCCAGACACAGCCACCGTGTTAAGAGAGGTCAGCGTGGGAGCGCTGCTCATCTTGTTGGTGGTATCGTCGGTGTTGAAGATGGTCAGCACCTCGGGTGAAACTGAACTTGCCTCGTAAAGGGTGAGGGCTGAGATATTGTTTTCGGTGCCGTCCTTCAGGTTTACTGAAATAGTGGCATTGGTAGCATCCTTGAAGGGCTCGGCAGTGACGCGCAGCAGCATAACGCCTTCGCTGCGTCCGGCTGTCTGGAAGCCCTGTGCAACCGTCACAGCCGACTCCACAATGGCAAGATTGGGGTCGAACTGCACCGTAACGGTGTGAGCAGAAGCATCTACAGTGATGCCCTGAGAGCCACTCATGGAGAAGTCTGTCTCAGTAGGCGTGACACCTGTGGGGAAGAAGAAGTGTCCGCCAGTGTAAACCTCTGTCAAACCAACCACATCGCTGCGAGAGCAACTTACGAGCTGTTCGTAAACCTGGCTTGTGCCGTTGGTCACAATCACTTTCCAGTCAACAAGACCGGCTGTGGTAAGGTTGATAGGATAGAGATAGAAAGTTTTGTAGGTAGAGCTTTCACCTACAAACATCGTACTGCTCAGATTGTAGGGAACTGCGTACATGGAAGACGTACCTTTAATATAGCTGCCACCGTCGTAGCCAAAAGCTGTTATTGGGGTGGGCTCGTTGGTGCGGGTCGGGAATTTACCGCTGCTGTTGGCTGCCAGGTATCTTCCCTCTGGCAGTTGCCAGTACTTATTGTCAACGTCGATATAAGTATAATAAGCAGGGTCGGAGATATTAGGTTCTACAGCTACACTACCAGTATATGTAAGAGCGTAAGGAGTGCCATTGTAGTTGATGTCGCTGGCAGAAGGATAGATGTAGCGGTTCTCTATCTGATTGCGGTTTTTGATGACATACCAACCGCTCGTCGTAGGAGCTGTCGTCAGCGCCGTCTGGCTCTTCACCAGTCTTGCCACTGCTGCAGAAGCTGCGGCGGAAGCATCAGCGCCCGAAATTTTAGAAATAGTGAAGTCACTACCAGTGTCCTCATAGTTGAACACAGGAATAGCCAAGTCTTTGTTGATACCAATGACAGCCTGGTTAGTTCCATTTACGGGGTTGGTAGCCATTTTTATTCTGAACGTGCCATCCGACTGCTCCATCAGTGTGATAGCCACAGCATTGTCGCTGAAGGTCCATGCGTTCTGGGCGCTCTGAGCTGTAGCAGTAGGCACGGCAAACTTATCAGCACCAACATTATACAGATAGTACTCACCATCTGCTCCAGTAGGATAGAGCACCCACTGGTGGTTAGGGTTGCTATTGTCCAAGGCAGTGCCTTTGTACGAGCTCCAGACATTGGCCTGTCCGGGCTCATAAGTAAGACCACCGCGGTTGGACTGTTTAGAGTTCATTAAGGTTACGACATCTGAAGCAGAGAACGAAACAGCGCTCTCGATGTAGTCAACCGTAATCTGCGTGATGCGCAAACCTGTATTGTTACCAGCCATGGTAAACGAAGTAGCCGAAGCTGACAGCCCGGTCACCGTCATTGTCTGAGCAGTGGCGGCTGATGTAGCGGAAATGGTCGTTGCCGAACCGCCTGTAGGCGTCAGCGTGTGATTGTTACCACTAGTCACATAGCCTGTGATGGTATATCCTGTGATGATATAACCAGAGGCAATGCTGATGGAGTAAGAGCCTGACCTTGCAGAACCCGTATGCCACAGCAAATAGGAACTAGTCTGCCGCTTATCCATATTGTTGGCGCTAGCGGTCACGGTGATAACAGGCGTCGAAGAAAATGTTGCCAGGTTAGTGTAGTTGCCCGAGCTTGAGTAAGTACACTGCGAAGGCGTCAGAGTCAACGTAGCTGCAAGGGCCGTGCTGACTCCAACAACAAGGAGTAGCAGGGATGAGAGTAAACGTTTAGTCATTTTTTTGATATTAGTATTTAAAATTATTTTCAAATTTATCAGTGTTTCTGTGTTTCCGTGCATCGCTGACTGGGCAAGCGGCAGGAAAAGTGAGGCAAATCCATTCGCCGAACTTTTCAGCTTGTGGTCAGTCCGATGCGCAAAGTGCATCGCAGACTGGGCAAGCGGCTGGAAAAGTGAGGCAAATTTATATATAATATATAAAACGCAAAAAAAATTAAATATTTTTAGCAAGTTAAGAACTCCCTCGGAAGTAAATACCCAGTGCCCCATTCGTTAGATTTTCCTCGGGAGCGAGCACATCAGAAAGAAAGATATATGTATGCTGTTTTATAGAAAAAATGTAAAATTGTTTCTTCCGAAATAAGCACAAGAAAGGCGAATTACTTTATCGCAGATTTATCATTTTTCGGCGATTTCATCGGATAAAAGAGCACTGGACAGTTCAAGGAAGTTATAAAAAAAGATTTTATTTTTCCTTAAGATTTTGTGCATAAAGAGATAACAAGAAAAGGAGTATTCTACCTGCAAAGTGGCAAGTAAAATACTCCTTCTTTAGGTGTATCAAAAAAAATTAACTTTATTGTCTATTCTTAAATTCTGACCGGTTATTTTACAACCTTTCTGCCATTGAGAATGTAAATACCCTTTTCAGGACTGGCAACTCGGCGGCCTTGCAGGTCGTAGATGATTGTGCTCGTGGTGCCGTGCGCCGCAGGAGTGGTAATGCCTGTGGGGACAACAGGTGTGATGAACCATTGCGAGGCATCGGCTGATGTGGTCCAAGGCACGATTTTCTCGCTGGCGGCGTAGTGGTATGCTGGCCATGAAGCCACCTCAGGGTTCTGACAAACTAGGGCACTCTCGCCTGTGACCTGACTGACAACGCGCAGTTTTGCTGCCGCGCTCTTATCGGTGGTTACGAGGACGCTGGTTTCGCGTGCCTTAGTGTCGCAGCCATACACTCCCAAACTCGGACTGTAGAGATACCACAAATCGGGCTCTTCTGCAGGAAGGAAAGTAAACACTTCATTGGGGTCGTCGGTCTTACTGGCTATAATGGTGAGCATGGAAGAGGTGGCTAGCATATAGCGCACCTGTGTATCGTAGCGCATTGAGGCTTTGAGGATGTAGGTCTGCCCGGGAATTAGTGGCACTGTTTCAAGACCATTGCGATAGGTGTCGAGGGCTGCTTCCATGAGCGGCTGAGAGGGATTGTCCTGTAGCTCTTGTGCCGCAGCAACGAATGGCTCGGTGCTTATAGGTTGTCCTACGATGCCATTGGTCTGCAACTCAGGAGTGCGGGCAGAAAGGGCATCAAGGAAGAACTGTGTGCGGTCGGTGAAAGCAGGATTGTACGCATATTCGCCCAAGGTTATGCTGTCGAGGCTAAATGCCTTGAAGACGATATCGTAGCCCCCGTTGCGGCCGCTTTCTTCATAGACAAATGCTATGCTGTCGTTGCTCATCATCTGCATGGTGGAATAGCAGGCATCGAGTTGTGTGACGCGAAGTCCTGTCTTCCAGTTTGCGGCGAGCATGCCGCCTGTAACAAAGTCGTTTGCTGTGGCTATCTCTTTATAATAGAAACCTACGTACTGACGGCTGCTGCTCTGTGGTATGGACTGCAGTGCTACATATACGTTGGCGCCGTCGCTGTTGCGGCGTGCGGGCAGCACCAGGGTCTCTCCATTGCATGCATTGACTTTGCCATATTGCATGGGCTGGGGAACACTGCTGCTGCTCCAATAGCCTTCGCCTTTGGCTGCGTTGGTGTATGCAAAGACGTTCATGGTACGTCCGCCACTTTGCACGCGGCTGCTTATCATCACGCTGCCATCGGGGAGCTCTTCAACTTTAGACTCGTCTTTGCCGTTGGAGGCTATATCCTGTGCTCCACCAAGTACTTTCCATGTCTCTCCGAAGTCGTCGGAATAAATGACAAAACAAGCCTGGTCTGACTCGCCGCGGAAAGGATGGGCTATGTAGAGCCGATAGTAGTCGCCCACCTTGATATAGCGACTCTGCATGATGCGTCCGCTGGTGAGGAAGATGCCTTTTGCCTTGCCTACGACTCCGTTGTTATAGAGGTCGTAGATGTCGTAGGTGATTTGTGTGCCTTTGTCCCAGGTGATGCCGCCGTCGTGACTGCGGAAGCGTACTACATGCTGAGGATTGTCGTAGGTGGAACTGAAATATCCCACATGACCGCCCACACACATCACCAAGACTTCGTTGGGGTTCTCTGCATCGGCTACGATGCTGGGGTCGCCAAAAGCATAATCCCACTGATTGCCTGCGGATTTAGAAGCGTCGCCGTCGCCGAGATTGGAACATTCCTCGCTCCAGGTGACGCCGTTGTCGTCGCTATATTTATAGCGCAGGTCGATGGGACCATTGCCGATGTCGGCATGACTGTAGCGATAGTCAACTACTAGGATAAGCCTGCCGCTGGCGGTACGCGCCAGGGCTGGTATGCGATAGGGGACACTGCTGGCGGCATTGTCGAACACCTTGACTGTGCGTGCCAGGTCGGGAGCCACGTAGCGCCCTACGGTGACGGTGAAACTCTCAACATTCATCAGAGTCTGCCCTGAACTGGAGGATAGCGTGAAGGATGTGACTTGCCGCTCAATGCCACTCACCGAAAGGGTGGCAGGTGCGCCTGGCTGGCAGGTTGCGGCCTCGCCTCCCTCTGAGGGAGTCACGGTAAAAGCACCGTTGGCGTTGGAGAACGTAAAGGTGTAGTCTGTAATGACATATCCATCTGGGACGGAGATGGTGTAGTTGGCAGAATTGTTCAGCGACATGATGAGCTGTGTGCCGTCAGAACTGTACTGCATGTTGTTCTTGCTGTTGCGAAGTGTCAGTTGCGGACGCGTGGCATGGGAAGTCCAGAGGTTGAACCATGTGCCGCTGCTACCGTCTTCGCGAGTGAGGCTGCCATGGCTATTGTCGATGGGAGTAATGGTGGTCTTGGTGGGCTGTGCTATAAAGGTGGAGCCCTGGTCTCTACCTTCCCAGAACTTCATTTGCCCCAGTTCCTGATACTCGTTGAGTGCATATCCGGTTTTGCTGGCGGGAACGAGGTAGAAAGGCGCAGCGTCCTCCACTCCCATCTCCTGTGCCGAGGGCACCATATACCACAACTTGCAATACTGGGTTTCGTCAAGACCTTCTTCTGTCATAAAGACGGGCGCATAGCCATCTGCTACAGAACTGGTCCGCACTGCGAGACACTTGGCGGCTCCGGCTTTCTTGTTGTATATGCGGTAGCCGTTGGTTCGGTCGCCAACGAAGCACCACAGGTCGGCTTCGCTTTCGGTAAAAGGCGCGCGTGGAGCCATACGCATCTCAGAGTCGCCTACATAATATACCTGAGAACCACTGGTGCGCACTGCCAGAGTGTGCCAGCGTGTATAGGGGTCGAACGCGCCTGCTGAGATATTAGTAGGCGAGAAAGGCTCCAAGGAGGCATATTCCTTCGGAGAAAGGGTTACACTAAAACTAGTGGGCACTATGTTTCCATTCCCCGAGGTGGGAGCTGCAACTGTGAAAGATGTAGATACTACCTCCAAACCTGCAACGCTGAGTGTACCGGCTCCAGTAGCCGTGCAAGAGGCGCTCTGCCCTGTTGCGGCATTGACGGTCATGGCAATACGTGAAGTGCTTGTGGCGTTGCTGTTGCCCGTGAAGCCCTCGAAAGTAATGCTATAGGCTGATATGCTATACTCGCCTGAGACTCTAAGGGTGAAGGTCTTACCACCAAAGTAGTGAATGGTCTGGGCGTCGGTATTTATCCACATATCGTTGTTGGTAGTGGTTATGGTCAGCTGGGGATTTGCCGATGCCGACTTCCAAGTGTTGAAATAATTGCCTGCATTGGTAACGGTACCGCCAGTCTTATTTTGGCAGGTGCCCGACTTTGCATCAACAGTTATGACAATAGGCTCTGCCGCTAAAACTCCAAGAGGGAAAAGAATGATTATTGCGAGCAGAAAAACGATAGAAAAACTGTGGTGTCGCATATTTGATTTTTTTGAATTTTCAGAATTATATGAGTTTTAGACTTCTTTACTTCGAGACAAAAATAAAGTAACCCCGTTAAACCACAAAAAAAACCGAAAGTTTTTTGACACTTTCGGTTTTTCTATTTTCATGCAAACCTGCTGCGGCTCGGCAAAAAAAGCAAGCTATATTCTGCTCTCGCCTTGCAACGGTTTTCAAAGACTTATGCTTCGTCCTCGGCTTTTTCTTCTTTCTCGGATTCAGCGCGTTCTTGTTCGCGTGCCGCAGAGAGTTTTTCTGAGATAAGTTGAAGGTCTTCTTTGAGGCGTGCCACCTTTTTCTCTATCTCAGCCACAAGACTGTTACCACTCTTCGACTTCGCAGAGAAGAAGGATAGGTTTGTTTCGTAAGTCTTAATCTCTTCGCGCTTTGCCTCAAGAGCATTCTGCAGACGCTGGCGCTCGCGGCTCAGCTCGCTGCCTACCTTCTCGGCTACGCTGCGGCGGAACTGTTCTACGCTGCGACGACGGGCAGAAACGTGGAGCTCTTCATAGATACGATCGAGCACTGCACGATACTTCTTATAAATCTGGTCTTTCTTGCGGAAAGGCACATGACCTATCTCGTTCCAGCGATCCTGCAACTCGTGAACGACTTGCTGCACATTCTCTTCGCCTTTTTCTAGCAAGGCTTCCAACTGGGAGATTATCTCGTTCTTCTGCTCCAGGTTTGCTTCTTCTTCCTTGCGCTGTGCACCAGTGGCTTCATTTTTACGCTCGAAGAAATAGTTGCATGCTTCATTGAAGCGTTTCCAGATGGCATCGGAGACTTTGTGTGGAACGGGACCCGTCTCTTTCCACTTCTTCTGAAGTGCAACGAGTTTGTTTGAAGTGCTAGTCCAGTCGGTGCTTTCCTTCAAAGCCTCTGCTTCCTCTGCAAGTTTTGTCTTTACTTCCAAATTGAGAGAGAGTGTCTCACGCATCTGCTTGAAGAATTCAGATTTGCTATGGAAGAAATTGTCGCAAGCTGAACGGAAACGTTCAAAGATCTTAGCATTCATCTTGCGCGGAGCGAAGCCTATGGTCTTCCATTCGGCTTGTAGTTCTATCACTTCTTTCGTCGCTGCTTCCCAGGCATTTACCGTCTTATACTCGCCGTTCATGATTTTCTCGGCCTCCTCGCAAAGGGCGGTTTTCTTGGTCAGGTTTTCTTCCTCCTGAGCCTTCAGTCCTTCGAAGTGTTCCTGGTGGCGCTTATTTACTGCAGTGGAAGCTGCCTTAAAGCGATTCCAAATTCCTTCGCGCTTTTCATTTTCTACAGGACCCGTCTCGCGGAACTCCTGATGAAGCTTCTGTAACTGATGGAAAGCCGATACGGGATCTTCCACGTCGGCAAGACGTTCGGCAGCCTCGCACAGTTGCACTTTCTTTTCGAGATTTTTCTTGAAGTCGTACATCCGAGCCTCATGGTTCAGGTGCAGATTGTCATAGAAGCGCTCGATATAGAGCTGATAGTTTTTCCACAGCTCAGTAGCATTTTCTGCAGGCACAAGCTTAATTTCTTTCCATTCTGCCTGCAGTTTCTTGAGTGCATCGAAGTTTTTATCGGCAGTCTCTGGCGACTCGCCGTAAGACTTAACCAATTCTATAATTTCGAGTTTACGCTTAAGGTTTTCTTGTTTCTGGCTTTCTACTGTTGCTGCATCCTTGGCGCGTAGCTCACGAATGAGACTCATTTCGGCTTTGAAAGCTTCCTCTGTGGGATCAACTTCTGGCTCAAAATCTTCTTCCAAGCCTCCAGCAGCTATGTACGAATCGCGGGTAGCTGCCACTTCAGTATTGTGAAGGTGATAATATACTTGTTTCAGGTATTCCAGTTCATGTCTTGCAACCTTACCTCCGCGAGCCACGATTTCTTTCAGACGCTCTATGACATCTTCTTTTGTTCTTGGCACTTCCGTAGGCTCTTCTTCGGTTTCACTCTGTTCAACTGAGATTTCTTCAGTTTCAGCCTCAACTTTTTCGGGAGCAACGCTCTCTTCTGGAGTTTCAGCCACTGTTGTTTCCTCTTCTGCGGCAGGCTCTTGCGGCGCAGGGGCTTCAGTTGCAGGAACTGCTGGTTCTACTTTCTGTTCTTCGTTTTCGAAAGTCTTGTTTTCTTCCATGTCGTTAGTTTTTGTGAGAGATTTGTCCTTGCTTTTCTATGTTCTTGTACTGCCAACTATGCTCTCAGCACACAAGGCAGACCACAAGCTGAAAAGCTCGGGGAATGGATTTCGGACTCATGAAGTCCGCGGATTATCGTCATGCAAATAAAATCATTATTTATATTACTACCAAATATTCCTTGAGTAATCTTACCACAATTTTCTCAAATCCAAGCTCTTTTGCGGAAAATCCAGTAGAAAGGTCCTGTAATGAGAAGCGAGCATCTCACTACGACGGGCATTCCCCACCACGCATTTTCCATTCCGCTCAGCAGGTTCATACCGAAGATACTGGCTATCAACGTGGGCAGCATCAGTATTATGCTCACGCTAGTCATCTGCTTCATGACGCCTGCCATATTATTATTGATGATGCTGGCGTAGGTCTCCATTGTAGAGTCAAGGATATTGGTATAGATATTCGTCGTTTCGCGCGCCTGACTCATCTCGATATTGATATCTTCAATCAAATCTACGTCAAGTTCATCAACTGGGAGCTTGAATTTCAGTTTACTCAGCAAGGTTTCGTTTGCCCTTATTGAAGTAATGAAATATGTCAGACTGTCTTGCAGACGCGACAAACCGATTAGGTCTTCGTTGTCAATGCCGTGGTCCAGATTGCGTTTAGCCTCCTCAATGAGCACGTTTATCTGCTTCAAGCGTTTCAGATACCACACAGCCGAAGAAAGGAAAAGGCGGAAAACGAGGTCAACGGAGTCGGTAAATCCCAGATTACGTTTCTGCTGATACGACACAAAGTCTATCATCATGTTTGTCTCATAGTTGCATATCGTCACACAAACGCCTTTGTTCAGCACTATGCCGAGAGGTATTGTGGTGTGAGGCGTACGCGACCTCACCTCCTTCACATAAGGGATACGCAGGATTATAAGCGTCCAGCCGTCTTCGTATTCGTAACGGGCACGCTCATCCTTATCTCGAATGTCATCCAGAAAGTAAGTGGGAATTTCCAGCTCGTTGAAGAGGAACTCTTCATCTTCGGCTGAAGGGCAGGTGACTTGAACCCAGCAATTGGGAGTCCATTCATCCTGAGTCCGCAGACCATTATTGATGTTCCAGAATGTTCTCATAAGCAGTCCTCCTAAATAAGAAAAAATCACACAGACGGGGATACTGCCTAAGAAGTCCCAGTCTGGTCAATCGTTAATTTCCGCGTGATAGTCGTCCATTTTTGTTAAGATTAAGAAGCCATACATTATTAATTATAAATCTAGGGCTTCACTATTTCGGCGGCAAAAGTAGTCATTTTTCTTTAAGCCACGAACCTTAAATGTCTGTTTTTTTGTCTGAAAAAATGTTTTTTTTGATTTTTATAGCTACAAATGTCGTACTTTTGCGAACATGAAAGGACTTTTTGTATTTGCTTTTATATCTTGCCTTGCACTCTCTGAGGCGACAGCCCAGATTGTTATCGATCTGAAAAAAGGTGCCACGTCTGTTCGCGCCAAGACTCTCTCCGACTATGAGTCTGAGCTAAGCCAGAAGGATGTGCCCAATGCTGACACTGTCAGGTATAAAGACTGTCTGAGGCGAGCCTTGAATGCCCTCTACGAAGACTCTCTCCAAACAGCCCGCGAACTTTTGGAGGAGTCGCTTCGCATTTACCCCAATGCGCCTTCGAGAATGATAGTGAAGCATAATCTGGGGAAGATAGACCTTGCCGAAGGCAAACTGAAAAAAGCTATTGTTACCTTTTCTGAAATTCTGCGCAGCCATCCCGAAAATCACGATGTCAGGGCGGACCGCGCTACAGCTTACTTGCAAAACAACAATCCCCAAGCAGCCATTGACGACTGCGAAGTGCTACTGAAAGTTCATAGTCTAGAACATCTACACGAAAAGTTTTATTTCATCAAGGCTGCGGCAGAGATGCAGCAGCGGCTCTTTCCTGCTGCCAGGCAAGACCTGGAACACATACTAGCTATAAATCCCCAAAACGAAAGTGCTACATTATTATATATAATAACTCTCTACAACGAAGGGCGAAAGCGCGAATCTGACGAAAGGCTCAATGCTTTCATAAATGCCCACCCAGAAAGCCTTGAAGCCTTGCTCATGCGCGCCGACAGATATGCTGAAAACGGACAGGACGAGCTGGCAGAATACGACTACAACCTTGCCGTAGAAAGATTTCCAAGCCAAGAAGAGCCATACATGCGACGCGCAGCATGGTTCAAAAGCAAAGGAAATGAAAAAGCTGCCAGAAAAGACTTCGACAAAGCTGCTGCCATTTCAGAAATGAATTTATCAAAGTAACTCACACAGCCATGAAACGCTTTTCCATATTCTTTCTCTTCATTTATATCTCTTCCTGTGCCATTGCACACTACATCATGCCCCTGCGCGAATACCGCGCAGTGTGGCTCACTACTCTCAATGGGCTGGACTGGCCGCGCACTAAAGCAAACAGCCAAAACGATATAGAAAAGCAAAAGAAAGAACTGAGCGATATCTTAGACCAACTATGCGCAGTAGGCATCAATACAGTCATGTTTCAAACCCGCGTCCGAGGCACAGTAGTATATCCCTCCGAGATAGAGCCGTGGGATGGTTGCCTGACGGGAAAGCCCGGAAAAGCTCCAGGATACGACCCACTGGCTTTTGCAGTGGAAGAGTGTCATAGGCGCGGCATGGAAATCCACGCTTGGGTAGTAGCTTTTCCTGTTTGTAAAGTCTCGGCTATGAAAGCCTTGGGGAGTTCTGCCCTACCTCGCAGGCATCCTGAACTTTGCTATCGTTCCGACGAACAATATATCATGGACCCAGGAGTTCCCGAAACGGGTGACTACATTGCCAAAATATGCGATGAAATCGCCCAAAATTACAACATCGACGGTATTCACCTCGACTACATACGCTACCCTGAGCGGGGAATCCGTTTCAGCGACCAAAAAACTTTTCAGCGCTATGGAAATGGTCAGTCCCTGAAGCAATGGCGCAGTGAAAATGTAAATTCCGTTGTGCGCAAGATTCGCGCCACACTACGCTCCCGCAAGCCGTGGCTTCGCCTTTCATGCTCGCCGGTCGGGAAATACGCCGACCTGCCGAGGCAGAGTTCTCGAGGCTGGAATGCCCGCGATGCTGTTAATCAGGACGCTATCATGTGGCTCAACGAAGGATTGATGGACGTGCTCTTCCCAATGATGTATTTCGACAACGAACATTTCTATCCATTCTTGCTCGACTGGAAACAATCTGCTCATCATGGCACCATCGCCCCAGGGCTAGGCATCTATCTGCTGCACCCACAGGAGAAGAACTGGAATTTGCTGCAGTTGCAGCGTCAGATGAACGTGCTACGCCAAGCCGGATTGGGAGGATATGCTTTCTTCCGCAGCAAGTTTCTGACGGACGACGTAAAGGGTATTTACGAATGGACAAAAGAGTTCAACAAGCTTCCAGCCCTTACCCCTGCAGCAACATCGCTCGACAGCATTCCGCCTACAAGGCCAAATGCCAAAGCACGCATACGCAACTTTCAGGTGCATCTGTCATGGACTCCTTCTGCCGACGACTCCAATGTTGACGTATCATATAATGTCTATCGCATAGAGGGCTATCGCATGTTGCCCATTGCCCTTAAGATCTCAGAAACATCATACGTATATTCTCCGTCGCTCCCTGCCGTTCTGCACAAGCCTTTTGCCATTACAGCCATCGATGCCTACGGAAACGAAAGTGAGCCACGCGTAGTTTGTGCTGAATACTGATACGCGCCAGAGTATAAGGACAGAAAACAAGGTGTCTGATAAAGAAATTAACACATTTCCTCATCAGACACCTTATTATATATATGTACTTTGCTCGGAAAGGACTAGCCTATAGTGACGAGGACAGCACCTTCCAGGACGCTGTCGCCGGGCTTCACACAAATGCCTGTTACTACGCCGTCGAGCTCCGCAGTAATATTGTTCTCCATCTTCATAGCTTCAAGGATGAGAACGGGTTCGCCCTTCTTCACTGCCTGCCCTTTGCCGACGCAAATTTTTGTTACTACGCCTGGCAGTGGTGCTTTGACGGGTGTGCCCGAGCCAGCTTCGCCGGCGGGCTGTGGTGCCTCTGTTGCTTTGGGTGTCTCCACGGGCTGAGCTGTGGCTGGAGTTGCAACTGCCTCTGCCGACACATTGGGCAAGGCATCCTCGGTGAGTTGGGAGCCTTGCATTTCCACTTCAAAGGGTATTCCGTTTACTTCAACCTGTGCTTTCTGACCGCTTATGCTGTTTATCGTCACGTCGTAGGCAGCACCGTCTATGGTATATCTGTATGTCTTCATTGTGAAATGTCTTTATAAAAAAATCCAAAAAACTTAAGTTGGCTTTTACCACCCTAGGAGGTTTTTGAGCAATGAGCCGCGCTCGTTCATCGAGTCAGCAGGGTTAGCCCATCGCGAAGTCTGATGCCCCAGAGTGATTATGCCAGTTTCGTCGTCGTGCATGACGGCTGTGTCGTGCTCCAGCAAAGCCAGGCTTATGACTGCCGCATATCGCGCCATTTCGTTAGCGTCGAGCTGTGGCACTGCGCCATCCACCTTCAGCTCACTGATGCGCTGAGTCTCGCAGTTCATGCGTATGGAGAGCTCATGGCCGTCTATTGTAAACCTATATGTCTTCATCTTGTAGCCTTAAAGAGGTATGTTGCCGTGTTTCTTAGCAGGGCGGGTTTCTTTCTTGTTCTGTAGCTGAGCCAGTGCGCGGCAGATGCGGAAACGTGTGTTGCGAGGTTCTATTACATCGTCGATATAGCCCTCAGCCGCAGCCTTGTAGGGGTTGGTGAAGAGTTCGTTGTATTCGCGCTCTTTCATTGCCAGGAACGCCTTGGGGTCTTCCTGCTGCTTTGCTTCCTTGGCGCTGAGGATGGCAACAGCACCGCTGGCGCCCATCACTGCAATCTCTGCACTAGGCCAAGCGTAATTCAAGTCTGCCTTAAGCTGCTTACACCCCATGACGATATGACTTCCGCCATAGCTCTTGCGGAGCGTCACCGTAACCTTTGGCACGGTGGCTTCGCCATAGGCAAACAGGAGTTTTGCTCCATGGTCGATGACGGCATTGTATTCCTGTCCCGTTCCAGGCAGGAAACCCGGCACATCGACGAGAGAAACGATGGGAATGTTGAAACTGTCGCAGAAACGTACAAAGCGTGCAGCCTTGCGCGAGGCGTTGGCATCGAGCACACCGGCATATACGCTGGGCTGATTGGCTACCACGCCTACGCTCTGCCCGTTGAAGCGAGCAAAGCCGATGATAATGTTGCGCGCAAAGTCGCGGTGAACTTCCAGAAATTCTCCGTTATCCACCACAGCGCCGATTACCTTATACATGTCGTACGCCTGATTAGGATTGTCGGGGATAATCTCGTTCAGGGAGTCTTCCTTTCTATCTATGGGGTCGGTGCATACTACGGAAGGAGCATGCTCCATGTTGTTCTGTGGGATATAGGAAAGCAGCTGGCGAATGAGTTCGGCAAACTCTTCTTCTGTCTTGGCTGTGAAATGTGCCACGCCGCTGATGCTGCTGTGCACGCGGGCTCCGCCGAGGTCCTCCTGGCTCACGTCCTCGCCTGTCACAGTCTTCACCACCTTTGGTCCGGTGAGGAACATGTAGGAGATGCCTTCAAGCATGACGACGAAGTCGGTCAGTGCGGGGCTATATACAGCACCGCCGGCGCAGGGACCGCAGATGCCCGATATTTGTGGAATGACGCCGGAAGCCTCAATGTTGCGCTGGAAGATTTCTCCGAAACCAGCCAGAGCACCTATGCCCTCCTGGATGCGAGCGCCGCCCGAGTCGTTCAGCCCTATGCAGGGTGCCCCCATCTTCATCGCCAGGTCCATCACTTTGCATATCTTCTCTGCCATTGTCAGCGAGAGGCTGCCGCCATTCACGGTGAAGTCCTGTGCAAAGACATACACAAGGCGACCGTTTATGGTGCCGCTTCCTGCCACTACCCCGTCGCCGAGAAAATGTTTTTTCTCCATGCCGAAGTCATGGCAGCGATGAAGTTTAAACATGTCCATTTCTTCGAAAGAGCCTTCGTCGAGGAGCAGTGCTATGCGCTCTCTGGCTGTAGCCTTACCCTTGGCGTGCTGCTTTTCGATAGCCACCTCGCCACCGCCGAGACGTGCCTGCTGACGCAGTTCAACAAGGCGGTTGATGCGTTTCTGTTGTTCACTCATAACTATAGTGTTACCTTATTTTTACTTATTTTCACCCGCGAAGTTAAAGTAAACTTTGCACACCTCAAAGTACCGCGCAATTTATTTATCCTAAGTACCTTAAACCCGCACAAACAGGGGAAAAGTGAGCAAAGAAAATACTATACATAGAACCTACATTTTAGCTCAGTTCTATCACTTCCAAGTCCTTGAATTCTGCTCCGTCAACGGTGAAGCGCACCAGCGTACGCTGAGTCTGCCATCCCTGAAGCCCTGCGGCACCCGGATTGATATGCAGGCATTTCAGCGCCGGGTCATATTGCACCTTCAGGATATGACTATGCCCGCTTATAAAGAGGTGGGGCGGGTTCATGCTCAAGCGCAGCCTGACGCTAGGGTCATAATGTCCGGGATAGCCCCCGATATGCTTCATCAAGACAGTGGCATCTTCACACCGGAAACGCAGTATTTCGGGGTAGATGCGTCTCAAGTCGCCGCCGTCTATATTGCCGTGGACAGCCCGCAGAGGCTTCAGCACCGCCAACTGCTCGGCAACCTGCATAGAACCGATATCGCCGGCATGCCATATCTCGTCAACCTCCGAAAAATACTTCTCAAAACGCTCGTCCCAATAGCCATGGGTATCCGAGAGCAGACCTATACGCTTCATTTCCCTATGGCTTCAATGATGATGTCGGCAGCCTTCTCTATGCCCAGCTTTGACACATTCAGGCACATGTCGTAGTTTGTTGCCTCGCCCCAAGCCTTTCCGCTGTAGAAGTTGTAAAAGTCGGCACGCTTGCTGTCAACGTGCTGTATCATCTTCCTCAACTCAGCATCGGTAGCCTTGGGCATGGTCTGGCGGAGTCGCGCGATGCGGTCTGCCTCGTCTGCCAGGATAAACACGCTCAGGCATCGCGGATGATCTCGAAGGACGTAGTCGGCAGCCCTACCTATGAAGACGCAGTTGCCTTTCTCCGCAGCATGCCTTATGGCATTTGCCTGAAACTCCAGCAACTGCACGTCGCTCGTAGGCTGCTGAAAAACATACCCTTGCGTGAACACCGAGCTCCACGCCCGACTGGCATATCCGAAGAAGCCCTTGCGCTCATCGTGCTCTTCAAAGATGTCGCTACTCAGTCCGCTCTCGCGCGCTGCCATGAACAGTATTTCACGGTCGTAATAGCTCGCGCCGAGGCGTTCCGACAAGATACGCCCCACAGCCCTGCCGCCACTGGCAAGCTGCCTGCCTATGCATATGCTGAAAAATGAGTCGTCCATATTCTTATAAGGATTTTATCAGTGGAAAAAGGAATGCCTAAGAGCCTATCCCCAGACTTTCACGTTTGAACTTCTTCACTTGCCACACGAGCATCACCGCCGATACGCAAAACGCTATGGAGTCGGAAATAGGCAACGACGCCCATACGCCGTCAACGGGATTGTCGAAGAGATATGGCAGGGTGAGGAGCAAGGGCAACAGGAACAGCAGCTGGCGCGAGAGCGAGAGGAAAATGCTCTTGCCTGCCATGCCGATGCTCTGGAAAAATGCCGTAGTGATGATTTGCATACCCACCAGCGGGAAGGTGCTGATGTTGATGCGAAGCCCTCGCGCTGCCTCTGCCACGAGCTGTGGCGAGTCCTTGGCAAAGATGCTCACCAGCGGAGTGGCAAAGGTGAGGCATACCGCCCAGCCTATGGTAGTGAAGACGGTAGCGAAGATAATGGCATAGCGCAACACCTGCAACAGGCGGTCGTACTTCTTGGCTCCGTAGTTGAAACCGGCTATGGGCTGCATACCTTGGTTCAGACCTATCACAGCCATTACCACAAAGAGAATGAGTCGGTTTTGTATGCCGTAGGCTCCCACCTCGATGTCGCCGCCCAGCTCTGTCTGCGAGCCGAAGTAGGTCATGCTTCGGGTTATGACTATTGCCACGAGACAGGCGCAGAGATTTATCAGGAACTGAGGCAGCCCTATTGTCAGCGAGGGCTTCACGATGCGCCATTGCAGGTGCATGATGCTCCGCTTCAGATGTACCACATTGTTGCGGTCGGAGAAGAGCCATAGCTGCCAGAGGAGCATGACAAACTGCGAGCACACCGTTGCCGCTGCCGCTCCGCGAATGCCCCAGTGGAACACAAAGATAAACAGCGGAGCCAACAGGCAGTTGATGCCCACAGTGCCAAAGGTGGCATACATAGCCATCTTCGGTCGGTTGGTGGAGCGCAGCAGAGCATTGAGCCCAAAGTAGAGATGAGTTACTACGTTGCCCAGCAGGATAACCGTCATAAAGTCGTAGGCAGGACCTATGGTATAGTCGCTGGCGCCGAAGAAACGCAGAATGGGCTCCAGCACCAGCTGAAGGCACATGCCGAGCACTAGTCCCATGAAGATGTTCATCAGCACCACGTTGCCCAGAATGTCCTGTGCAGCGCGATAGTCCTTCTGCCCCAGGCGAACACTCATAAGCGTGGACCCGCCCACGCCGACCATGGCGCCAAAGGCAGCGGTGAGCGACATGACGGGAGCGCAGAGCGCCAGCCCCATGATGGCTGCTGGTCCTACACCCTGCCCCACAAAGATGCCGTCGATGATGTTATAGACCGACGAAGCCGCCATAGCAATGATAGCAGGTATGGCATACGAGAGCAGAAGCCTGCCAACAGGTTTCTCGCCGAGCTGATTATATTGTTTCGTAGAAATATCCTCTTGCATAACGCTGCAAAAGTAACGAAAAAACAAAGGAAAACGACGTCATGACTCCGCTTTTCTCAATATCCGAAATTCGCATGACTCCAAAGATGAACATCCGCAAAACCGCAAACCAGAATAATGTCAAAATCCTTTATCCGCGCAACAATCGTCCCCATCGTGCAGACGGAGAAGAAGGAGCAGACCGTCAAGAAGAGATACAGGACGAAAGCATCCGCACCCCGACTGTGCGCCGACGAGGTGATGAGCCGTGCCAACCTGATACGCTATCAAGAAGAATGCCGTCTTTGATTTTAAATTTTCGCTGTATCATATTTATAATTCTATATGATATTTAATTTTGAATTCTATACATCTATCTGCAATTTCTTTTATCAATTCATCAGATACCATCGATAATTGATTTGTGTGTATCAACAACTTAGGCGCACTTGTTAAAGAATCGTGAATATTGTACCAGAATCTTCCAACTGTACATGTTTGCCCTTTCCACTTAGTTTTAAAGATAGATTCAATGTCAATACCATGTTGTCTTGGATAATGACCTACAGCAAGAATCACAATAGAAAACCTTTGGTAAAAGGGATGACATAATAATCCTTTTCTTAAATTAATTGAGTTTGTGCGATTTACAGAATTAACACGAC
>JAFYFI010000047.1 GCA_017543785.1 Alloprevotella sp.
CTGACGTGCCGCATTTGCCACCGCACCTTCTGCATGACGAACGTGAAGATTCCGCCAGTGCCACTGCCCGAAGGCTTCGTGCAGGAAGAAACGGAATATGTGGTCAAAGGCATCTGCAAAGAATGTAGCACGAAATAGGAAATTTCGCCAAACAAGAATGTTTCCGGCATCCTTCAGAAACGAACTTTCGTTTAGCATATAACTACACATTATTATATATATAAAAGAAAAATCTCCGCAAAAGGTCTGTGCCTTCTGCGGAGATTTTTTCTATGTCAGAATAGTTCAGACGTGTGTCTCCAAAGCGCGGAAGTTACCTTCGGGAACTATTTTCAGCTCCTTCAGCGTAGCAGGCAGCAGCACGCTCTGTCCAGCCTGCAGCGTAAAGGCATTCCCTTCATCGTCGGTTAGTGCAGCCTTGCCCTCAAAACAAATGAATATGACGAAGGAGTCTATCTCGGAGAAATCGGCTGCGATGGGTTCATTGGCTTCATAAAGACTTGTGGTGAACTGTGGGCAGTTTACGAGGCAGACGCTCCCGTTCTCTTTGGGCTCGTAGTCCACGGGCTTCGCCTGAGTGTCGCTGTAGTTCAGAGCCTCCTTGGCCTGCTCCACATGCAGCTCGCGCGGGTTGCCCTGTGCATCGCGGCGGTCGAAGTCATAAACCCTGAAGGTGTCGTTGCTCGACTGCTGAATCTCCACGAGGAAATTGCCTGCACCGATGCTGTGTATGCGTCCGGCAGGGATGAAGAAGCACTGTCCGGGCTGAGTCTTGTGGCTCTGAAGGTGTTCCATCAAAGTGCCGTCGGCAAGAGAAGCCACATACTCCTCCGCGCTCGACGGGTGGGCAAAACCACTCACCAGCGATGCGCCCTCCTTGGCTCCAGTGATGTACCACATCTCGGTCTTTCCGTAGGGATGCCCCATGCGTTGCGCCATCTTGTCGTCGGGGTGCACCTGAATACTCAGGTCCTGAGCAGCAGAGATAAACTTGATGAGCAAAGGAAATGTAGAGCCGTAGCGGCTGAGGTTGTCCTTACCCACGAGGTCAGCACCATATTTCTCTATCAGTCTCGGCAATGTCAGTCCCTCGTCGTCGCCGCAGCAAACGGGAGTTTCGTCTCCTGGCACACCGCTTATTTCCCAGCTTTCGCCTATGCGCTTCGGAGCATCGGCAATGCCCTTCAGTTCTTTGATTTGTTCACCGCCCCAAATGGTTTGTTTCAGCAAAGGGCGGAAAAAGAATGGTTTCATATTGAAGTATTTTAGCAATTCTATTTTTCTCTATACACGTGCCTTTCCGCAGCAGCTAAGCCCGTCTGCACCTACGGAACGCCCCTATCCTATTTATCGGTCCTCAGGCGCTCGTCGTCGATGATTTTCTGAAATTGTCTGACAAGGCTGGGATGCTGCTTTGCAACATCTTCTGCCTCGTATGCCGACTTCTCCATATCGAAGAGCTGTGGAACAGGGCGGTAGCCTGTTTCTATGCGCGGTCCCCAGGTTATCATCGGTTTGCCGTCGGAGGGCTCAATGTATTTCCATTTTTTCGTTCTGAGGTTTACGCTACGGTTGTTGGGCATCGTCAGCACATAAGGCGCCGACTTGCGGCTTTTGCCTAGCAAGGCAGGGAGCATGTTGCGGCTGTCGGGAGCAGCATGCTCCGGAAGTTCTACACCCAGAAGTCGGGAAAAGCTGCGGAACAAGTCGTTCAGCGAGAAGAGAGCCTCGCTCACCTTGCCTTTTCCTATGTGTGCCTTCCAGCTTACGATGAACGGCACGGCTGTGCCAGCCTCATAGGCGCTATACTTCGCTCCGCGAAAAGGTCCGCCGGCACGATGCGTAGCAGCCAGCCTCAGAGCCTGGTCGTCATATCCGTCATCGAGCACTGGCCCGTTGTCGCTAGTGAGCACGATGAGAGTGTTCTCTTCGAGTCCAGCCTGGCGCAGGGCATCCATTATCTGCCCCACGGTCCAGTCGAACTGCAATATGGCGTCGCCTCTCAACCCCATGGGGCTCTTTCCGCGAAAACGCTCATGCGGGTAGCGAGGCACGTGAACATCGTTGGTGCAGAGGTATAGGAAGAAAGGTTTGTCGTCTGCCCTTCCCTTCTCGCCTTTTATGAAGGCTATGGCATGCGAGAGAATGCTGTCGGCAAGGTTTTCGTCTTTCCACAAAGCCCTGCCTCCGCCTTTCATGTAGCCTATGCGCCCTATTCCATTTACTATGGCCTGGTCGTGCCCATGGCTGGAGCGCTGCTTGGTGAGTAGTTCCGGGTGCTCCCGCGCCGTAGGCTCGCCAGGAAAGTTTTTCTCATAGCTGACCTCAATAGGAGCCTCCGCATCGAAGTTTGCCACCCTGCCATTTTCTATAAACACACACGGCACGCGGTCGGCAGTGGCAGCCATGATATAAGAATAGTCGAAGCCTATGTCTGCAAGGTGTTCATCGAGCACGCCGTTCCAGTCCTGCATCCCTGTCTTACTGCCCAGCCCCAGATGCCATTTTCCCACGGCACCCGTCCTGTAGCCAGCCTGGCGAAACATGTCGGCTATGGTATATTGGCTGGGCTTAATTATCATCCCCGCATTGCCGGCAGCCACATTCGTGCCCTGTCGGCGAAAGGGATATTCGCCCGTCAGCAAACCATACCTCGACGGTGTGCTGGTAGAGGCGCAGGCATGAACGTCAGTAAACCTGACGCCACTCCTTGCCAGCGCATCAACATTGGGAGTTACGACTCGCGTAGCCCCATAGCACGAAAGGTCGCCATAGCCAAGGTCGTCGGCAAGGAGCACGATGACGTTGGGCATCGGCGACGGTGCCTTCTGAGCCGTGGCTCCCACCGCCGCCAAGGGCAGGGCTGCAAGAAAGAAATTTCTGTGTCTCACCTACTTTCCAGGTTATTCTAAATCAGATTCACACCCTTCGCCTCACATTCCTTGCGCATATCGTCAGGCCATATCGACGCCTGAATCTCTCCGATATGAGCTTTCTTGAGGTATATCATGCAAAGGCTCGACTGCCCTATACCGCCACCTATGCTCAGAGGCAATTTGCCTTCAACAAGAAGTCGGTGGAAATATAGCTGTAGCCTGTCTTCCTTTCCCGACAGTTGCAGCTGCCTGAGCAGGGCTGCCTTGTCCACGCGGATACCCATGGAAGATATTTCCACGGCGCGCCCCAGCACATCGTACCATATCAGCAAGTCGCCGTTCAGTCCCTCAAAACCGTCGGCGTTTGGCGTTGACCAGTCGTCGTAGTCAGGGGCACGCATGTCGTGAGGCTTGCCGTCGCCAAGCTTTCCGCCGATGCCTATGATGAACACGGCACCTTTCTCGCGGCAGATGGCATCCTCGCGCTCTTTAGGTGTAAGGTCGGGATAGCGCTGGCGCAGTTCCTCCGAGTGGATAAAGAACACCTTCGGAGCAAGTTGTGGCTTCAGGTGAGGAAAACGCTCCGTAACGAGAAACTCCGTTCGCAGCATGGCATAGTAAATGTTCTTCACCGTCTTTTTCAGAAACTCCAGCGAGCGTTCTTCAGGCAGTATGACGCGCTCCCAGTCCCACTGGTCCACGTAGAGCGAGTGTAGGTTGTCCAGTTCCTCGTCGGCGCGGATAGCATTCATGTCGGTATATATGCCATAGCCAGGCAGCACCTTCTGCTCCGAGAGCGTCAGGCGTTTCCACTTTGCCAGCGAGTGAACCACCTCAGCGCGCACGTCGCCCATGTCCTTTATGGGAAACGAAACGGGGCGCTCCACGCCATTGAGGTCATCGTTAAGTCCCAGTCCGCGGCGCACGAAGAGCGGTCCCGTCACGCGGCGCAGCTGCAGACCGGTAGCGAGGTTGTCCTGAAAGAAATTTTTTATCAACTTAATTCCCGACTCCGTATCATAGCGTCCGAGTATAGGCGCATAGCCTTCGGGTATTTGTAACTTACTCATATTATATAAAAACCATTTTTTCTAAGCTGCGAAATTAGCGAAACAAACGGGAAAGGCAATTTTCGGATGTGATTTTTCCTTTTTTGCAGCTATTTACTTACTTTTGCATTCGCAAAAACGGCTCCGTAGCTTAGCTGAATAGAGCGTCAGATTCCGGTTCTGAAGGTCTTGGGTTTGAATCCCAACGGAGTCACAAAATGGACAAAGGACTAAGATGATTAAAGCTTGCTTTAAATCAGATTGGTTCTTTGTCTTTTTGTAAGACTAGCCAGTGGCAGGGAAGGGGATCGACGCAGTCAATCCCAACGGAGTCACAAAACACAAACAGGAAATAAAGACGAAAGTTTACTTTCAGGATTTGTTTTCTGTTTTTGTTTTGTAAGACTAGCCCGTGGCAGGGTAAGGGATGGACGAAGTCAATCCCAACGGAATCACAAAAGGACAGAGGACTAAGATGATTAAAGCTTGCTTTAAATCAGATTGGTTCTTTGTCTTTTTGTAAGACTAGCCCGTGGCAGGGAAGGGATGGACGCAGTCAATCCCAACGGAGTCACTTTATAAAAATCCGCAAGAAACTGACATTCAGAATCTTGCGGATTTTTCTATTTACGCAATGCACCACATTTGCACCACCAAATAAAGCCCACTAATAAACAATTTTAATGTCTGATAGCACTTCCCAATAGCCATTTTTATCTTCACCAACACGTCTAATGACACCTTTTTCCTTTAATACTGCA
>JAFYFI010000048.1 GCA_017543785.1 Alloprevotella sp.
ATTCCTCAAAGAAATTCTGAAATTCCTCAAAGAAATTTTCACGTTTTTCAGCCGAAAAATCGCAGAAAAGTGGCTCGGATTTTGAAAAATCAAACGAAAATCCGAGCCAAATTTTTGTATCCACTTGAAAGTCAGACCTTTCCGCAAATTGCGAAAAACGGGCATTTTTCGGACCAAATTTTTCGGAGATGATTTTTATGCCCGTTTTTTGAGCTCAAAAACGGGGGGCCTGGGATAAAGGATTTTTACAAACCTCGCTTCGTGCTTCTATGATTTATTATTAAGGGACCAAGTTCCGCGAGGAGCATCCTCCCCTCTGCCGGGCACAAAAAAGACTGCCTACCCTGATGGGCAGACAGCTTTTCGGTTTCAATGTCTCTGCAGGCTCAGGCTTGCTTTGCCTGTACGGCAAGGGCGTAGAGGCGCATTTGGCGCACCATGGCAAGAAGTCCGTTGGAGCGTGTGGGCGAGAGGTGCTCAGCCAGCCCTATGCGGTCTATGAAGTAGAGTTCTGACTGCAGAATCTCGTCAGCCTTGTGTCCGGAGAGGGCGCGTATGAGCAGGCTCACGATGCCCTTCACTATGAGAGCGTCGCTCTCGGCGCGGAAGTTGAGCAATCCGTCTTTCTCGTCGCACACCAGCCATACGCGGCTCTGGCAACCGTCTATCAGGTTCGACTCCGTCTTGTCGCTCTCGGGCAGTGGCTCCAGCTCGGAACCCATGTCGATGAGCAGCTGGTAGCGGTCCATCCAGTCGTCGAGCTCGGAGAACTCTTCAATAATCTCGTCTTGTATCTCGTTTATGCTAGCCATAGATAGTTTTCTCTGTTAAGGTTCTTCGTAGAGTAGCTGCAGCAGTGTCTGACCTACAGCGCCCAGCACTTCGGTAGAAATGTTTTCGGGAGTGTCGTTCACGGTGTGCCATGTGGAAGGGAAGCGGTTTTCGCTGCCGCCGATGATGTCGATGGTGGGAATGCCGGCATGCACGTTTACGGGCACGTGGTCGTCGATGGTAGCCAGCCCGTCGGAGTCAACGAAGAAGTCTTCGGCTCCGGCATTTCTGGCGGCAGCCCATACGCGTGCCACTATTTCCTCGGCATATCGGCGCGAGTGGTATTCGTAGTAAAAGCGTGTCCCCATGCCTCCCACCATGTCGAGCAGGATGCCGTATTCGGGTTTCACGTAGTTGTCGGGCAGATGTGTGGCCCAGTATGTGCTGCCCAGACACCAGTCGCTCTCGTCCTGAGTTTGCGAGCCCCAGTAGGGTGCGCCGTAGTCCTCCATGTCGAAGCACACGAAGTCGATGCCCACGTTAGGGTTGAGCTTGTCAAGGGAGCGTGCCAGCTCGAGCATCACAGCCACGCCGCTGGCTCCGTCGTTGGCAGCCATGACGGCATCGTGGTGACGCGTGGAGTCGGGGTCTTGGTCAGCCCAGGGGCGGCTCTCCCAGTGGGTGAAGATAGCCACGCGGCGCTGTGCTTCGGGTTTCCAGCGCGCCATGATGTTGCGGCAGGGCAGCGACTTGCCGTCCCATGCCGTCACGGTGGTTTTCTGCTCGCTCACCTCCAAGCCGAGGTCAGCAAAGCTCTTCACTATCCAGTCGCCGCAGCGCGTGTGGGCTTCGGAGGCTGGGATGCGCGCACCGAAGCTGCATTGCTCCCTGATGAGGGCAAGGGCGCTGTCGGCATTGAACTTCACTGGCGCCATGTCTATTTCGGCTGTAGTATTGTCGGTGGGCTTGCCGCTCTTGCACGATGTCAGAGCTGCCATGCAAAGCAGCAGGAGAACGGCGATGATGGTTTGTGTTTTCAAAGGTGTGGGGGTTTATAGGTTTATAGGTTTTCTGAAAGATAGGTCCTTGTGCTGTGGAACGTAGGTCTCAGGCATGACGGAAGAAAATCCAAGCCTCATCCAGGACCTGAGAATCCACATCATGCATTGTTCAGTCCGAACTTCACGCTTCCGTGATACTGCACCTGGCTCATGACGCGGACTATGTTGCCGCCCCAAATCTTCTTGAGCACAGTGGGGCCGAAGCCTTCTGCCATCAGTCGGCGCGTGAGGTTTATCATCTCCGACTCGTCGTTGAGTCCTGGCACTCCGCCGTCGCCGTCGAAGTCGGAACCCACGCCGACGTGGTCAACGCCAGCCACGTCAATCATGTGCAGGATGTGGCGCACGGCATCTTTTATGGTAGCCTCGCCGTCGGTGCGCAGGAAGCCGGGGTAGAACGTAGCCTGAGCCACACCACCCACCTCGGCAATAGCCCTGAGCTGGTCGTCGGTGAGGTTGCGCGGATGGTCGCAGAGGAAGCGTGAGCTGCTGTGGGAGCATATCACGGGCTCCTGGCTCACGTCGAGAACGTCGTAGAAGGTAGATTCGGCAGCGTGCGAGAGGTCCACCATCATTCCTACGCGGTTCATCTCGCGCACCACATCCCTGCCGAACGCACTCAGTCCGCTATGCTCGCCGTTGGAGCGCGACGCAGAGTCGCAAATGTCGTTGTCGCCGTTGTGGCAGAGCGTCATGTATGCCACGCCCATGCGGCGGAAGTCCTCTACGAGAGAGAGGTCGTGGCCTATGGCATAGCCGTTCTCTATTCCGAGGAAGATGGCTTTCTGTCCTCTCGACTTTATGCGGAAGGCATCCTTAGGAGTGTAGGCTATCTGGGCTCCGCGCACGCCATCTACCATTTCCTTTATCTGCATGAGCAGGCTGCGTGCCTTCTCGGTGGCTGCGCGGTGTCCCTCTTCCGAGCGTTCCTCCTGGCGCAGGTAGGCAGCCATGATGACCGAGTCCATGCGGCCCTCAGTGAGCTTGTGCATATCTACCTTCACCTTCGGGTCGCGGTGGTCGAAGCGTACACCTTCGGAGAAGAACATGGGAGTATCTACGTGGGAGTCGAGAGTGAGCACTTGCGAGTGAACGTCGCAGGCGCGGCGGTAGGACTCACATTCCTCTACAAACCAGCGGAACAGCGGGTGCATACAGCGGTCGTCCTCCAGGATGAAACATTCCGGATGCCATTGCACACCCACCACACTCTTGTATTCAGTGCTCTCCACAGCCTCTATGATGCCGTCGGCACTATATGCCGTGGGGCGGAGCAGAGGACCGCATTTGCTCACTGCCTGGTGGTGGAAAGAGTTTACGGCAAACCTGTCGCCGAGCAGAGTCTGGACGATGCTGCCGGGCACTGCATCTACGAAGTGAGAAGCCACTCCGCGCGCCAGGTCCTGAGAATGTTTTATGGGGAAGGAACTCTCGCTCTGCGCCTGTATGTCCTGATACAACTTGCCGCCCAGCACAGCGGTGAGCACCTGTATGCCGCGGCAAATGCCCAGTATGGGCAGCTGGCGGTCATAGGCAAGGCGCGTCAGGAGTATTTCCATGCGGTCGCGGCGTGGGTTGATGCTGCCCAGCTGAGGGATGGGGTCTTCGCCAAGGTAGAGCGGATTGATGTCGGCGCCGCCCGAGAGCACGAGTCCGTCTATGCGGTCGAGAAGTGCGGCAAGCTCAATGTGGTTTTCGGTGATGGGAATCACCACCGGTATGCCTCCAGCCATCTCTATGCTGCGGAAGTATCCCTCGGCAAGTTCGGCACCCTTGTCGCCAAAGTTTGCCGTGATGCCTATGACGGGGCGGAGAGTATGATTGGGAAAATGGTCGTTGAGAGTATTGTAGTCAGAATAAATATCAAACATCATAAATATAATTTTCAGATTAGTTTTTTCGCATTTCTATTCTCTAAGCGGCAAGCCCCTGCGTGCAGTCCTTTTTTTATTATGGAGTCTTGCAAATTTATTATGGAGTCTTGCAAACGGCTTTGCCGGTGATTATTGGTCGTACTTGCGTTTAGGATTTTTCGGGAACCACCCACGCCTGACGCGCTCGCGCTGCTCGAAGAGTTCCCTGATGCTCCAGAAGCACGAGAACCCCACGATGGCGAGCAGGCTGCTCCAGAAATGGCTGCCTATGAGTAGAGCCGCCACGACGCAGACAATGCCCACAAGCATGAATATCCACCACGGGCGAGTGCCGAAGTAGTATTCCGTCTTTATGACAAGTGGGTGGAACAAACCTATGACGAGGAACGTACACAGTCCCGTCAGTGCACCTATTAAATTCATTTCCGTAGCGGTGTGAACTTATTTTTTCTCAGTGCGGCTGCGGCGAGTCCTCTCTGCTATGTCGGCAGAGTTGAGGGGCACGTGTATGGCGCGGTTGATGGTCTGCTCCAGCGAGATGAGCGTCTCGGTGGAGATAACACCGGCAATGCCCTGAATCCTGTTGTTCAGAATGTCCATAAGGTGCTCGTTGTCCTTGCAGTAGAGCTTCACAAGCATGGAATAGTTGCCCGTAGTGTAGTGGCACTCCACTATTTCCGGAATTTCCTGCAGGCTGTCGGCAACAGCGCGGTACATAGAACCCTTCTCAAGCGTGATGCCTACGTAGGTGCATGTGCCGTAGCCAATCTTCTTGGGGTTGATGTAATAGCCGGAGCCGGTTATCACGCCAATCTCCGTGAGGCGCTGTACACGCTGGTGGATTGCTGCGCGCGAAACATTGCACATTTCGGCAATATCTTTGAAAGGAATTCGGGCGTTGCCTGAGATAATGTCCAGGATGCGAAGATCCAGTAGGTCAATCTTTTCCATGATAGGTAGAATTTATTGTTTTGTTAAATTTTAGTTAGGTATTAGACCCCTTTGTCGCCAAAAGTGTCGCAAAGGTAAGGAAAATAATTGACTTTTTAAGCAAAATGTAAGTTTATTCTACACAAATGTAAGAAAAAACCTGATTTTAGTTTCAAAAATAGCCGTCCCGCCGCCGCCACATCACGCGCCGCAGATTTGTAAATAAAATTTATTTTTTTCGCAACGGGGTAGCTTTCTGCAACTTATGTCGTTGGCGCCAGGTTTTCTGAGCCTTGAAAACAGACTTCAGACAAAAAAACAAAAAGGATGGAGAATATGCTTAAATCGGCATATTCTCCATTCTTTTATATAGGTATTCCTCAGTCTATTGCATTTCTTCGAGGGCGCGGAAGACTATTTCGAGTTCGAAGCCGCGGCTAGCGGCGAAGCGCACTAGTTTTTGCGTCATCTCGTAGTCGCTGTCGGCGCTGATGCTCTTTTGTTTCTGTGCGAGCAGGCTTTTCAGCGTGGCAACGTATTCCTCCTCGTCGATGTCAGCCATGGCGGCGTTGATGTAGTCGCTGTCGATGCCCCTCATTCTCAGAGCCTGCCGCGTCTTGATGCGCCCCCAGCGGTCGTAGAGTGTCTTGTCGTGCACGAAGGCACGGGCATAGCGTTCCTCGTTGATGTAGTTCTCGTCGGTGAGGCGGTCTATTATGGCGTCCGCTTCAGGGCGTGCGAGTCCTTTCTCCATGAGTTTCGTCGTCAGGTCGTAGCTGCAACATTCGCGCAGCGAGCATCTGTGGGCAGCCCAGCTGTACGCCTCGTCGGGTGTAGTCTTTCTTGCCATGGGCTTAAGAGTGATTTTTTTATTTGCGTATGATGGCTCTCACCACAAACCAGAAATGCTCTGCTATGGCTGTTGCCCATCCGAAGTGGTGCCCCATGATGCGCAGTCGCTCGAAGAGGCTGCGGCGGTGGTTCTTCGCAGTGGTGCCGCCTTGCAGGAAGTCGGCGAGCACCTTCCGGGCGTTGCAGAGTTCCAGGTTTCTCTGTTCGGCAACCTTCATTATGCGAATGGTCCAGTCGTAGTCGGCAGAGAATCGGTACTTCATGTTGTAGGGCAGGTTGTGTGCAATGTCTGTTCGGGCGTAGAAAGCCTGGTGACACACGAGCATGCCGTAGCGGAAGTCGTGCCACGAAAGTTCCTCGGGTGGTTCTAGCCTGCGGTGGCGCAGAAATTCTCCGTTGCTGCCCACGATGTCGGTGTGGCCATATATGACGGCTGGGTGTGTGGAGCGCTGTTCTGCCAGTGCTGCTACGTCCGAGAGTGTGTGGTCGCTGTGCAGCGTGTCGCCGGCATTGAGAAAAACAATGTAGCGTCCCGTAGCCATCGACAGGGCTTTGTTCATGGCGTCGTAAATGCCGTTGTCGGGCTCTGAGAGGCAGTTGATTTCGTGCTTCACCTCAGCCACGCTGTTGCGTTCCATGTAGCGGTGTATCTGCTCCAGGGTGTCGTCGGTGGAGTTTCCGTCGATGATGAGGTGCTCCACAGCCGGATAGTCCTGCTGCTCCACGCTGCTGATGGTTTTGGCTATTAGCGCGCCGGCGTTGTAGGTAACGGTGGCTACGGTGATTTTTATGGGCTGTTTTGCCACGGGGGGGTTGAGTTTTTTTGAGGAGGGCTAGAGGGCTTAGGGTGTTCTGGAGAGCCTGGAGAGGCTTGATTTTCCAGAGGCTCTAAGGTTTCTGTAGGTTTTGGGGCTCTAGCTTTCCTGAGGTTTTGAGAAAGTTCTATGTTTTTGCTTCACGCTTTGAGACATTCCTCGTAGAGTTTCTGATAGCGGTTTGCCACCGTCTGCTCTGAGTATTGCGTCACGGCGGTGTCGTGTGCATTCTTGCACAGCATTTGATAGCTGGAGCTTACGAGTGTTTCCAGTGTGAGTTTTGCAAAGTGTTCTGCGTCGCGGTATCGTGCCAGTCGTCCGTTGATGCCGTCTTGTATCATCTGGGGCAGTCCGCCGATGTTGAAGCCTACGCATGGCAGTCCGCACGACATAGCCTCGACGATGGTGTTGGGCAGGTTGTCCATGAGTGTGGGCATCACGAGCAGGTCGGCAGCCTGATAGAGCAGTCGCATCTTTGCCGAGTCGGTGACGTAGTTTTGAGGATAGGCGTCGCAGGCAAATGCGTCCTTGAGGCTCTCAGCCTCCAGCCCTACGGGTATGATGCCCAGCAGGCTTATCCATTCGGGATGTTGCTCGGCAATGATGTTTGAGGCTTCTATGAGGTAGTCTATGCCTTTTTTGCGGTCGGTGGCTTTGTATGCCACGAAGAGCAGCATCTGTTTGTCCTCCGGCAGTCCGAGTGCCTTGCGTGCTTCGAGTTTGTCGCCAGGCTGATAGAACTGTGTGTCGATGGCATTCTGAATGCAGCTTACTTCCTTTCCCTTGAACAGTGGTGAGCGCCTTGCCAGCTCTGCAAGCCAGTGGCTGCATGCCACTATGTGGAGTGAGCCCTGGGCATAGGCATCGACTTTGTTCTTGAAGATTTTTGCGCTCAGGTCGTTTTCGTTAGGAAAGCGCAGTTGTGGGCAGTCGCCGCATCCTGTGAGCCATCCGGTGCAGTTCTCTGCGTGGTGGCATATGCCCGTGAAGGGCCACATGTCGTGCAGTGTCCAGACGACGGGTTTGCCTGAGGCGAGTATTTTCTTTACTACGGGCAGCGATATCATGCCCTGGTTTATCCAGTTCAGGTGTATGATGTCAGCCTCCTTATATTCCGGCAGCTTAGTTATGTCGGCTCCCCATGCGGCAGTATCGAGAGCCCAGAGGTTTCGTTTGCTGCATCGGTTTGTGAGGAATATCTCTGCACGCTCCATGACGAAGTTCAGGTTGTTCTTCACGGTGCGCGGCAGCCTCACGGTGTAGGGATTGTCGGTCTGTTTGTCGCGTACGAGCATCTTAGCCTCCACGCCGTTGTTGTTGAGTGCGCGCATGAGGCGTTGTGTAGCTATGGCAGCGCCGCCTATTCTTTCGGAGGTGTTGACCAGTAGTACTTTCATCGGGTCAGGTTTTGTGGGTTTACTTTACTTGTGAGCCTGGCTTCACCTGTTTCTGCGGAGTGATGACGCAGAGGCTTCCGTCGAGGTCTTCGGCGCTGAGTATCATGCCCTGGCTCTCTATGCCGCGCAGCTTGCGGGCTGGCAGGTTGGCAAGGAAGCACACCTGCTTGCCCACGAGTTCCTCGGGAGCATAGTATTTTGCTATGCCGCTCACTATGGTGCGGCGTTCCAGTCCGTCGTCGATGAGGAAGCGCAGCAGTTTGTCTGCCTTGGGCACTTTCTCACACTCCAGCACTGTGCCTACGCGTATGTCCAGCTTCTCCCATTGTTCGAACTCTATGGGTGCAGCCACGGGTGCGGCTTTTGCCTGTGCGGCGGCGTTGGCTTTCTTTATCTCTTCCAGCTTGTTTATCTGAGCCTCCACCACGCTGTCTTCTATTTTGTCGAAGAGCAGTTCGGGCTTGCCCAGCTGGTGTCCGTCGGCGAGCAGGTCGGTGGCTCCGAGGCGTTCCCAGTTGGCGTCGCCCAGGCAAATCATCTCGCGCAGTCGCTTCGACGACATTGGCAGGAATGGCTCGAAGGCTATGGCAAGGTTTGCCACGAGCTGCAGGGCTATGTTGAGTATCGTTGCCACGCGGTCGGGGTCGGTTTTCCACACCTTCCAGGGCTCGCTGTCGGCAAGGTATTTGTTGCCTATGCGTGCCAGGTTCATTGCCTCTTTGAGTGCGTCGCGGAAGCGGAACTTCTCTATGAGTCGCTCCACGTCGGCTTTCACTCCCTGGAACTCGGCTATCGTCTGGCGGTCGGCGTCGGTGAGTTCGCCGCAGGAGGGCACTTTCCCGTCGAAATACTTCTGCGTGAGCACCAGTGCGCGGTTGACGAAGTTGCCATATACTGCCACGAGCTCGTTGTTGTTGCGTGCCTGGAAGTCTTTCCAGGTGAAGTTGTTGTCCTTTGTCTCGGGCGCGTTGGCAGTGAGCACGTAGCGCAGCACGTCCTGCTTGCCGGGCAGGTCCTGCAGGTATTCGTGTAGCCACACAGCCCAGTTGCGGCTGGTGCTTATTTTTTCGTCTTCCAGGTTGAGGAACTCGTTTGAGGGCACGTTGTCGGGCAGGATGTAGCTGCCTTCAGCCTTCAGCATGGCAGGGAAGACGATGCAGTGGAACACGATGTTGTCTTTTCCTATGAAGTGTATGAGTCGTGTGTCGTCCGACTTCCACCATGTCTCCCATGTGTCGGGCAGCAGTTCGCGCGTGTTGCTGATGTAGCCTATGGGTGCGTCGAACCATACGTACATCACCTTGCCCTCGGCGCCCTCTACCGGCACGGGTATGCCCCAGTCGAGGTCGCGGCTCACGGCACGTGGCTGCAGCCCCATCTCAAACCAGCTCTTGCACTGTCCATACACGTTGCTGCGCCATTCGGGATGCCCTTTGAGTATCCATTCCTCGAGCCAGGGCTGATGCTTGTCGAGTGGCAGGTACCAGTGTTTCGTCTTGCGCAGCACGGGTGTGGCGCCGCTGATGGCGCTCTTGGGGTTGATGAGTTCGGTGGGCGAGAGGCTTGTGCCGCATTTCTCGCACTGGTCGCCATAGGCGCCCTCGTTGTGGCAGTGGGGGCACTCGCCTGTGATGTAGCGGTCGGCGAGGAAGGTCTTGGTCTCCTCGTCGTAGTACTGCTCGCTCTCCTGTTCTATGAATTCGCCTTTGTCGTAGAGCTTACGGAAAAATTCCGTTGCCGTCTGGGCGTGTGTCTTGCTTGTGGTGCGGCTGTAGATGTCGAAGCTGATGCCAAACTCTGCAAAGCTGTCCTTTATCATCTTGTGGTAGCGGTCCACCACGTCCTGCGGAGTGATGCCCTCCTTGCGGGCGCGTATGGTGATGGGCACTCCGTGCTCGTCGCTGCCGCACACAAACAGCACCTCGCGCCCCCTGAGGCGCAGGTAGCGGGCATAGATGTCGGCAGGCACATATACTCCAGCCAGGTGGCCTATGTGGACGCCGCCGTTGGCATAGGGCAGCGCAGCCGTCACCAGCGTGCGCTTAAAGTGTTTCTCTGTCATATGGGTGTATGTTGTTTTTAGTTTCGGGGGAAATGGTATTCTCTACTTGATGAACTGTCTCAGCATCTGGGTGTTGCTGAAGTCGGCTGTGGGCACGTAGGGCTCCTTCACGTCGGGGTAGTCCTCGTCGGGGCCAAACGTCTTGTCCAGTATCACATTGGCGCGGACGTTCTTCCCGTCGTAGCTGATTTTCTTCAGCTGAAAGTAGCCCATGTGGCCCAGGACGGCAAGTATGTAGTCCGTTCCCTG